>NZ_JBDIUY010000022.1:0-232417 GCF_040212315.1 Brevibacterium litoralis | reverse complement strand
GTGGGGTGTCGCGCCACCGTGGTCGCCCACCGGGTGGTGGGGGAGCGAACCGTGGTGGTGCGTTCGAGCGCTGTCAGCTCGGACGGTGCTCCAGGCCGGCGTCCTCGTAGGAGGCGCGGGCATAGCCCTCGAAGTCCGTGTCCCAGTCGAACCACTCGTCGAAGTCGGCGGTGTCGCCGGCGTCCTCGTAGCCGAGCTCGGCGAAGGTGGACTCCAGACCGGAGACCGACTCCTCGATGCGGGTCTCGATGTCCTCCGGCAGATTGCCGGCCTCGACCGCCGACTCCAGGAGCGGACCGGTGGTCTCCGCGACCGCGTCCTCGACGCCGGAGTCGAAGGGCTGGACCGTGCCGCCGTGCTCCTTGGCCTGGGCCATGGCGTCGGCATTGCCGCCGATCACCGCGAGCATGCCGCCGGCCGAGGCCATGGCGTTGGAGTCGAAGAGGATCTGCTGGTAGGCCAGCGGCAGACCGTCCCAGAAGGTCTTCCCGGCCAGGTAGGCACCCGGGGCGCGCGAGAAGCTCTGGTCGGTCATGTGGCCGATGTGCGGGGCGACCTCGAGGATTCCGGCCTCCGCGGAGGGCACGAGCTGGGCGAGTGTGCAGTCGACGGTGCCGCGCTGCAAGGCCTCGAAGGTCTCGGTGTAATCCATCGAGACGGGTGTGCCACCCATGGCGGTGACCTGGGCGGCCTGCGCGGTGCCGGCGATGCGGACCTGACGGCCCTGCCAGTCGTCGACGCTCACGATCGGCTCGGTGCAGACGGTGTAGTAGCCACCGGAGGCCGCGACCGGGGTGAGTGGTTGCAGGCCCTTCTCGTCGTAGTTGGCCAGCAGTTCCTCGTCCTCCCAGGCGAGGTTGTTCGCCATGGCGTTCGCGACCATCTCGCCCATGAAGGGGCTCGGCGGAGCCCCGGCCAGAGCCGTGCCCATCGCATCGACACCCGGGTACTCCTGCGGCATGTAGATCGGGAGGGTGAAGGCGACGTCGATCCGGCCGTCGGCCAGGGCGTCGTGCACCTCGGCGTAGCCGGCGACGGCCTGTCCCCAGACGATCTCGACGTCGATCTTGCCGCCGGATCGCTCCTCGACGATCCGCTCGAACTCGGTGGAGGCCGGGGCCATGACGGACTCCTGGCTGGCGGCCGAGCCCTGGAAGGTCACGGTGATCGGGTCGAGATCGGCGATCGCGGCGTCGACCTCCTCCTGCGGGGCGTCATAGGCGAAGCCGTCCCCGGAGCCGCTCTCGCTCGAGGATCCGCTGCTGCCCGCACCGCCGGCACAGGCGGTGAGGGTGAGGGCCAGTGCCGCGGTGCCCGCGAGGGCGACGGCGGGCCGTCGGATGTGGGTGGTGATGTGCACGAATGGTCTCCTTTGACCTCGTGGGGCGGATGTGTCGGTGGGATCCGGTCCTCGGCACCCCGTGTCGCGTGACCGTCGTGGTCACGCGACACGGGAGCGTCCTTGCTCCTCGGCGGGGTGTTCCGGGAGTCCGGGCCCGTCTCTCCGGTCAGTGCGGGTGGATCATTCCACCGCGCCGCCGGAGTTGTTCTCCATGATGTTCGGGAGTATCTCCGTCATCTCCGGCCAGACGATCATGAGCGCCAGGAAGAGGACGACGATGGGCAGGAACCAGAGGAGCGAGGTGAACACGTCGCGCAGGGAGATCGAGTGTCCGACGTTGACCTTCGGGTCCTGGCCGAGCTTGTGGACGATGTACGACAGCAGGCCGACCGGCGGGGTGATGAGGCCGAGCTCACCGAGGAGCACGACGAACACACCGAACCAGACGGGGCTGACCTCCATGACCTCCAGCGTGGGCAGGAGGATCGGGATGGTGAGCAGCATCATCGACAGGGTGTCGAAGAACATGCCCATGATCACGTAGAGCACGATGAGCACGAGCAGGAACGAGATCCGGTTGAGACCCAGACCGGTGATGAAGTCCGTCATGACCGGGGCGAGACCGGTGATGGCCAGGAGCTTGGTGAGCATCTCCGCGCCGATCATGATGAAGAAGATGGCGGCGGTGGCCGACACCGTGTTCATGGCGGCCTCGGCGACCTTGCCGAAGGGCTTGTTCTTCCGCTGGTACAGGAGGCACAGGATAAGGGCGACGAGTGCGGCGGCCGCACCGGCCTCGGTCGGGGTGAAGACACCGGAGAACATGCCGCCGAAGAGGACGATCATGATGACCGGGAAGCCCCAGATCTCGGCGAGGGAGGCGAAACGGTCCTTCCACGTGACCTGCACGCGTTCGGACCTCTGACCCTTGCCGCGGCCCACGAGCTGCGGGGCGACGGTGCCGATGATGATGAGGAAGATGCCGAAGCAGACGGCGATGAGGATACCTGGCAGGGCTCCTGCCATGAGCTGCGGGCCGACGGGGACCGAGGCGATGCCCGCGTAGATGACCATGAGGATCGACGGCGGGATCAGGTTGCCGGGCAGACCGGCGATGATGACGGTACCGACGGCGATGCGGCGGTCGTAGCCGGACCTGAGCATCTCCGGGATACCGGCGCGGCCGAGGGCGTAGGTCATACCGATCGTCGAGCCGGAGACGGAGGCCAGACCCGCACCGGCGGCGGTCGTCCCGACGCCGATGCCACCGGGCAGCCAGCCGAACCAGCGGTCGGTGGCGCGGTAGATCCGCTCGGTCATGCCGGAGGAGGTGAGCAGCATGCCCATGAGGATGAACATCGGCAGGACGCTGTAGCTCCACTTGGAGACCGAGTGGAAGGGGCTCGTCGACAGGATGTTGATCGTCGCCGGGATACCGGAGATCGCGTAGATGCCGATGAGCGAGGGGACGGCCAACGAAAGCGCGACCGGCACCGAGAGGAACATGAGCACGAGCATCATGGCGATGCACCAGATGCCCGCGACCACCGTCGTCGGGCTGGTGAACAGCCCGACGAGGCAGATGATGAAGAGACCGGCACCGATGGCGATGCCCACCCAGCTCGGCTTGGGGCGTTTGGAGTCGGAGGGCAGGATGCCGGCGACGGCACCGCCGAAGCTTGCGGTCTTCTCCGCGGAGTCCGCGGGGGAGGAAGGAACGTTCGAAGTCATAGGGATTCCTTGATCGGGGCCTGACGACGTCGTCAGGCGACGAGCGCGTCCTCGGAGGACTGGTCTTCGTGTTGGCCGGTCCGAAGGCTGATCGACGTGTCCTTCGAGCGGATGACGTAGAAGGCGTCGATGACGTTGAGGATCGCGAGGATCGCGAAGACCGCCGGGACGAGGAAGTACATGGGCCACGTGATGATGTCGGTGACACCGGCGGTGGCACCCATGTGCATCTTCTCCAGGGCTTCCTCCAGGCCGAACCACGCGAAGCCGAGGGAGAGGAGGACACCGATCGCATTGCCGAACACGTGCCAGATGACCCGCGCGTTGTTGCCCATCGCCTCGACGGCGAGCGTGACGCTGATGTGCTCGCGCTGGAGGGTCGCGGCCGGGATGCCCAGGAGGGCGATCGCGGGCAGGTACCAGTAGGCGACGATCTCGTTGGTGCCGTAGATGGGGGCGTTGAAGAAGTACCGCAGCAGTGCGTGGGCGACGACGTGGAGCATCATCGCGATGACGACCACGGCCGTGAGGACCGACAGTGTCCTGTCGAGTCCGAGATTGAACTTCACCATCGGAATCACCTTTGTTTCGCGGTGGCTTGGGGCTGCCTGGGTGGGTATGGGGCCTGTGCGCCGTGACTCGGGGGTCGTGGCGCGGTACGTCGGTGGTGCGGTCGGAACCGTGCCGGGTCGTACGGGGTGGTACGACCAGTGTGCGCGGTGCCGTGTGGAGTTGTGGATTCTGTTCAGCGGTACGGAACGGAACTGTACGTCACGTGTGGATCCGGGTGGACCTGCACGTGTCGTCACCTGTGGCTCAGGTGCGATACGACGGATCGGGGCCCGGAACCGGTGGAATCCCGGTCCCGGGCCCCGTGTCGTTTGAAACAACTTAACGAGTGTTCGGTACCCCTGCAAGTCCGGGAGGGTGGAACCGGACCGGCATGTGCGAATCGTTATTTCTTGGGCGAGAACCGCTTCTTGATGTCCTTGCCGATGATGTACTTCATGACCTCGGTCGCACCGCCGTAGATCGTCTGGATCCGGGAGTCCCGGAAGGCCCGGGCGATCGGGTACTCGAGCATGTAGCCGTAGCCGCCGTGCAACTGCAGGCACTTGGTGACGACCTCGAGCTGGAGCTCGGAGCCGTACCACTTGGCCTTGGCGGCGTCCTCCGGGGTGAGCTCACCGGCGTTGAGGGCCAGGGCGCACCTGTCGACATAAGCCTCGAGTGCGTCGATCCGGGTCTCCAGGTCGGCGAGGACGAACTGCGTGTTCTGGAAGTCGCCGATCGTCCGACCGAAGGCCTCGCGTTCGAAGACGTACTTCGCGGTCCACTCCAGGGCGGAGCGGGCGCCGGCCAGACCGCCGGTGGCGATGCCCATGCGCTCGTAGGGGAGGTTGGTCATGAGGTGGATGAACCCCTTGCCCTCCTCGCCGAGCAGGTTGGCCTGCGGCACGCGGACGTCCTCGAAGGACAGTTCCGAGGTGTCCTGGCCGTCGAGGCCGACCTTCTCCAGCTTCCGGCCCTTGGTGAAGCCGGGTGTGCCGTCGTCGACGATGAACAGCGAGGTGCCGTGGGCGGCGGGGACGTCGGTATCGGTCCGGGCGACGACGACCACGAAGTCGCAGTGCTGACCGTTCGTGATGAAGGTCTTCGCCCCGTTGATCACCCACTCGTCACCGTCGCGGACGGCCTTCGTCTTGATCCCCTGGAGATCGGAACCGGCACCCGGCTCCGTCATGGCGATCGCGCTGATGGTGTCGCCGGATGCCAGGCCGGGCAGGTAGCGCTGCTTCTGTTCCTCGTTGCCGAAGTTCTCGAAGTAGCCGGGGACGATCCCGTCGGAGACGCCCCACCCGCCGGTCGCGGACCCGAAGCCCCGCTTGGAGACCTCCTCGCCGCGGATCATCTCGAAGCGGTAGTCCTTGATGCCACCGCCGTCGTACTCCTCCGGCAGGGAGAAGCCGATGACACCCGCCTCGGCCGCGGCCTTCCACATGGAGCGGTCGACGAGCTTCTCCTTCTCCCAGCGTTCGAAGTTCGGGGCCACCTCCTTGTCGAGGAAGGCGGCGACGACCTTGCGGAAGTCCTCGTGGTCCTGTTCGTACAGATTGCGCTTCATCGCGTCCGTGTCTCTCTTCCCGTGGTCCTGTGTGTGGATGTCCTGCGGACGCGCTCAGTCGATGAGCTCGAGGATGGTGGCGTTGGCCTGGCCGCCGCCCTCACACATGGACTGGAGGCCGTACTTGATGCCGTTGTTCACCATGTTGTGGACCATCGTCGTCATGAGACGGGCACCGGAACCACCGAGCGGGTGGCCCATGGCGATGGCGCCGCCGTGCGGGTTGAGGCGGGCCGGATCGGCGCCCAGGTCCTTGAGCCAGGCCTTCGGGACCGGAGCGAAGGCCTCGTTGATCTCGAAGGTGCCGATGTCGTCGACCGACAGGCCGGACTTGGCCAGGGCCTTCTGCGTGGCCGGGATCGGGGCGGTGAGCATGATGATCGGGTCGGCTCCGGCGAGCACGGCGGTGTGCACGCGGACGAGCGGCTTGAGGCCGAGCTCCTTGGCCTTGGTGTCCGACATCATGAGCAGGCCCGCGGAGCCGTCGGAGATCTGCGAGGAGTTGCCGGCGTGGATGACCCCGTCCTCCTTGAACACCGTGGGCAGCTTGGCGAGCTTCTCGACGGTGCCGCCGGGGCGGATGCCCTCGTCCTTCGTCACCACGCCGTCGGCGGTGGTGACGGGGATGATCTGCGACTCGAAGGCGCCGGACTCGGTGGCGGCCTGGGCCTTGGCGTGGGACGCGAGGGAGAACTCGTCGAGCTCGGTGCGGCCGAAGCCCCACTGCTCGGCGATCATCTCCGCGCCGATGCCCTGGTTGGGCTTCACGCCGTCGTAGCGGGCCTGGAACTTCTCGCCGTAGGGATTCTTACCCTGCGAGGAGGAGCCCATGGGGTTGCGGGACATCGACTCGACGCCACCGGCGATGGCCACGTCGTACTGGCCGGAGATGATGCCGGCGGCGGCGAAGTGGACGGCCTGCTGGGACGAGCCGCACTGGCGGTCGACGGTCACGCCGGTGACGGTCTCCGGCAGGCCCGCGGACAGGGCGGCGGTGCGGGCGATGTCGCCGGTCTGCTCGCCGGCCTGGGTGACACAGCCCCAGACGACGTCCTCGATCTCGGCCGGGTCGATGCCCGTGGACGAGACGAGGTCCTCCATGACGAGGGCGGCGAGGTCGGCGGGGTGGACTCCGGACAGGACGCCGTCCCGCTTGCCCGTGGGGGTGCGGCGTGCGGCGACGATGACTGCTTCGGTCATGAGAACTCCCTTGTTCTTCGAGTGCGCAACCGGTGCGCACGTGGGGCGACTCGGCCGTGAGTGCCCCGATGGGTGGCGTGTGTCGGGGATGGATCGGTCGCGAGTGATTCGCAACTGACTGAACGCACGTTAAGCTTCACACGAGCGTGAAAAACAGTCAATATCGACTGGTAGCGTGAATCACAGGATCCGGGACCTCCCCGGGCACACTGCAGTCAACTCGACGAGGAGTCACCACATGCAGATCACCGACACCGTCGCCTTCGTCACCGGCGGCGCCTCCGGCCTCGGCCTGGCCACCACCAAGAAGCTGCTCGCCGCCGGCGGCAAGGTCGTCATCTTCGACCTGCCCCAGTCCAAGGGCGCCGAGGTCGCCGCGGAACTGGGCGGGAACGTCGTCTTCGTCGGCGGTGACGTCACGAGCGAGGAGGACGTGGCCGCGGGCATCGCGAAGACCGCCGAGCTCGGCGACCTGCGCGTCGTCGTCAACTGCGCGGGCATCGGCAACGCCAACCGCGTCTCCGGCAAGAAGGGCCCCTTCCCGCTCGACGCCTTCAACAAGGTCGTCCAGGTCAACCTCATCGGCACCTTCAACGTCATCCGCCTGGCCGCCGCCAAGATGCAGACCCAGGAGCCGGCCGGCGAGGAGCGCGGTGTCATCGTCAACACCGCCTCGGTCGCGGCCTTCGACGGTCAGATCGGTCAGGCCGCGTACTCGGCGTCCAAGGGCGGCATCGTCGGCATGACCCTGCCGATCGCCCGCGATCTCGCCTCGACGCTCATCCGCGTCGTGACGATCGCGCCGGGTACCTTCAAGACCCCGCTCATGCAGGGTGCCTCGGAGGAGACTCTGAAGTCCCTCGGTGCCCAGGTGCCGCACCCCTCCCGCCTGGGCGAGCCGGACGAGTTCGGTGCTTTGGCCCAGCACATCGTCGAGAACCCCATGCTCAACGGCGAGACCATCCGTCTGGACGGCGCCATCCGCATGGCCCCGAAGTGATCCGCGGAACCACAGGATGACCGACGTCGAGGCGCCCGGAAGCACGGGCACCCAGGTCTCCTCCCGGGGCCGCCGGTCCCGGGAGGAGATCCTCGACGCCGTCGTCGCCACCCTCCTGGAGGAGGGCTACGCGGCGACGACGACGATGCGGGTCCAGGCCCGCGCGGGGGTGAGCCGGGGCAAGCTGCTCCACCACTTCCCCTCGAAGAAGGACCTCATCACCGCCGCCGTCGAACGGCTGGCCGCGCAACGCCTGGACGTCGACGCGCTCCCGGAACCGCCGGCGGTGCCGCCTGGGGAGCAGGGCGCCTCGGCGGCGGATCTGCGGACCCGGCTCGACTGGGCCGTGCGGCAGTTGTGGCAGAGCTTCTTCCACCCGAACTTCTGGGCGGCCACCGAGACGTGGATCGCCGCCCGGACCGACCCGGCGCTCGCCGCCGAGATGGTCGACCACGAGAAGCGCGTGCTGAAGCGCGTGCGGCAGAACATCCGCCTGCTCTTCGGGCCCGTGATCAGTGCCGATCCGGGTTACGACAGGGCGATCGCGGTGGTGTTCACGAGCATGCGTGGCATGGCCGTCACCTACACGTTCTCCGGGCGTGACCCGGAGAGTGAACCGATGCTCGACACCTGGGTCGCCACGGCGGCGGCCCTGCTCGACTGCATCCCGGACGACTGAGTCCGCAAGAACCCTGCAGACGTTCTGACAGGATGGAGCCATGAGAGAGATCCAGGTCGTCGTGGAGTGGTCCGGTCGCGGGGGATGGGTGATGCGCCGCATGGCCCGCCCCTACGTCCTCGTGAATGGCGAGGGCCGTGAGGTCGACTGGGGACAGCCGGCGCCTTTCGTGGTCGGTGAGGATTCGGTCACCATCGGCGCCTGCATCCGGGTCGGCCGCTCCGAGGACCTGCTCGGCTACGAAGGTCATCAGGTCGATCCGACGGAGCTGGACGGTCCCTTCGTCCTTCGCGGCGCCCCGCTCAAGCCTGAGGACGAGGGTTTTCGGCCGAAGTCCTGAACGCAGTCTGACCGAGGCGCCGGCGCGGCACCTCGGTCAGGTACTGGAGCGAGTGCCTCACTCCGCCGGGACGGGATCCTTGGGGCGGATCCAGAGGCCCTCGGCCTGGACGGAAGTCTGGCCGTCGACGAGGATTCGGCCGGCCATGAATCGTTTCCGCCCCTCCTCGCGGTCGAGCCAGCCCTCGATCACGATGTCGCCGCCGATCGGGGTCGCCCCGTCGTACTGCACGTTGAGGTAGCGGGTGTAGGAGCGTGGGGAGTCCCCGGCGTTCGCGGCGTTGCCGAGCACGTGGTCGAGCAGCAGGGCGACGATCCCGCCGTGCACGCGGCCGGGAGGGCCCTGGTACTGCAGCGGCAGGGTGAGTTCGCACCGGGAGCGCTCGCCGTCCCAGCGGATGTCCATCGGCGGGGCGATCGGGTTCCGCGGGGACGAGGCCGGCGTGATGTCGAAGGGGATGTGCGCGGCGGGCCGGGCGGGATCGTCGACGACGACCGCGGAGGGCGCCTCGGCGGCGGCGGACAGGGCGGCGGCGATCCGCGCGACCTCAGCGGCGAGGTCCGTGTCCTCCCGGTGGGTGACCAGCGCCGTCGCGAGCTCGCGGCCCAGGCGCGCGGAGTACTCCGCGAAGGGGGAGGTGGGCGTGCGGCCGTCCGAGTCGGTGGCGGAAGCCGTGGTGGCCCCGGTGGCGTCCGTGGATCCTGACGTCGTCGTCATGTGTGCTCCTGGTGGAAATCGGTGCGCAGACCTGGCGCACTGAACAATCGTTCGGTACGTTTTGATTCTAGACACGGTCACGTGGGCCCCACCACACCACGACCGAACCACACCTCAACGGCGAGGAGCACACACCACATGTACCCAGGAGCCTGGAGCACCCGCTTCCCGGACAAGCCCGCGGTCATCATGGCCGACACGGGCGCCCAGCTCAGCTATGCCGACCTGGAGGACCGGTCCCTGCGGTTGGCGAACTGGTTCCGCAGCATCGGTCTGCAGACCGGCGACCACGTGGCGATGATCGCGGAGAACCGGTTCGAGATCATCGAGGCCTACTGGGCCGCCCTGCGGTCCGGCACCCTCATCACGGTCGTCAACCGGCACCTCACCCCGCGCGAGAGCTCGTACATCATCCACGACTGCGACGCCTCGGTCGTCATCATCAGTGCCGAGCTCGCGAGCGCCGTGGAACTCGCCGCCCACTGCGAGGACATCGAACACCGCGTCCAGGTGGGCGGGATGCCCGGGCAGCTGGCCGGGGCGGTCGACTACGAGGGGATCCTGGCGGGCGCCTCGGCGGAGAAGCCGGACTACGAGCCACGCGGCGGGGACATGCTGTACTCGTCCGGCACGACCGGCAACCCCAAGGGGATCCTGCCGCACCTGCCGGAGCAGTCGATCGAGGACCCGAACGTCTCGATGGTCCAACTGTTCACGGCCCTCTACGGCTTCGACGAGGAGTCCGTGTACCTCTCGCCCGCGCCGCTCTACCACGCGGCTCCCATCCGGTTCGTCATGACGGCGCACTCGCGCGGCGGGACCGCGGTGATCATGCCGCGCTTCGATCCCGAGTTCGCGCTGGAGACTGTCGAGAAGTATCGCGTGACGCACTCGCAGTGGGTGCCGACCATGTTCGTCCGGATGCTCAAGATGCCCGCCGAGCAACGGGAGAGGTACGACGTGTCCTCGATGAAGGCGGCGATCCACGCGGCGGCCCCCTGCCCGATCGACGTGAAACGGAAGATGATCGAGTGGTGGGGGCCGGTCATCCACGAGTACTACGCCTCGACCGAGGGCAACGGCGTCACCGTCATCAACTCGGAGGACTCCCTGCGCAAGCCCGGCTCCGTCGGCCGCGACGGGCTGCTGGGCACCGTGCACATCTGCGGGCCCGACGGAGCGGAACTGCCGCCCGGTGAGGTCGGCACCATCTACTTCGAGAAGCCCGAGGGTACCGAACCCTTCACCTATTACAAGGACGAGGGCAAGACCCTCTCCAGCCGCCACCCGGACCATCCGGACTGGACGACCACCGGCGACCTCGGCCACCTCGACGAGGAACGGTTCCTCTTCATGGCCGAGCGCGGCTCCTTCCTCATCATCACCGGCGGGGTGAACATCTACCCGCAGGAGATCGAGAACGAACTCGCCCTCCACCCGGACGTCCGCGACGTCGCGGTCGTGGGTCGGAAGGACGAGGAACTGGGTGAGGTCGCCGTCGCCTACGTCGAGGCCGAGGACCACGTCGCCCCCGGTGACGCACTCACCGCGGAGATCGTCGACTGGCTCGAACCCCGCCTGGCCCGCTACAAGATCCCCCGGGAGTTCCGGTACATCACGGAGATGCCCCGGACGCCCACCGGCAAACTCGTCAAACGCAAGCTCCCCGAGACCACGGAGGTCCCCACCGCATGAAGGCCATTCACGTCACCGAACTCACCGGCCCGCAGGACGTCGCGCTCGTCGACGTCGAGCAGCCCACACCCGGGCCCGGTCAGGTCCTCATCAAGGTCGCCCACGCCGGCGTCACCTTCCCGGAACTGCTGCAGACCCGTGGCATGTACCAGGTGAAGCACGACCTCCCCTTCACCCTCGGGTCCGAGGCCTCCGGGGTCGTCGCCGCCGTCGGTGAGGGCTCGCAGTTCTCCGTCGGCGACCGCGTCGCCGCGATCACCGGCAAGGGTGCCTTCGCCGAGTACCTGGTCGCCGACGACATCCGCACGCTCAAGCTGCCCGACGAGGTGTCCCTGGCCGCGGCGGCCGGCATGCCCATGAACCTGCTCACCGCCGAGTTCACCCTCCGCGGTCGCGCCAGGCTGCAGCCCGGTCAGACCCTGCTCGTCCACGGGGCCGCCGGTGGCCTGGGCTCCGCCCTCGTCCAGCTGGGCCTCGCCATGGGCGCCGAGGTGATCGGCGTCGTCTCCACCGAGGAGAAGGCGCAGGTGGTCCGCGATCTCGGGGCCCACCACGTCGTCATGGCCGAGGGGTTCAAGGACGCCGTCAAGGAGATCTACCCCAAGGGCGTCGACTTCGTGGCCGACCCCGTCGGCGGCGACCGGTTCACCGACTCCATCCGCTGCCTGGCCCGCTTCGGCCAGGTCCTCGTCCTCGGCTTCACCGCCGGTGACATCCCCACCGTCAAGGTCAACCGCCTGCTGCTCAACAACGTGAGCGTCTCCGGTGTCGGCTGGGGTGCCGCGACCGTCGGCAACGACGGCATGGTCCACGAACAGTGGGAGACCATGACCGAGTACCTCAAGGCCGGCAAGCTCGATCCGCACGTGCACGGGCACTACCCGCTGGAGAACGCCGCCGAGGCGATCGCCGTCCTCGACGACCGCGCGGTCCTCGGCAAGGTGCTCCTCGACGTCGACACCGAACTCGTCTGACCCGTCCGACCCGCCCGACAGGAGCAACCCCCATGTCCGAGACCCAGGACCTTCTCGTCACCGTCGACGACGGTGTCATGACCATCACGTTCAACCGCCCCGGCTCGCTCAACGCCGTCACCGGTGAGGTCGCCACGGCCTTCGAGGCGGCCGTGGACCGGGCCGCGACCGAGGCGCGCGCCGTCGTCATCACCGGCGACGACCGGGCCTTCTGCTCCGGTGCCGACCTCGCGGCCAAGAAGGAGAGCGGCGGAGCGACGAGCCTCGACATCATCAACGCGACGATCCGCAAGATCAAGGACCTGCAGGTCCCGACGATCGCCGCGGTCTCCGGCCCGGCCGCCGGAGTCGGCTGCTCCTTCGCACTCATCTGCGACTACGTGGTGATGAGCGAGTCGGCCTACTTCATGCTCGCCTTCACGAAGATCGGCCTCATGCCCGACGGTGGTGCGACCGCCCTCGTCGCGGCCTCCGCAGGCCGCCATCGGGCGCTGAAGATGGCGCTCAACGCGGAGAAGGTCAACGCCGAGCAGGCCGTCGAGTGGGGGCTGGCCTCCGAGGTGCACCCCGTCGAGACCTACCTGGAGAAGGCCCAGGAGGTCGCCGCCCGGTTCGCCGCCGGCCCCACCCTCTCGCTCGGACTCACCGAGTGGGCGATCAACCAGGCCTCCCTCACCGAACTCGACGCCGCCCTCGACCGCGAGGACGAGTACCAGCGGAAGCTCATGGCCTCCGCGGACTTCAAGGAGGGCACCACCGCCTTCCTCGAGAAGCGCGCGCCCGTCTTCACCGGCAAGTGACAGTCTTCTCCGGCACGTGACACCGGAACCCCACACAGGAACGGACATCCCATCATGACGACACCCTTCGACCTCGACGGCCACGTGGCGGTCGTGACCGGCGGCAACAACGGCATCGGCCTGGGCATGGCCCGAGGGCTCGCGAAGGCGGGCGCCTCGGTCGCGATCTGGGGCCGCAACACCGAACGCAACGAGTCCGCCCGCGCCGAACTCGACGGACTGGGTGGCGGCACCGTCACCGCCCACGCCTGCGACGTGGCACGGCCCGAGCAGGTCACCGCCGCCATGGAGGAGACCCTGGCCGCGCACGGGCGCCTCGACGCGCTCATCGCGAACGCCGGGATCGGTGGCCGTAAGGGACCCTTCCACGAGATGACCCTCGACGACTTCCACTGGGTGAGCTCGGTGAACGTCGACGGTGTGGTCCTCAGCTTCCAGGCGGCCATCAAGCAGTTCATGAAGCAGAACGAGACCGCGGGGGAGGGGGACCGGAAGGGCGGTGCCCTCGTCGGGGTCGCCTCGCTCGCGGGGATCGAGGGCGCGGCCGGGAACGTCCACTACGGTGCGACGAAGGGCGCGGTCCTCTCGATCGTGCGCGGCGTCGCCAGTGAGTACGGGCGCCACAACATCCGCGTGAACTCGGTGCTGCCCGGCTGGATCGCCACCGACATGACCGAGGGCGCACAGGGCAACGACGTGTTCACCGAGAAGGTCATCAAGCGGGCGCCGATCCGTCGCTGGGGCAGCCCGGACGACTTCGAGGGCATCGCTGCGTACCTGGCCGGCCCCGGTGCCATGTACACCTCCGGCCAGCAGTTCGTCATCGACGGCGGTTACTCGATCTTCTGATCCGCCACTCGCCGAACGGAGACCGTGCAATGGAGCACATCACCTACGAGGTGGCCGACCGGATCGCCACCATCACCATCGACTCGCCGCAGACCCGCAACGGGTTCACCGGGCTCATGGGTCAGGAACTCATCGAGTCCTTCGCCCGGGCGGACCGGGACGACGACGTCAAGGTCGTCGTGTTCACCGGCAAGGGCAAGTTCTTCTGCCCCGGCGCCGACCTGTCCGGCGGTGCGAACACCTTCGACTACGACGCGCGCGAGGCGGACGCCCCGGACGTCGTCGGCGCCGAGTCCCCGGCCGCAAAGGCCCCGGCCCCCGTGACGGAGGGACACGACGAGATCGAGGGTGTGCGACGGGACGGCGGTGGTCGGGTGTCGCTCGCGATCGCCTCGATGCGCAAGCCGGTGATCGTCGCGTACAACGGCGCGGCCGTGGGTGTGGGCTCGACCATGACCCTGCCGTGCGACATCCGGATCGCCGCGGAATCCGCCCGTTTCGGGTTCGTGTTCGCCAAGCGCGGGATCATGCCGGAGGCCGCCTCGACGTGGTTCCTGCCCCGCGTGGTCGGTATCAACAAGGCCCTCGAGCTCGTCTACACCGGCAAGGTGTTCGACGCGCAAGAGGCGCTCGAGTGCTCGATGGTCTCCCGGGTCGTCCCCGACGCGGAGCTCATGGACACGGCCTACGGGCTGGCGAGGGAACTGGTCGAGGGGTCGTCCGCGGTGACGATGGCCGCCGGCCGCACCATGCTGTGGTCGATGCTCGGCGCGGACAACCCCTGGGAGGCCCACCGTCTGGACTCCCGCGGGATCTACGAGCTCGGCCGCCGGGCCGACGCGAAGGAGGGCGTCACGTCCTTCCTGGAGAAGCGTCCGCCACAGTTCCCCGCGAACATCCCGGCGGACCTGCCCGACTGGCTGCCGGTCTGGCCGGGTGCCCAGCCGGAGGCCACGGTCACGGACTGAAGCCGCGGCCGAGGCGCCTTGCGCGTCGGGTGCCGACGTGCACGGGCCCCTGTGCGACATCCTGCGATGTCGCACAGGGGCTTTCGTGTGCCCGGCGGGACCGCGGAGGGTCGGTGGTGGAACCGCAACGGAAGGGCGGTGGAACCGCAGCGACGGGCTGGTGGAACCGCAACCAGATACCGGCAGAACCGCAACGCAGGGATGGTGCGCCCGTTCGGGGCGCCGAACGGTCCGTGGCGCCCCGGAGGGCCTCCGATCGGCGTGAATCCGGGGTTCTTGCGTTCCATGATGTGGAACAGATCACTCGTTGTGACAAGGTGCACTGTCTTTCGGTGAAAGATCTCACCATCACGTGTCCTTGGCCTCATCCGGCAGGTGTCGCGCCTCTCACCGGCGTATCGTTCTCGTTCGATCGCGTGACCGAGACACGGTCACGAATCATCGACGGACACAGGATTTCTCGTGACTACGACACCCAGTACACCAGTGGAGAACGCTGCTCCCACCACGCCCCGTGACACCACGGACATGCGTGAGGACCGCAGGTTCTTCGGACACCCCCTGCCGCTGGCCCAGCTCTTCGGGCTCGAGATGTGGGAGCGTTTCTCCTACTACGGCATGACCGGCATCCTCGCCATCTACCTGTACTTCTCGGTCACCGAGGGCGGCATGGGGATGGCGGAGCCCACCGCGCTCGCCATCGTCGGTGCCTACGGCGGCGCCGTCTTCCTCGCGACGATCGTGGGCTCCTGGCTGGCCGACCGGGTCGTCGGTTCCGAGCGGGTGCTGTTCTGGTCCGCTCTCGTCATCATGGCCGGCCACATCGCGCTGGCACTTGTGCCGGGTCTCGGCGGTGTGGCTCTCGGCCTCGTGCTCGTCGCGCTCGGTTCCGGTGGTCTCAAGGCGACCGCGAGCGCCATCGTCGGCAGCCTCTACGAGCAGAAGGACCCGCGCCGCGAGGCCGGCTTCTCGATCTTCTACATGGGCGTGAACATCGGCGCCCTGCTCGGTCCGCTGCTCACCGGTCTCCTGCAGGACAACATCGGCTTCCACATTGCCTTCGGCGCCGCCGCGGTCGGGATGGCCCTCGGCCTGGCGATCTACCTCACGGGCCGGAAGAACCTGCCTCTGTCCTCGAAGGTCGTCGGCAACCCGGCACCCAAGAAGTCCCTCGTGAACTTCGGCCTCGGGATCGTCGCGGTCGTCGTCGGCATCTCCGTGCTGTGGGGCACCGGCTTCATGAATGGCGACAACATCGCCGTGTGGACCGCCTCGGTCTCCGCGCTCGCCGCCGTCGCCTACTTCACGATCATGTTGACGAACAAGCAGGTGACCGCCGACCAGAAGTCGCGCATCGTCTCCTTCATCCCGTTCTTCATCGCCTCCGTCGTCTTCTGGGCCCTGTACCAGCAGGTCTTCGGTGTGCTCACGAGCTACTCGGACAACCAGCTGAACCGCACGGTGCTCGGCTGGGAGATGCCCATCAGCTGGATCTCGCTCATCCCGGCGCTGTGGGTCATCCTGCTCGCCCCGGTCGCTTCTCTCGTGTGGCTCAAGCTCGGGGACAAGCAGCCCTCGACCCCCGTCAAGGCGGGTCTGGCTCTCCTGTCCATCGGCGTCGCGTTCCTCATGTTCGTGCCCTTCAGCAACGCGGGCCCCAATGCGACACCGCTGCTGTGGGTGATCCTCATCCTCATGATGTTCGTCGTCGGTGAGCTCATGATCTCGCCGATCGGCCTGGCCTTCTCCACCAAGCTCGCGCCCAAGATCTTCATGTCGCAGATGATCGCGCTGTTCTACCTGTCCTCGGGTGTCGGCACCGCGCTCTCCGGTGTGTTCGCGCAGTTCTACGACGCCGCGAACCAGGCACCGTACTGGATCGCCATGGGCGGCGGCTCGATCGCCGTCGGCCTCGTGGTCCTCGCGGTCGCGAAGCCGATGCTCAAGCTCATGCGCGGTATCCGCTGAATCGAACGCCGCCCGAGCTCCGACATCTCGCCGGCTGAGTTCCACGCCGCCCGAGCCCCGGCACCCCGCCGGCTGAGTTCCCCGCAGTGAACCGCTCCCGAGGCGCTCTGCACTTCCGATGGGAAGTGCAGAGCGCCTCGGCGGCGTTCGGAGGGGGAGTGCGATCCGGGCGGGCGGACCCCTCCACGGACACCGAACGGTCGTTAAGGTGTGTGATGAGGACCACGACGAGGTGGTCGCGTACGAAAGGGACACCGCGATGACCGAGACCGCACCCGCCGACACCGCCGCCCTGCTGCGGGGCATCCCCTCGACGATGGGGGACGACCACCAGCTCAACACGACGACCATGTTCCGGCACACGGCCCGGACCTTCCCGGAGGCGGAGGTCGTCCACCGCACGCTCGACGGCGCCTGGCACCGGAACACCTACGCGGAGGAATGGGAGAGGGTGAACCGGGCGGCCGGCGCCCTGGAGTCGATCGGCGTCGGGCCCGGGGACGTCGTGGGCGTGCTCGACTGGAACTCGCGGCGCCACCTGGAGCTCTACTGGGCGATCCCGGGGCTGGCGGCGACGATGTTGCAGATGAACCTGCGCCTGGCCCCGGAGGACGTCGTCTACGTCGCCGAGCACGCCCGCGCGCAGTACGTGTGCGTCGACGAATCCCTGTTGCCCGTCGCCGAGGCGATCGCTGCGAAGACCGATGTCGTCACCGACTGGATCGTGCTGAGCGACAAGCCGCTGAGTGAGATCGAGACGGGCCTGGAGCGCGTCCACCACTACGAGGACCTGCTCGCGGCGGCCGCACCGGAGTACCCCTTCCGCCAGGTCGACGAGCGCACCGCCTACTCCGCCTGCTACACGACGGGGACGACCGGGCGGCCCAAGGGCGTGTACTACAGCCATCGGGCCATCTACCTGCACACGATGGGGATCGTCGGGACGCTGTCGATCACCTACGACGACGTCGTCATGGCGATCACCCCGATGTTCCACGCGCAGACCTGGGGGCTCGCACAGGCCGCCGTGTACGCCGGGACCAAGCTCGTGCTGCCCGGGCGGTTCCAGGCCGACGACATGGGGGTCGTCGCCGAGGCGATCGTCGAGGAGGGCGTCACCGTGGCCAATGGCGCGCCTTCCCTCTTCGCCCCGATCCTCGACCACTACCGGAAGCGGGAGACACCGCCGGACCTGTCCTCGGCACGGTTCGTGTCCGGGTCGACGGAGCCGCCGCTGTCGCTCATGCGCGGGTTCTCCGAGCTCACGGGCGCGGACATCATCCACGGGTACGGAGCGACGGAGACGACCCCGCTCGTCACCGCGAACCGGACGGTCAAGCCCTCCCTGCGCGGCTGGACGAACGAGCAGAAGTGGGACCTCAAGCGCAGCCAGGGCCTGCCGGTGCCGGGCATCGACTTCCGGGTGCGGGGGCTCGACGGGCAGGATCTGCCGCACGACGGGTCGAGCGTGGGCGAGGTGCAGATGCGCGGGCCGTGGATCACCGAGAGCTATCACGACCAGCCGGACAACGCCGAACGGTTCGACGAGGGCTGGTGGAAGACCGGGGACGTCGGGACGATCACCCCGGAGGGGTACCTCAAGCTCACGGACCGGCTCAAGGACGTCATCAAGTCCGGGGGTGAGTGGATCAGCTCGATCGACATGGAGAACGCGATCCTCGACCTGCCGAACGTCCGGGAGGCCGCGGTCATCGGAGTCCCGGACGAGAAGTGGCAGGAACGCCCCGTCGCGTACGTCGTCGCCCAGGACGGCGCCGAGGTGACCCGGGAGGACGTCGCCGGGGTGCTCGAAGGGCGGTTCGCCAAGTGGCAGATGCCCGACCGCGTGATCGTCCAGGACGCACTGCCGCACACCTCCGTCGGCAAGCTCGACAAGAAGGCACTGCGCGCGGACTGGGAGTGAGACCCGGCCCCGGAACCCCACCGCCCCGACTGTGCCCGACTCCGCCCCAGCCCCGGAACCCCACCGCCCCGACATCTTCGACGGCCCCCGATATGTGCCGACATATCGGGGGCCGTCGAAGATATCGGGGCGGCGCCGGGCAGGGAGCGCCCAGCCAACAGGGAGGCAGCGCCCGGTCGACGGCTCCGGCTCAGTCGCCGTCCTCCTCCTGGGGGTGGGTCAGCAGGTAGGTGCCGCCGCGCAGGCAGCTGCGGATCTCCCAGCCGTCGGCGATGAGGCCGGTGAGGGCCTCGCGGAGGGCGCCTCGCCAGCGGGCGGCGAGTGCGGCGTCGTCACCGCGCAGGGTCTCGATGTCGGTGGGGAAGTCGACGGCGACGACGGAGGCGGAGCGGGGTACCTCGGCGACGACGGGTTCCCCCTCGGCGGAAACGCGCAGTGCGAAGTCGGCACCCTCGGTGGTCTCGGCGATCGGCTCGACGCGTGCCGGGCGGTCCAGGCGCCACGAGACGAGCATGCGGTCGGAGCCCTGCCCTTCGTTCACGCCGTCGCGCATGAGGCCGTAGAAGTCCTCCAGGTATTCCAGACAGTTGGCACCCAGCCGGTGGAAGTTGAAGTAGGCGTTGCGCGCGATGAGCGGGTCGAAGGTCCACGTCATCTGTTGGATCCCGCGTTCCAGGCACCACTGGCGCTGGTGCAGCTTCATCGCCGCCCCGGTGCCGCGGCCCACCTGGTCGTGGCGGACGCCGGCGATGTGCGAGTGCATCATCTTGCCCAGCGGCTCACCGAAGAAGCCGACGGTCACACCGATGAGGTCACCGGTCTCGTCGTCGTAGGCGCCGCCGACGTAGTTGCCGGCGTGGACGAGGGCGACCAGGAGTCCGGGCTCCATCTGCGTCGTCCCGGCCCCGCCCACGTTCCACACCTCGTCGAGGAGGAGGGAGGCGTCGGCGCACGCCTGGGTGTCGTGGAGGACCTTCATGGTGACACCGGCGGCCTCCTGTGCGGCGAGGAATTCCTCTTCGGCCAGGGCGAGGGTGCGGGGATCGACTGTGCTCATGGGGCCAATTGTGCCACCGGCCACGTGCCCGGCCAGGGGTTCACCGTCCGGCGGGACGTCCGGTCCCGGCTCGCGGCCTTCCCGCGGGGCGGGTTCCGGCCGGGTGTACACCGCCCCGCGCCCGAGGTGCCCTGGCCGGAACCCCGACGCACACGGACCGCAGGTGCCCGGAGCGCGCCCGAGGTGCCCCGCACTCGGCCTGCCACGTGCGGGGCACCTCGGCGGCGGGATCGGGACCGACCTGACGACGGTCTCGGATCCGCGGTGTGGAGCGGATGCACAGGCCCGCGCGGTTGTGTCCGGGACCACAGGACAATAAGTTGGGAACAGCCCCTCCGTCGTGCCTGCACGACTCCCTGTATCCCAACGAAAGGACCCGACTCGATGTCCGAGTACAAGGTCGTGAACCCCGCCACCGGTGAACTCGTCGAGGAGTACCCGACGGCGACCGACGAGCAGATCAAGGACGCGATCGAGCGTTCGCACAACCAGTACCAGAGCTGGAAGAACACCCCGATCGAGGAGCGCACCAAGGTCCTGGCCCGCGTCTCCGAGATCTACCAGGAGCGGTCCGAGGAGCTCGCCGAGATCATCAAGCTCGAGATGGGCAAGGCGATCCCCGAGGGCAAGGGCGAGACGATGATCTCGACCCTCATCTACAAGTACTTCGCGGACAACGCCAAGGCGTTCATCGAGGAGGAGCAGCTCAAGGGCCCCAAGGACGGGGAGGCATTCCTGCTGCGCAAGCCGGTCGGCTCGATCCTCGGCATCATGCCGTGGAACTTCCCGTACTACCAGGTGGCCCGGTTCGCCGCGCCCAACCTGGCCCTCGGCAACACCGTCATCCTCAAGCACGCCCCGCAGTGCCCGAAGTCGGCGGCGATGATGGAGCAGATCTTCATCGACGCCGGTCTGCCGGCCGACGCCTACATCAACGTCTACGCGACGAACGAGCAGGTGGCCGACATCATCCTGCCCGACCCCCGCAACCAGGGTGTGTCGCTCACCGGTTCCGAGCGGGCCGGTTCCGCCGTCGCCGCCGAGGCCGGCAAGAACCTCAAGAAGGTCGTCCTCGAGCTCGGTGGCTCGGACCCGTACATCGTGCTCGACTCCGATGACGTCGACAAGACGGTCGACACGCTGTTCGCCGCACGGATCGGCAACACGGGCCAGGCGTGCAACTCGCCCAAGCGGATGATCATCATGGAGGACATCTACGACGAGATCGAGGAGAAGATCACCGCGAAGGCGAAGGCGCTCGCCCCGGAGAACCCCTACGAGGGTGAGTCCGCGCTCTCGCCGCTGTCCTCGATCGCCGCGGCCGAGCGCTTCATGGGTCAGGTCGAGGCGACCGCCGCCGAGGGTGCCACGGTGCTCGCCGGTGGCGACCGCTACGAGGGCCCCGGCGCCTACGTGAAGCCGGTCGTCCTCAAGGACGTGAAGCCGGGTATGAAGGCCTTCCACGACGAGCTGTTCGGCCCCGCCTTCATGCTCTTCAAGGTCTCCAGCGAGGAGGAGGCCGTCGCCCTGGCGAACGACACCCCCTTCGGTCTCGGTTCCGCCGTCTTCTCCACCGACTTGGAGCGCGCGGAGAAGGTCGGTCAGCAGATCGACTCCGGCATGGTGTTCATCAACGCCCCCGAGGGCTCGCGTGAGTACCTGCCCTTCGGTGGCGTCAAGCGCTCCGGCGTCGGCCGTGAGCTCGGCCCGCTCGCCATGGACGAGTTCTGCAACAAGCAGCTCTTCTTCAAGGCCAAGTGAGGTCCGACGTCATGTGACGTCGACCCCGGCGTGAAGCACTCCTGAACGGTCCGTTCGCCCAGGCGAACGGACCGTTCGCTTTTCCGCACGCGGGTTGGTTGCATGGTCGTCATGAGTTCCTGGTCCCACACGGTGGCGCAGCGCGTCACCGCGATCCGCACGCAACGCGGAATGTCCCTCTCGGCCCTCGCGAAGGCCGCCCACATGTCCAAGGCGACCCTCTCCGGCCTGGAGAACGGCAAGGGCAACCCCACCCTCGACACGATCGACCGCCTGGCGCTCGCCCTCGCGGTGCCGGTGGCGGATCTGCTCGTGGCGCAGGCGCCTCGGACGCGGTTGGTCCGCGCGGAGGACCCGAGCACGGCGACGGGCCCGTTCACCCAGCTCATGGCGCGGGTGCCGCAGAGTCTCGACTGGGAGTTCTGGACGCTCGTGCTGCGGCCGGGGGAGTCCTTCGCAGGAGTGGCCCACCACGCCGGCACGATCGAGGTCATCCGCCTCGCGGCCGGGTCGCTCACCTGCGGTCCCGACGACGAACCGGTGGTCCTGGGCCCCGGTGACCTGCTGGAGTTCGCCGGCGACTGCGCGCACACATACCGCGCCGGGACCCACGGCGCCGAGGCGCTCGTCGCCCTCGGCACCACGAACGGCGGGGCCGGTGGGAGTGCCGGAACCGGTGGGAGTAGCGACGCGGGCACCGGCGCGGCAGGAGGTGCACTGTGACCGGTGGTGCATGGACCGTCCTCCTCGTCACCTGGGTGATGGCCGTCGGCAGCCCGGGCCCCGACTTCCTGGCCGTCCTCCGGACCTCACTGCAGAAGGGCCGCGCCGCGGGCATGGCCGTCGCCGGCGGGATCGCCGCGGGCATCAGCATCTGGGTCGTGCTCTCGCTCGCGGGCGTCGTCGGCCTCGTCCACCAGCACCCGACCGTCTACCTCGTCATCCGCTGGGCCGGGGCCGTGTTCCTCGCCCTCTACGGGGTGCAGATCCTGTTCTCCACCTGGCGGGCGTGGAAGAAGTCCCGCGCCGCCGAGGCGCCCTCGGCCGACCACACCCGCGCGGTCGTCGTCCCCGCCGGGAACGGTGGTGCGGCTGTCGGTAGCGGGGGCACGACCACCGGTGAGACCGGGGCCGATGCAGGCACGGTCGGTGCCGTTGCGGCCGGTGAGGAAGGTGACGGCCGGAAGGATCGGGACGCCTCGGCGGCGGGGTCCGGGATGTCGGTGGCGAGGGCCGCGCGGCTGGGGTTCCTCACGAACACGGTGGGCAACCCGAAGGCCGTCGTCTTTTTCAGTGCTCTGCTCGTCACGGTGCTGCCCGAGGGGATCAGTGCCTGGGAGTCGGTGGCCGTCGGCACGATGATGGTCGTCACCGGGTTCGGGTGGTTCTGCCTCGTCGCCGCGATCGCCTCTCTGCGGCCGGTGATCCGGGTCTACGAGAAGGCGGAGACCGCGATCACGGTCCTGCTCGGTGCCCTGTTCGTCGGGCTCGGCGTCGCCCTCGTCCCGATCTTCTGAGGGGCGATCAGGGGACGGACGGTGGTTTCGGGTCGGTCCGGCGCAACCCCATTGTCATCTGCCGTACCGATGCACGGTAGTTCGGCCTGATTGCCGTACATAGGTACGGCAATCGACAGTGAGGTTGCGGCCCTTGGAATCCGACCACGCGTGTGAGTTGCTGCGAGCGATCAGGGGCCGGCGAGGCCGACGATCTCGCGATCGCCGATCGGGTCGACGGTCGTGACCTCCAACTGGAGGGGGACCCCGAGGTCGATGCACGCATCGGATGTTTCCGGGATCGTGCCGGTGACGACGCCGATCCGGATCTCGTCGGGGTCCTCCTCGACGACGGCCCGTGCGCCGTAGCACTCCTCGACACCCCCGACGAAGGCGACCAGCACGGTGTCGTCGCCGGTGACCCGGAAGGTGTACGCGCCGGGCTCGTGCCAGTGTTCGTGCATCATGTCCGTCCGCGGCGTGGCGATCGGCAGTGCGGGATCCGGCGTGGGGCCGGCGAGAGCCGGGTCGGGGTCGCCGGGGTCGCGGGGGTCGTCGGGGCCCGGAGTCGTGGCGGATGTGGTCGAAACCGGCGCATCCGGATCTCCCGGTTCCGCGTCGACACCACCCCCCGAGGCGCCTGCGCCGGACGCACACCCGACCAGACCGAGCACCACGGCGAGCACGCACGCGCGTACACCCGTCCCACGCCAGGGCGGGCGACCGGAGGTGCGCGTTGTGCGGATGACCATGCCACCAACCTACGCCTGTGGTCGGGCCGCAACCGAGGGATAGGGTGAGGCGCGTGGAACATGTCGAACCTGCCTCGAAATCCGAACCCACCGGCGCCGGGGCTCCCGACCCTGCCGAGTCGGCCGCGGCCTACCCCGTCGTGGGCCCGGACGGTCTGGCCCGGACCCCGTGGGGCGCACACGACCCGCTGCTCCAGGAGTACTACGACACCGAATGGGGTGCCCTTCCGACCGGGATCGCGCGGGGTGGACCGGGGAACACGAGCCGGGAGACCGAGGACGTCTACTTCGAACGGCTGGCCCTCGAAGGGTTCCAGGCCGGACTCTCGTGGCTCACGATCCTGCGCAAGCGTCCGCGGTTCCGCGAGGTCTTCGCCGACTTCTCCGTCGACGCGGTCGCCACCTTCACCGAGTCCGACGTCGAGCGTCTGCTCACCGATCCCGGCATCATCCGCCACCGGGGCAAGATCGAGGCGACGGTCCGCAATGCCCTCGCCACCCGGCGTCTCCGGGAGGAGGTCGACGGGGGACTGCCCGCCTTCATCGAGTCCCACGCCCCGACCGCCACCCCGGAACCACGGGTCATGGCCGAGGTCCCGACCACCTCAGCCGAGTCCCTCGCCCTGTCGAAGGCACTCAAGAAGAAGGGACTCTCCTTCGTGGGGCCCACCACCTGCTATGCGCTCTTCGAAGCGCTCGGAATCGTCGACACCCACCTACTCGGGTCGCACCGCCGCGGCGCCTCCGGGCGGTGGGAACGGTGAGAGCCCGTCAGGAGATCGTCGTCTCCGCCCTCGTGCTCCGGCACCCGGAGGAGGACTCCCTGCTCATGGTGCGCAAGCGCGGCACCACCTCGTTCATGCTGCCCGGCGGCAAACCGGAACCGGGGGAGACCGCCGAGGCGGCGATCGTCCGGGAGATCAGCGAGGAACTCGGTTTCGCCCCGGACCCGGCCGACCTGGTCGAACTCGGCACCTGGACGACGGCCGCCGCGAACGAGGCGGGCCACACCGTCACCGGCACAGTCTTCCTCCACCGGGGCCTTCCCGCGGGACTCGACGTCCAGGCACCCCGGGTCCTCGAGGAGATCGAGGAGGCCGGTTGGTACTCCTGGGACCACCTGCCGGCCGACACCTCGGACCGTCAGTTCGCCCCGCTCACCCGGAACCACGTGATCCCCGCCCTACCCGACTGGTTCCGCGCGGGCGCCTGAGCCCGGGACCCCTGCTCGGCCGTCAGCGCCTCCCGTAGGCGTAGAGCGCCCGGTAGAGGGCACGCACGCTGCACCGACAGGCCTCGGCGAGGGACCGCATGACCTCCGCATACACGAGGTAGTCGGTGTCCGCCGGGTTCCGCGAGGGCAGCACCCCGGCCTCGTGCAGCACACCGACGGCACGGGCGTCCATGATCGGGAACCGCTGCGGCCACACCCCCGCGAGAAGTGCGCTCGCCATCGGAACCGTCACCCCGTCGAGTGTCCGCAGGGTGCGCAGCCGGTACCGGTCCGGCGTCTTCTTCCACAGCGCCATCGCGGTCATGAATTCCACGTCGTCGCCGGGCACCTCGGCGAGTGTCGGCAGGGTCGCGACCGACTTCCACTCGCCGGCGCGCAGGAAGGCCTTCTTCTTCACGTACTCCCGCTTGCGCGTGCGCGGCCCGTCGATCTCCAGCACCTGCTGCTCCATGTCGGAGACGACGTAGGTCGCCTCCCAGGCCCGGACGAAGGCCCCGGTGATCTCCAGTGGCCGGTCCTCGCCGAGGGCCGCCGCCACCGGATCCGCTCGCGAGGCGCCCCGCACCTCACCCCCACCGTCACCCTCCACTCCGTCGTCGGAAGTAGTGAGGGTGTCGTCGGAAGTGACGGTGTCGTCGGGGGTGGCAGGAGAGGGGGAGGGCGCCTCGGCGGCGGGGACGGTGCTGCCGGTCGGGACGGCGTCCTTCATGGAGACACCGGAGAGGACCGCCTCGTCGGTGAGGGCGCCGGGCAGCGGGAACCGCGCGATCGGGACGGTGTCCTGGAGATCGACGGAGGCGTCCCCGCCCGCCGCACCCCCACCCCCGGTGACGTCGTGCGGGGGAGTGCGGGTGGGGACCGGGAGCGCGCCGGACCCCGCGACGTCGGTGGGCGCGTGATAGACCCCGGGGACCCCGGCCGTCCCGTCGATGGTCGTCACGTCGAAGGCGATGTAGTCGTCGTAGGCATCGGGGCAGGGGACGGTGACGGTGGAGTCCGAGGGGGAGGTCGACATGCGCGCATCCTAGCGGGAGCGCGCTCACCGGCCGGAGCAGTCGTATCGGCATGTGGAACAGCGACGGGCTGAACGACGCGGTGCCGGGCGCGGTCCCGCGGTCGTCTCAGCAGCGGTGGAAGAGGGCGGCGATCCGGGCGTAGAACCGGTACCAGGGGCTGCGTGCCCGGCGGGCGGCCGGGCACGGAGCGGGGGCGGGGGTCGCGGGCCGGGTGGGGGTGACGGGAACGCCGTAGAGGTCGCGGGGGACGTCGCGGCGGTACGAGTTCACGTGAGGCTCCTCCCGGGATGTGGACAGGCGGGGCCGTCTCCGTCCCCGCCCCCAAGTGAAGCACCCCGGGCCCGGACCCGGACCCGTCCGCATGTCGCGACTCCGACACACGGAGATCTCACGTTCAGACCACGCGGGTCTCCGGCGACCTCGTCTTCGCGGGGTCGGTCTCCGGCAGATTGCCGAGCACCCGGTCGATGCGGGCGAGGACATCGGCGTCGAGCGTCACTCCGGCGGCCGCCACGTTCTCCCCGATCTGTTCCGGCCGCGAGGCACCCACGAGCGCCGTCGCCACGTTCGGGTTGGCGAGCGTCCACGCCACGGCCAGCTGCGCCATCGTGAGGTCGAGCTCCTCGGCGATCGGCCTCAGGTCCTGCACCGCCGTGAGCACCTCGTCCCGCATGAACCGGCTCACCGCGTTCTTGCCGCCCTTCTCGTCTGTCGCCCGCGAACCCGCGGGGGCCGGCTGCCCGGGCAGGTACTTACCGGTGAGCACACCCTGGGCGATCGGCGACCACACGACCTGGGAGATCCCCAGTTCCTCACAGGCGGGGACGACCTCGGACTCGATGACCCGCCACAGCATGCTGTACTGCGGCTGGTTCGACACGAGCTGGAACCCCATCTCCTTCGCCAGCACGTGGCCGGCGCGGATCTGGTCGGCCGTCCACTCGCTCACTCCCACGTAGAGGACCTTGCCGGAGCGCACCAGGTCCGCGAAGGCCTGCATGGTCTCCTCGAGCGGGGTCTCGTGGTCGTACCGGTGCGCCTGGTAGAGGTCGACGTAGTCGGTGCCCAGCCGCCGCAGTGACCCGTCGATCGACTCCATGATGTGCTTGCGCGACAGCCCGGTGTCGTTCGGGCCCTTGGGGCCGGTGGGGAAGTACACCTTCGTGAAGATCTCCAGCGACTCCCGCCGCTGCCCGGCCAACGCGTCGCCGAGCACCTGCTCGGCCACGGTGTTCGCGTAGACGTCGGCGGTGTCGAAGGTCGTGATCCCGGCGTCGAGCGCCGCGTGCACGCACTGCGTTGCGGTGTCGTTCTCCACCTGCGAGCCGTGCGTGAGCCAGTTGCCGTAGGTGACCTCACCGATCTTGAAGCCGGAATTGCCGAGGTAGCGGTACTCCATGGGGATGCCTTTCTCATGGGGAGACGTCAGGCCCACCCTAGGTGGACACCCCGGTGCTGTCACCGGTGTCGCTGCGTACCCTGGTCCGGTGACACACGCGAGCCCGCACCCCACCACCCCCGCTCCCGAGGCGCCCTCCACTCCCGGCACCCCCGCCCCGTCGCCGGTCCTCCAGGCCACGAGCGTCCGGCACCCGGCCGTCCAGGCGCAGTACCAGCACGACGTCGCCGCCGAGAAGGCGGTGTTCCCCGACCGCCGGCCGTGCCCCATGGGCAAGATGATCGCGAAGGCACGCGCGGCCGGGCAGACGGACCCGCACGACCCGATCGTGGGCGAGAACATCTACCCCTACGTCCACTTCGCGGACCAGGCGGTGATCGCGCACGAGCTGCTCACGCCGCCGTACCACGTCGCCGACGTCGACGAACTCCTGGAGATCGACCCCGAGGCGTGGCGACGGTTCCACGAGAAGGCGGGGCAGTTGCGCCGGGAGGGCAAGGCGGTGTTCATCCACGGTCTCGGTTCCGTCGCGATGTCCGTCGCCGCGCACGTCCACGCCCACGTGTTCACGCTCGGGGACAAGATCGGCCACTTCGACTACGACAAGGCGACCGGCCGACTGCGCATCCGGGCCGGGGGCGTCTGGCTCGTCGACACCGAGAGCGGCGAACCCGTGCCCGAACCACGGCCCTGGGAACCCGAACCCAGCGTCTGCGATCACCTGTATCAAGACAAGTTCGGCTGGGCCTGAGATACGACAGATCAGCTGCTGGATGGAGTGCGATTTCAGGGCTCGAAATCGCACTCTGTCCAGCAGCTGATTCTCGGGGTCGCCGACTCTTCAGCAGCTGATCCACTCACTCGCGGTTTTGCCAGCAGCTGATCATCGTGCCGTGTTGCGGAAGGCTCAGAAGGCGGGGATGACCTCGCCGTCGGGCCAGGTCTCCTCGATGTAGGTGCGCACCTCGTCGGTGTGGACGAGCTCGTCGAGCGTCTGCAGGGCCGGATCGGTCTCCTCCCCGGCACGGACGACGAGGAGGTTCTGGTACGGATTGTCCTCCGGGGACTCGACGACCAGCCCGTCCCGGGTGGCCGAGAGCCCCGCGTTCAGGGCGTTGTTCCCGTTCACCACGGAGGCCGCGGTGTCGGGCAGGGTCTGGGCGAGCATCGAGGCGTCGGCCTCGACGAACTCCAGGTTCCGGGGGTTCTCCGCCACGTCGTGCACCGTCGCGCTCACCGGGTCGACGCCCTCGGCGAGCGTGATGAGACCGGCCTGCTGGAGGAGTTTCAGCGCGCGACCCTGGTTGGAGGGATCGTTGTTGATGCCGATCGTCCCGCCCTCGGGGATCTCCGAGACGTCCTCGTACCGATCCGAGTACAACGCGAAAGGCTCGATGTGGATACCGCGCTCGAAGGCGAAGAGCTCGTACCCCTGGGCGTTGGCCTCGGACTCCAGGTAGGGGAAGTGCTGGAAGTAGTTGGCGTCGAGGTCCCCGTCGACGAGTGCCCGGTTGGGCAGTGTGTAGTCGTCATAGGTGACGACCTCGATCTCGAGGCCGGCCTCGGCGGCCAGCTCGTCGGCGACGAACTGCATGATGTCGCCCTGCGGCGTGATCGAGGTGCCGACGGTGAGGGTCGTGAGTTCCTCCTCGGCGGCGGCCGCACCGCAGGCGGAGAGGAGCAGCGCCGCCGAGGCGCCCGCCACGAGTGCCGTCACCCGCCGGCCCCGGCGGGGCCGGGAGGAGGGTGCGTCCGGGGACTGCGTCCGGGACGCGGGGGAGTGGTGATCGTGAGAGTGGGTCATGGTGGCTCCTAAGGATGCGAACGGGTGGGGATGGGATCAGCGGGGATCAGAAGGCGGGGATGACCTCGCCGTCGGGCCAGGACTCCTCGATGTAGGTGCGGACCTCGTCGGTGTGGAGGACCTCGTCGAGGGCCTGGATCTCGGGGCGTTCCTCGTCGCCGGCGCGGACGACGAGCAGGTTGGCGTACGGGTTGCCCTCGGCGGACTCGATGAGCAGGCCGTCCTCGGTGGCGGACAGACCGGCGTTGAGCGCGTTGTTGCCGTTGATCACCGAGGCATCGGTGTCCGGCAGGGTCTGGGCGAGCATCGAGGCGTCGGCCTCGACGAACTCCAGGTCCTTGGGGTTCTCGGCCACGTCGTGGATGGTCGCGGAGACGACGTCGACGTCCTCCGCGAGCGTGATGAGCCCCGCCTGCTGGAGGAGCGCGAGCGCGCGGCCCTGGTTGGAGGGGTCGTTGTTGATGCCGATCGTCCCGCCGGAGGGGATGTCCGCGACGTCGGTGTGCCGGTCCGAGTAGAGCGCGAAGGGCTCCAGGTTGATACCGCGCTCGAAGGCGAAGAGCTCGTACCCCTGGGCGTTCGCCTCGGACTCCAGGTAGGGGAAGTGCTGGAAGTAGTTGGCGTCGAGGTCACCGTCGACGAGTGCCCGGTTGGGCAGTGTGTAGTCGTCGTAGGTGACGACCTCGAGGTCGATGCCGTACTCGGCGGCGAGGTTCTCATCGACGTAGTCGAGGATCTGCCCCTGCGGGACGACGGTGGCGCCGACGGTGAGGGTGACGATCTCGTCGGTGGTCTCCTCCCCGGCACCGCAGGCGGTGAGGGTGAGGAGCGCGGCCGAGGCGCCGGCGGCCAGGGCGAGTGCCCGGCGGGGACGGGGTGCGAAGGACATGGGTGTCTCCTGGTGCGGAATGGGATTGGACGAAGGAAAGGTGTGTGGGCTGCGTTCGAAGCCTCAGAAGCGGCGGAGTGCCGGGGTTCGGGCGGCGTCCGACACAGTTCAGCGGTGGTCGACGCGGCGGGCCAACCGGTCGCCGACGATCTGCACGATCCCGACGAGGGCGATGAGGATGACGACGCAGGCGATCATGACGTCGGGCTGCCAGCGGCGGAACCCGTAGGCGATCGCGAGGTCACCCAGTCCACCGCCGCCGACGGTCCCGGCCATCGCGGTGTACCCGATGAGGGCCACACACGTGACGGTCGCGGAGCTGATGAGGCCGGGGAGCGCCTCGGGGACGAGGACCTGGGTCATCACCTGGCGGCGGGTGCCGCCCATCATCTGGACGGCCTCGATCTTGCCGGAGTCGACCTCGTGGAGGGAGGTCTCGACCAGGCGGGCGTAGAACGGCACCGCGCTGATGGCCAGCGACACACAGGCCGCCTGCCAGCCGAGCGAGGTCCCGACGACGAACCGGGTGAACGGGATGATCGCGACCATGAGGATGATGAACGGCAACGACCGCACGACGTTCACCACGAACCCGACGACCTGGTGGACGAACGGGTTGGGCGCGAGCGATCCCTTGGCCGTCGAGTACAGCCAGATACCCAGCGGGATGCCGAGCACGACCGCCACGAGCGTGCCGAAGAACGTCATGAGCAGCGTCTCGTTCAGCGCCGGCAGCAGCTCCTGCGTGATCGCCGGGTTGTCGAGCCACATGCCGGAACCGGCGTCCGTCCCGACGGTCGTCCCGGCAGAATCCCCGGCCGAGCCCCCGGTGCCGCCCACCGTCGTGCCTCCGACGGTCGTGCCGGCGGACCCTCCCGAGGTCCCGCCGACCGTGCTCCCACCGACAGTGGTCCCGGCGGGCGCCTCGGCGGCGAGGAGTCGCGTGGGCACGGGGATGAATGGGGCGAGCGCGCTCATGCGGCCTCCTCGGCGGTGGCGTCGACCAGGCGGGCGTGGACACCCGCGGACGAGAGGACGGTGACGGCCGAGCCCGGGTCGTCGACCGCCAGGTGCAGGCGGCCCACGCGGTGGCCGTCGATGGTCTCCAGGGCGCCGGTCGTCACCTCGGCCTCCTGCCCGGCCTCGGCGAGGAGGGCGAAGACGCGGGCGACGGGCACGTCACGGACGAACACCTCGACGAGGGTGTTCCCCGCCGCGCCCGAGGCGGCCTGCCCGGCGCCGTCGGAATCGTCCCCGGTCGGGACGGCCTCGGAGACGTGGTCGGCCTGGGGGAGGGGCAGGAGGGCGCGGCTGAGGGGGGAGTCGGCCTCGGAGACGACGTCGAGGAGTGCGCCGGTCCGCGTGACACGGCCGTTCTCCAGGAGGGTCACCGAGTCGCAGACGGCGCGGACGACGTGCATCTCGTGGGTGATGATGACGACCGTGATGCCCAGGCGGTCGCGCAGGCGCCGGATGAGGTCGAGGATCTGGTCGGTCGTGTCGGAGTCGAGCGCACTCGTCGGCTCGTCGCACAGGAGGATGCCGGGACGGGCGGCGAGTGCCCGGGCGATGCCCACGCGCTGCTTCTGCCCGCCGGAGAGCTGCGCCGGGTGGTTGTCGGCGCGATCGGACAGGCCGACGAGGTCGAGGAGTTCGAGTGCGCGCTTCCGGCGCTCGGTCCGGCCCACCCCGGCGATCTGCAGGGGGTGCTCGACGTTCTGCAGCGCGGTCCGGGAGTCGAGGAGGTTGGCGTGCTGGAAGACCATGCCGATGTTCCGGCGGGCCGCGCGCAGGGCGGAACCGGTCCGTCCGGTGAGGTCGAGGCCGTCGAGGACGACGGTGCCGGCGGTGGGGACCTCCAGGCCGGTGAGGCACCGGATGAGGGTCGACTTGCCCGCTCCGGAACGGCCGACGATGCCGTGGATCTCCCCGGCACCCACGTTGAGGTCCACGCCGTCGAGCGCCACGGCCGGTGGGCCGGAGCGGGTGGGGAACTCCTTGCGCAGGTCGCGCAGCTCGATCATGGCGGGTCCTCGTCTCGGGGTCGGTCGGTGGTCGACGGCGTGCGGTCGACGGCGTGCGGTCGACCGGCCGCAACCGGTGGTGGCGAGGATCGAGTGTCGGACGTGTCCACGCCTCCGAACCCGCCCTGGTGTCATATTTCGACCCCGTACCCGCCGACTCGTGAGGAGGGTCACGGGGCAAGACCCGGATACAGTTGTCCCCGTCACGCTCCCGACCGTCCGGACGGGACCGGCGTGACGCGCCGAGACGCACGGAAAGAACCCCCACACGAAGGAGCCCTCAGTGGTCGCCATCGAGGTCCGTCCCTACGACGACTCCCTGTCCGCCGACGCCGCCGACGTCATCGCCCGCTACCTGTCCGACGGTCAGCTGGGGCAGGCGGGCGGGTCCACCCTGGCCGCCGTCGTCACCCGGGTGCAGGAGTCCGGGACGTTCACCCGGGTCCTCGCCGTCCTGTTGGGCCGCTTGGGCCGCGACATCCGCCTGAGCCTCGTGTACACCGGCGGCCGGGCGCAGGCTCTCGTGTTCGAGGACGTCCACGCCGGGGACACGGAGGCCGCCGGTCGGCTGTCGACCCTCCGGAAGGACCTGCCCTCCGACCCGTCCTGGAAGACCGCGCTGCTCACCTCGCTGGCCAAGAAGTTCCTGCTCAAGCCCGCCGTGTGGAACCTGGCGCTGCGCCTGCTCAAGGACACCCGCTCCTGGGACGTCCGGGCGCTCACCGGTGGCCGGGAGGACGGTCTGTTCATCGCCTTCGCGCCGGAGTCCGCCTATGCCGACGGCACCGTCGGGCAGGCCCAGGAGCGTTACGCCGAGGCGCGTGGTGCCGCGGGCGCCCCCGCAACCGGCGTGTACACCGCGTGGGTCGCCGCCCAGGTCGCCGCCGACCGTCACTTCCGGGGTGCCGGCTTCTCCGAGGCCGACCGGATCGCGATCCCCGGCCTGCGCCTGCGCCGCGAACAGGTGGAGCTCGTGTCCGCCCACACCTGAGCGGCACGGCCCCCGGGACGAGCAGCTCCCGGTGTGCGGTGCCCGGAACGCACGGACCGCCGGTGACGACCATCGGTTGCCCACAGGGGGTCTTGCCGTGTGCGGGCGTGCCCGGATGGGGCCGGGAAGGTAATGTGTGTCACGAATCGTCACCGAATCCGCGACACCGGCATTGGAGCCCGCATGTCCTCGCACTTCCCCCGAGGGGAACACGACTCCCGTCCGATCCGCCGCTCACACCCGGCCCGCCGCCGGGGCCTGGTGCCCGCCGCGCTCCTCACCACCGGCCTGTTCGCCGGTGCCTCGGTCCTCGCCGCGACGGGTGCCCAGGCCGCGGTCCTCACCCCGCTCCCCGCCGCCGAGGCGCCCTCCACCGGCGCCGCCGACCCCGCGGGGTCCGCCGCGACGGTGCCCTTCGACCCGGCCCTCGGCGCGGAGGGTCCCGTGGCCCGCGCGCAGCCGGTGAGCAACGACGAGGCGGAGGTCTTCCGCGACACGCACGGGTTCGGGCTGGGCGCCTCGGCACACGTGACGACGCCGGACCTCGCGGTCATGGGCGTCACCTGGACCGGCGATCCCGACGAGGATCCCGCGACCGAGTACCGCCTCAAGGTCGGCGGGCAGTGGCAGGACTGGCAGCCGGCGCTCGCCGACGCCGGTGACGGCCCCGACCCCGGCACGAAGGAGGCAGAGGGCGCCCGTCGCGGCACCGAGCCCGTCGTCATCGCCGAGGCCGAGGAGGTCGAGGTCCGCACGACGAACACCGCCGCGGAGGTCGACGACACCCAGGTGGAGATCTACTCCTCCACCCCGACGACCGCCGACACGACCATCACCGGTGGCCCGGCCGGCGCCGCGCCACCGGAGGAACCCGTCGAGGAACCGACGGAGTCCGCCGCGGAGACCGCTCCCACGGAGAAACCGAGCGAGGCGCCTGCTGACGAGGCGCCTGCTGACGAGGCGCCCGCAGAGTCGACCGAGCCCGACGAACCGACGGAATCCGCCGAGGAGCCGAGCGAGGCACCCGCCGATTCGACCGAACCCTCGGAGGAGCCGAACGAGGCGCCCGCGGAGTCCCCTGCGCCCGCGGAGGAATCCCCGGAGGAGACGGAGAACCCCGGGTTCGGGGGCACCTCCGTCGAGAACTCGACGTACACCGGCGGGGCCGGCGTGACGACGACCGGGTCCGTCCCGCACCTGGGGACCGTCACCCTGCGACACGAGTGGGGTGCGGACGCGGACCTGGTGAACTGGGGCGACCTCGACCGGTTCGACCGTGTGGACGCCGTGGTCGTCCACCACACGGCCGGTGCGAGCAACTATTCGGCCTCGCAGGCCCCCTCGATCATCCGCGGCATCCAGCGGTACCACACGGAGGGTCTGGGGTGGTCGGACATCGGCTACAACATGCTCGTCGACAAGTACGGCAACGTGTACGAGGGCCGGGTCGGCTCCCGGCCCGGTGGCGGGGAACGGATGGTCCAGGGCGCGCACGCCGGCGGCTTCAACCAGAACACCTTCGGCGTCGCGGTCCTCGGCACGTGGAACAACTCGACGCCCACGGGGGCGCTCCCCGCGCTCGAACGGGTGGTCGGCTGGCAGGCCAAGCGCTGGGCCTTCGACCCCACGGACACCGTCTCGATGATCTCCGGGAACTCGACCAAGTACTCCGAGGGGCAGCGCGTGACGCTCGACCGGGTCATGGGACACCGGGACGTCTCCGCCACCGAGTGCCCGGGCTGGGGCCTCTACACGCGGCTCGACTCGATCGCCACGAACGCCGAGCGGAAGTACGGGCTGGACCACGACCTCATCGGCGGGATCCGTGACACCTGGGCGAAGATCGACGGCCTGAGTGTGCTCGGGCAGCCGAAGATGACGGAGCGGGGCGGTCTCAAGGACGGTGGGGCCTACCAGCACTTCGAGAAGGGCTCGATCCACTGGAACCGGACCACGAAGGGCCACTACACCACGGGTGCCTTCCGGAACGAGTGGAAGAACCAGGGGTGGGAGCGCGGAGTGCTCGGCTACCCGCGGACCGACCCGACCGGCGGACTGGTGGACGGCGGGAAGTACCAGCACTACCAGGGCGGGTCGATCCACTGGTCGAAGGCCACCGGTGCCCACACGACCCGTGACGGCATGCGGGACAAGTGGAAGGAGACCGGCTGGGAGCGCGGCTACCTGGGGTACCCGCGGATGAGCGAGCGCGGGGGCCTCAGGAACGGGGGCGCCTACCAGCACTTCCAGGGTGGTTCCATCCACTGGTCCCCGGCCCACGGTGCGCACACCACACGGGGCACGTTCCGTGACCGCTGGAAGGCCCTCGGCTGGGAGTCCGGCCGTCTCGGGTACCCGACCTCCGACCAGTTCCGGTACAAGGGGGAGCTGCGCCAGCGGTTCGAGGGCGGCGTCCTGCGCCTGGTGAACGGGCAGGTGCGGGTCGTCTGGCGGTGAGGTCCGGGTACCGTGGCCCGGGGGCGGGGACCCGGCGCCTGAGCACGGTGGCCCGGCCGACTGGCTATCCTTGATCCTCGGTCCTGATGTCGAGGTGGGAGGAACCCGCGACCACACATGAGCACAACCGCCCCTGATGTGGTCGGCCCGTCCGTCCCGCCCCGTCCCGCCACCCCGCCGCGCCCGGCCCACCGGCCGGTGTACGCCGAGCGGAAGTTCCGCCCCGAGGTCCAGCTGCTGCGCGCCGTCGCGGTCCTCGCGGTCGTCGTTTACCACGTGAACCCCGCGTGGCTGCCCGGCGGGTTCGTCGGCGTCGACGTCTTCTTCGTCATCTCCGGGTACCTCATCACGGCCCACCTCCTCCGTGAGATCGAACGGACCGGCACCGTGTCCCTCGCCCGGTTCTGGGCCAACCGCGCCCGCCGGATCCTCCCGGCCGCCTGTGTGTCGATCGTCGCGATCGCCCTCACCGCACCCCTGTTCCTCCCGGCCACGCAGTGGACCGCCACCGCGGTGCAGGGCATGGCAAGCGCGGTGTACGTGCAGAACTTCGTCCTCGCGGCCAAGTCGGTCGACTACCTCACCCAGGACGCTCCGGACACCCCGTTCCAGCACTTCTGGTCCCTGTCGGTCGAGGAACAGTTCTACGTCTTCTGGCCGCTGGTCGCGCTACTCGCACTCGTGCTCGTCCGCGCCCGGGTCCGCCGGAACTCCGGCGGACGGATGGTCCACGGCACCCCGCCGGGACTGCGCCGGGCCACACTCGTGCTCTTCGGTCTCGTCGTCGCCGCCTCCTTCGCCTACAGCGTCGTCACGGTGGCCCTCGGGGATCCGGCGGCTTATTTCGTCACCCCGTCCCGGGTGTGGGAGCTCGGCGTCGGCGGTCTGCTCGCCTGTGTGCTCGGAGACCCGGTGCGATTCCCCCGCCTGCGGAAGATCGGGGCGGTGCTCGGTCTGCTCGGGATCCTGCTCGCCGGTGTGTTCTACACCGGTGAGTCCTTCCCCGGCGTGGCCGCACTCCTCCCGGTGCTCGCGACCGTGCTCGTCATCGCCTCGGGTGCCACGGTCGGGCGGGGGTCGCTGGGTCCTCTGGTGCACCTCCGTCCGGTCCAGGCCGTCGGGGCCTGGTCGTACTCCCTCTACCTCTGGCACTTCCCGGTCGTCGTCTACGCGACGGTCCTGCTCGAACGGGACCCGAACCTGCCCGAGGGCCTCCTGCTCGTCGCGTTCTCGCTCCTCCTGTCCTGGGCGTCCTACCGGTGGATCGAGACCCCGGTGCGCAACGACCGTGCGCTCGCCCGCCGGTCGACGCTCGCGCTCACCGCCTCGGTGACCGCGGTGGCCGTCGCGGCGGCCGTCTCGATCGTCCCGCAGGCGGTCTTCGCCTCCCATGTCCGCGCCGAGGACGCCCGCAGCGCCCAGGTCGTCGCCGCCGTCGAGGACCAGGCGGAGGACCCGGTGGACGGGGAACCGACGGACCAGGAGACCGCCGAACCCGAACCGGAGATCCCCTGGGGGGCGGCCTCGCTCGGGGAGACCGACTACGACACCTTCGTCCCCGGCCAGGACGAGGTGATCGTCCCCAACCCCGCCGACGTCCGCGGCAAGGACGCCCCGGTCTTCCCGGAGGAGTGCTCCGGGGTACCCGCGAAGGCCGGTGCGGACTCCGTCACCGAGTGCGTGGTCGCGAACCCGGACGGGGAGAGGACCTTCGTGGTCGTCGGTGACTCGCACGCCGCGCAGTGGGTGCCTGCGATCGAGAAGGCCGTCGAGGGTACCGAGTGGCGTCTCGTCGTGTTCCTGCGCAACTCCTGCCCCTTCACGACCGCCCAGCGCGGGTGGGAGGGCAAGGGGCTCAACTGCCTGGACTCGAACGAGCAGGTGCTCGAGAGGATCCTGGAGATCGCTCCGGAGAAGGTGCTCATGACCAATCTCGCCTTCGACGACATCGAGGGCGTACCGGGGGAGGAACACCCCGGTGAACAGGGATACCTCGACACCATGCGGCCGATGGCCGAGGCCGGTGCGCAGATCTACGTCCTCGAGGACACCCCCCGGCCCGACGGGTCCGAGGACACCCCGACCTGCGTGGTCCGCCACCGGGAGGACCCGGAGACCTGTGGGTTCCCCCGGGACGAGGGCTCCGAGGGTCGGTACACGAACCCGGCCCTGGAATCCGCGGCGGGCAAGGTGGACGGTGCGGAGTTCCTGTCGCTCGGCGACCGGTTCTGCACGGAGGACTTCTGCCCCGCCGTCATCGGGAACCTGCTCGTCTACCGCGACGAGAACCACGTGGGCCGGACCTACATGGAGACCCTGGCCCCCGACGTCGCGCAGGCGTTCGACCTGACGGAGACGGGGACACCGGAGTCCACACCGGGCGAGGAGGGCCGGTGACGCACCGGTAACCGGTAGCGTTGTCCCGACGGTGAACGACGAGCGAAGGACGCCCATGCACATCATGGTGATCGGTGACGTCGGGTGGAGCGATTTCTACCACCTCGGCGACGAGGCGATGACGGAATTCGCTCTGCAGGCGCTCACCACCCGCGGTGTCGAGCGGATCACGCTCGTCGCCGGTGAACCGGAGTACGCCGCCGAACTCTACGGGGTCGATTCCGTCCCCCGCCTGGGCTTCTCGATGAAGGCACGCACACGGAACGCGGCCCGCGCGGAGAAGATCCTCGCCTTCGCCCGCGGGGACGACTCCGCCCTGGCGCCCACCGACACCGCCCGGGACACCGTCGCGGCCCTGCGGAGTGCCGACGCACTCCTCGTGGCCGGTGGCGGCAACCTCAACTCGATGTTCGACCACCACGTCCACGACCGGTCGACGCTCGCCGCTCTCGCCCGGGAGTTCGGCATCCCCTACGCCCTCACGAGCCAGACCCTCGGCCCGCTCGTCATCGACGAGGACCGGCCGCAGTTGACGGATCTCTTCGCCGGTGCGGTGGTCGTCGGCGCCCGTGAGGACCACACCGACAGGGCGGTGCGTGCCCTGCTCGGCCCGGACACGGGCCGGGTCGTCCGGCAGACCGACGACGCGTGGTCCCTCACCGCCCGCCCCGAGGACCACGCGGCGATGTCCGACTGGACCGCCGGAGGCGAGTACATCGTGCTCAGCCTCGCCGAACGCCCGTCCTCCCCGGTCATCTCCTGGCGGACGTACTGGGACATGAACGTCGAGTTGTGCCGCCGCATCCGCCGGGCCACCGGCATGCGCCTCCTCCTGGTCCCGCACGCCGGGGCCTTCGAGGGGAGCGCGGACGCCAAGCAGGACCAGGTGACGAACGCCCGGTGCGTGGCCGCCGTCGGCGACCCGGACGTCGTCGCGACCGAGCAGGTGACCGCCCGTGAACTGGTGGCGCTCACCTCCCGGGCCCGGGCCGTCGTCGGTACCCGGTACCACGCCGGGATCCTGGCCGCCGCGGCCGCCGTCCCGCACGTGTCGCTCGCCCCGAACATGTACTCCTCCGTCCGCATGCGGGGAGCCGCCCGGAACGTCGGGACCGAGCAGTTCGTCCTGCCCTACGACGACCTAGACGCCATCGTGCGCACCGTCCGGTCGATCGCCGTCGACGGTTTCGACCGGACCGCCGCCCTCGACCACCTCGCCCGGGTGTCCCGCCTGCGCACGGAGGAACACCGGGCACACTGGGACTTCGTCGTCGACTCCCTGCGTGGCGGGGGTTCGACACCGGCCACGCACGCCCCCGTCGACGTCCTGGAGAACCGGACCGAGGGTGCCGACCCCCGGGTCGCACTCGCCCGCCTCGACGTCGTGGAGGCCTACGGCCGGAAGTACCAGGAGTTGTCCTTCGACCGTGGCCGGCACAAGGCGGCCGCCGAGGCGGCCCGGGCCGATCTCGACCGCCTGCGCGCCAAGGAGGCCGAACGAGCGGCCCGCGCGGTCCGCACACCGGGGACGGCGGGTGCGGCCGGCGCGATCGACGCCGCAGTGAAGGCCAAGCGGACCCTCAAGCTGCGGACCTGTCTGGGCAGGGCGGTCCGGCGTCTGCGGGGCCGGTCCTGAGGTGACACCACGGGAACGTGTCCGGGCTGCCCACGCCCGGTTGCAGGGCACCCGGTGGTGGTCGTTCGCCACCGAGGTCGTCCGGTTCCTCATGGTCGGAGGAGCGGGGTACGTGGTCGACGTCGGGGTCTCCAACCTGCTCGTCTACGGCATCCCCGTCGCCGGTGTCCCCGCGCTCCTGCACGACGGTCCGCTCAAGGCGAAGATCGTCTCGACCGTCCTCTCGATCGTCGTCGCGTGGCTCGGCAACCGGTTCTGGACCTACGGGGACCGGACCGGTGCCGGAGGCGTCCGCGGGTTCCTGCTGTTCTGGCTGGTCAACGGGATCGGCATGGTCATCGCCGTCCTACCGCTCGCCGTCACCTGGTACCTGCTCGGCCTGCGCGACCCGGTGAGCTACAACATCTCGACGAACGTCGTCGGCATCGCCCTGGCCATGGGTTTCCGCTTCTACGCCTATCGGACCTGGGTGTTCCGCGAGGTGGGGCCCGAGGTCGAGAAGGTGGACACGGACTCCATCCCGGTCGTGCAGCGCGACCCCCGCTGAGTCCCTCTCCGCTGCCGAGGCGCCCTGGAGTCGGCATGTCGCGGGCCGGGCGGGGCGGCGGGGGCCTCAACCGAGGAAGGGGCGGAGACGGAGTCGGCCGAAGAGGAAGCTGAGCGCGAAGGCGATCGTGGCCATCGTGAGCCACAGGACGAGGAAGAGGCCGAGGGTCGTGGGGAGTCCGGCCTCGACGGGGAACCAGCGCTGGAAGAAGAACTCGAGGACGAACACGTGGACGAGGAAGGCCCCGAACGAGGCGGAGGCCAGCCGCGCGAGGAGCGCCGCGGCCCGGGGTGACCAGTCGATCCGGGCGAGACCGAGGATGACGCAGGCGGCCAGGAGCGCACACAACGGCGAGCTGTTGGTGATCGGGTAGTGGTGCGCCGACTGCTGCAGGTAGACGCCGAAGGCGGAGGCGGCGAACACGATCCCGAGGACCGGCCACGGCACGCGGATGCTGCGGGCGTGGTAGATGAGGAAGCCGCCGATGACGAAGTAGACGACCTGGTAGATCCCGAACCGCCAGCCCCAACTGCCCAGTTCCCAGACGGTGTTCTGGTCGAGGATCGGCCACAGGGCGCTCATCCCGCTCACCGCGGCGCACCCGATCGCGAGTCCCCAGGGCCGTCGGCCGCGCATGAAGACGACGAGTGTCCCGAGCACGAGGACGAGCGGGATGTACTGGTAGAGGTACCAGAGGTGGAAGGCCGGCCGCCCCGACTGGGTGAGCGCCTGGAGCAGCACCCCCTTCACGTCGACGGCATCGGTGTCGAACAGGTTGAAGGCGAGCGTGTAGGCCACCGTCCAGAAACCGAGCGGCACGATGTGCCGGACGACACGTCGCCGCACCGCACCGGAGTGCCGGGGCGGCGCACCGACGAAGGTCGCCCACCCGGCGATCATGAAGAACAGCGGGACGGCCCAGGGGTTGACCGCCTCCGCCAGGTGCCCGACGAGCCCGGCGGCACTGTCCGGCCAGAACCCGTCGATCCGTTCGGGGGAGTCCTCCCGCGAGCGCCGGACGAGGACACCCCCGGCATGACCGAGCATGACCGTGAGGCAGGCGGCGATCCGCATCGCGTCGACGTCGGGCCGGTGGCCCTGCCGGGGCGGCGCGTACCACCCGTGATCGGACCCGGTCCGGTTCTCGGCAGCGGGTTCCGGGGTGGTCTGTGTTCTCGGCACGTCGGTGTCTTCCGTTCCGCGGTCCGGGGACGCGGCGGTCGTCCCCGGGTGAGCGGAGTACACCGTACCGGTACTCAGCGGATTCCCATTGTTTGTTCGGGGTATCGGCGTGGTGCCTTCCCACCGCCGCGTCCCTGGGACGTTCCTGGCAAGCCTGAATGCGACCTGACGATCGGATCTTTACCGATCTGTGATCATTGGCGGGTGATGTCGTCGACCTCCCCCTCTGTGCCGCGGACACCCGAGTCACGGACCCCGGTGTCACGAGAGACCTCCGCCGTGCCCACGGGCCCCCGGAGGTTCCGTCCCGAGATCCAGTTGCTGCGTGCGCTGGCGGTGCTCGTCGTGGTCGTCTACCACGTGAATCCGGACTGGTTGCCGGGTGGATTCGTGGGTGTCGACGTCTTCTTCGTGATCTCCGGCTTCCTCATCACCGGACACATGCTCGGCGAGGTGGAGCGGACCGGGCGGCTGTCGCTCCTGGGCTTCTGGGCGAACCGGGCCCGGCGGATCCTGCCGGCGGCGACCGTGACGATCCTCGCCGTCGTCGTGACCGCGCCGTTCTTCCTGCCGGCCACCCAGTGGGAGGCGGTGGCGGACCAGGGGATCGCCTCGGCGTTCTACGTGCAGAACTTCGCCCTGGCGGACAAGTCGGTCGACTACCTGGCCCAGGACGCCGCCGACACCCCCTTCCAGCACTTCTGGTCCCTGTCGGTCGAGGAGCAGTTCTACGTCCTCTGGCCCCTGCTCGTCCTCCTCGCGCTCCTCGTCGTGGGCCGTCTCCGGCGTGCGGGCGGGGCACGGCACCTCACGGTCCGCAGGCTCACCTGCCTGTTCATGTCCCTCGTCGTGCTCGCCTCCTTCCTGTACTCCGTCGCCGAAGTGAATGCCGGGGAACCGACCGCCTACTTCGTCACGCCGACCCGGGTCTGGGAACTGGGGATCGGCGGTGTCCTCGCCTGTGTCCTCGGCGATCCCCGGGTGTTCCCGCGGCTACGGACGGCGCTCGGCGTCGCCGGATTCGCTGCGATCCTGCTCGCCGCGATCACCTACGATGCGCAGACCCCGTTCCCCGGTGCGGCGGCGCTCCTCCCGGTGCTCGGGTGCGTGGCGGTCATCGCCTCCGGCCGCAGCCTCGGCGACGGCCTGTGGCACGCCCTCGTCCACTGGCGTCCCGCCCAGGCGATCGGCGCGTGGTCGTACTCCCTCTACCTCTGGCACTTCCCGGTCATCACCTACTACGTCGCGGTGGTGGGGCACCACCCGGGTGTGCGGAACGGGTCGGTCCTCGTCCTCGTCTGCCTGGTCCTCGCGTACCTCAGCCACCGGTACGTCGAGAACCCCGTACGGAGGCTCGACCTCCTGCGGCGACGGCAGTGGGTGACCGTCGGTGCCGCACTCGTCTCGATGGTCGTCGCCGCCGTTCTCAGCCTCGTCCCCCAGGCCGCCTACGCCCAGTACCTCGCGGAACAACGCACGGGGACCGCGGAACTGCAGGAGGAGGTGGCGCGCGAGGACCGCGAGGGGTTCGGTGCCGGCTCCCTGGACGGGGACACCGTCACGACCTTCCTGCCCGGATACGAGGACGTGATCCTGCCCGTTCCGTCCGAGGTCGCCGACGACACGACGCCCTGGGACGCGTGCCAGGGCGCGAGCGATTCCCGCTCGGCGACGACCCCGGAGTGCGTGGCCGCGAACCCGGAGGGTGAGCGGACCCTCGTGGTCGTCGGGGACTCCCATGCCGACCAGTGGGTCCCCGCGATCCGGGCGGCCGTCGAGGGCACCAACTGGAAGGTCGTCACCTTCCTCCACGAGGCCTGCCCCTTCAACACCGAGAAGCGCACACTCGCCGAGAACCCGGAGTTCCCCTGCACGGGACCGAACGAGGAGACCCTCGACCGGATCCTCGAGCTGGAACCGGAGGCCGTCATGATGACGAACCTGGCCGTCGACGACATGGCCCCGGACAGCACGGAGGAGCACAAGGGCACCCGCGGTTACGTCGAGGTCATGGAACCGATGGCCGAGGCCGGTATCCGGGTCGTCGCCCTGCACGACACCCCGACACCGAAGGACGAGGAGAACGTGGCCGAGTGTGTGGTCGAACACCGCGACGACCCGCGCGCCTGCGATCTCGACCGGGCCGAGACCCAGGAGTCGGCCCGGACGAACGCTGCGCTGGAGGCCGCGGCCGCGCAGGTGGATGGCGTCGAGTTCGTCCGCCCCACGGACCTCTTCTGCACGTCCGACACCTGCCCGGCGGTGATCGGCAACGTCCTCGTCTACCGCGACCAGAACCACGTGTCGGCGACCTACATGTCCACCCTGGGTGAGGAGACCCGCGACATACTGGGGCTGTGACCGACACGAACGCACCCCACCCCGACCTCCGGCCACGACGTGGGCGTCCCGGCCCCGTGCGGGACCTCGTCCTCGCCGTGACCGCCGGACTCCTGTCCGCCGTGCTCGTCCTCGCGGGGCTGCTCGTCCTCGACAGGACGGACTCTCTCGACGGACTCCCCGGTATCGGAATCGGTGCGGGGGACGGGACCGACGAGCATGGCACCACAGCAGCCGCGGACCCCGCGCGGACGACGCCCAGGGTCGCCTTCCTCGGTGACTCCTTCACCCATGGTGGTGGCGCGAGCAGCGAACCCCACCGTTGGTCGAGCCGGGTCGCCGCGGCCCAGGGATGGACAGAACTCAACTTCGCCGTCGGCGGGAGCAGCTTCGCCTTCCCGGGAACCAGTGGTGGTCCGGGAGCGGCCTCCTTCACCGGACACGTCCCCCAGGTCGCGGGGGCCGCTCCGGACCTCGTGATCGTCGCGACTGCCGGCAACCACGCCTCGCGGACGGATCAGCACCACGTGGACGGGACGTTCCGGGCCCTGCGCGAGGCTCTGCCGCACACGCCGGTCGTGGCGCTCGCGCCCTTCCACCGCCGCGGGGCGGACCAGGCGGTGATGGACCGCCTGGACGGGCAGGTGCGCCGTGCGGTGGCCGACACCGGCGGGTGCGTGCTCGACTACGGCAGCCCCCTGGCGACGGTGGGCGAGGACCACTTCGACGACGCGATCCACCCGAACGACACCGGCTACGCCGTGCTGGCCGGGGCGGTGCTCGACGCCTACCGGGCCGCCCACGACCCGGAAGCCAGAGGTGCCGTGCCGACGGACGGGACCTGTACCGGACCCGTCGTCACGGGGACACCGGAGGACACGAGCCCCACGGCGACCGGCTCACCGGCCGCGTAGACGCCCGAGGGCCTTCCGCCCGGCCCGGTAGGCCCTCACGATCCCGGACGGGGAGACGGACCGGAGCTCGGCCCGGAGGCGCCGGAGGTCCTGGATCCGGGCGGCCCCGCGGAGGTCCGAGAGGTCACCGGCGCGCGACCGGCGGCCGAGTGCCGCGAGGGTGCGGGCCACCTCGTCGGTGCGTTCCTGGAAGTAGTTCTCCTTCAACCAGTCACGTTCGGGGAACCCGATCCGCCCGGCGGCCAGGTCCGCGAGCGTGCCGAGCATCCCGTGGGCGCCGGCGAAGGAGATGTTGAGCATCTCCTCGTTCACCCCGAAGTCCGTGACGACCATGGTCTGCAGGCCGCGGTCGATCGACTCGAGCGCCGCGGTCGAGGACACCGTCACGAGTGCGCTGCCGGTGGTGAGGAAGTCGCTCATGGGGCCGACGGCGACCGTGAGGTCCTCGGGGGAGAACTCCCCGGTCCTCACCGCCTCGTCGATGAGGGAGATGTAGCTGAACTCCTCGTGGTGGGTCTCCTGCTCCCCGGGTCGACTGCGGACCTTGACGACGACCTCGGAGGCGGGGTGGTTCCGCGCGAAGGCCGCGAGTGCGCGCAGGACGGCCATCCGCTCGTCCTTCTCCCGGGGCACCTTGGCCTGCGGGGCGAAGACGAGACGACGGGGCACCTCGGCTGCGGTGAAGGCCGGTTCCGGCGTGTGCGCGGAGTGCAGGAGCGGCAGGGTGCCGACGACGACCTCGACGTCGACGTCGTTGCGGGCCGCGACATCCCGGTAGGCCTCGCGTTCGCGTTCGGAGTGGGCGATGAAGACGTCGCCCAGCCGCCGGTACCGGATGCCCTTCGAGGTCGCCGGCAGGCCGACGCCCGGCAGGCCGGAGACGAGGCCGGGGCGCCGGTCCATCCGGGCACCGGTCGCGTAGACCTGCTGGACGACGGGGCCGGTGGCCGCGGCGAGCACGACGTCGGGTTCGAGCCGCGCGAAGGTCGCCGCGAGCCCGGAGCGCTTGACGACGGGGATCTCCCGGCCCTCCCAGGAGGAGCCTGCCACCGCGTTGCGCACCTGTTCACGGGTCGGCAGGATCGGGTTGTCGACGAGGAGGACGTGGATGTCGAAGTCCGGGCCGAGCGTATCGAGGGACCGGCAGGCCCACTTGAGATAGGACTCGCTGTCGGACACCGAGACGACCGTGATCCGGTCCCGGTCCGTCTCCCCGGCCGTCCCCGTCGCCGAGGCGCCCCCGGCGGTGTTGAGACGACGGCGGAGCGCCTCGGGAGCGGTCCCGGTCCACCAGTCCGCGGGGACCGGTGTCACGTGGAACGTGGCGTCGTCCATGATGAACGGCAGGGTCGCGGTCGCCGAGGTCGGCAGCGAGTACACCGCGGTACCGCGCGGGGCACGGGCGAGGGCGATCTCGACCGGGAGGCCACCGGAGCGCAGTCGGACGCCGGGGCGCGCGGCGATGCGCCGCAACAGGTCCCGGTCCTCGCGGCGGTGCGGGTGGTAGTCGACGGGCCCGTCCGCGAGCACGCGATCGAGCCAGGCCAGGTACGCGGACTCGTGGACGAGGCCGTCGGCGACCATCGCGGAGCCGATGACGACCCGGTCGGCCGGTCCGTCCCCGGCGGCGGGGAAGGACCGGGTGACGGCGAAGTCGTGGTGGGTGAGCGTCCCGCCGTGGGTGGAGAACAGGTCCCCGTGCTCCTCGGCGCCGGGCAGTGCCGTGACCCAGGACAGCCGCCCGCGGCGCAGCAGGCCGCGCAGGAGGCCGAGAGCCGCGACCGAGGCGCCCTGCCGCGCCCGTCCGACCGACTGTCGTTCGCGGACCAGACCGCCGGGCAGCGTGCCGGAGGCGATCACCTCGACGGCGGTCCGGGTGGCCAGGCCGTCGTCGAGGAGGACGACCCGCAGGCCCCGTGTGAGGGCGCGGGCGGTCGCGGGGTCGAGGAGGGTGCGCTGGATCCGACCGGAGTAGACGTCGCCGACGTACAGGACGTCGACCTCGGGCCCGGGCGTCCATGGGGCGTCGGTGGTGTCGAGGGTGACGCCTTCCGGCAGCCAGGCACGGGGGAAGGCGTCGAGGAACCGGCGCATGCCCTTGACGTCGGTGCGGGCGGCGATCCGGAGGGTGGCGAGGTCGTCGGCGATCCCGAAGGCTTCGAGGGCGGAGAAGCCCGGTCCGTCTCCGGCACCGGAACGCTTGTCGGAAGCGAAGGCTTCCAACGCGGAAAGAAACTGCAGCGGGGACTCGACGAGCGCGAGGGCGTGGGTGGTGGTCATTCCTGCGGCTTCCTCCGGTCGACGCGGATCCCGTGTCGGACGAACCGGGCGGTGCGGTAGGCCTCGACGGCCCCGGCGCGCAGACGGCCCTTGACCCCGCGGGGTCGGGGTGCCCCCGGCAGGTCGAGGGCCTGGAGACGCCGTCGGCGGAAGTACCGCATCCGGTCGGTGTCGAGCGCGGTGCGCAGGTACTCCTCGGCGCGGTCCCGGAAGTGGGGGACGACCTCGGGGAGCATCGCGTAGCCGACGGCGTCGACGAGTGCCTGGAGGTCCCGGGCCCGGTCGGCGTCGATCGGATCCGTGGTGCCGTCGGCGATCTCGCCGATGAGCGTGGCCGGGATCCGGTTGCTGTTCTGGAAGGGCACGATCCGCTCCAGGACGAGATCGGTCCCGACGGCCCGGGCCGGGACCTCGTAGAAGGCCCGGGCGGTGGCGAGCAGCGTGGAGAACCCGCCGACCACGAGGGCCGGGCGGAGGACGTGGAGGACCGCCTCGGCGATCGCCGGGGTGTCGAGGACGAGGAGGTCGACACCGTGGTCCGCGGCCGCCCGCTCCAGGACCGTGCGGGAGGCCGGGGGAGCGGCCGGGTGCGGTTTGAAGACGACCGTGCGCATGCCCGCCTCGGCCGCGCGGGCGATCATCTCGCGGTGCAGGTCGTCCTCCTCGGTGGGGCTCAGGAGTCCGAGCGCGGCGAGGTACTGCCCGACGGCGAGCGCGGTGGAACCGGCGTCCAGACCGGCGAGAGGGGCCAGTTCGTCCGGGATCGCCTCGGCGACGCGGGCGACGGCGGCCCGGAAGTGGTCGGGGTCGAGGGGCCACGGTTCGATCCCGTACTCGTCGAGCAGCCGGGGGCGGACCCCGTCGACGAGGGGCAGGTGGTGGAGGACGGTCGTCCGCTGCCCGTTGCCCAGCGGTACGACGTTCCGGGTGGGTCCGTAGCTCATGAGGCCGTCGGAGTGGATACGGATGAGTGCGTCGTGGAAGATGCGTGCCAGTGCGATGGCCGGGTTGACCTGGGGGGACTCGAGGACGAGTTCGACCTCGTCGTCCCCGAGCTCCCAGTGTGCACGCAGCAGGCGTTCGAGGACGGGCAGGTCACGGTCCTCCGGTCGCCAGGAACTCGGGTGGTTGGGTGCCACCACGTCGTTGAGCTTCACGACCCGGTCGAAGGAGGAGAGCGCGGGCCCGAGACCCGGCGCCTCACGGAGGTCCCGGGCGAACTCGACGACCTGCGCGTTGTCGGACAGGACAAGCACACGCTCGTCGGCCGGGGTGTAGGGGACGAGGTCGACGGGTTCTCCACCGACGGTGAGTGTCGGGGTGCGGTCGTACTCACCGGCCTCGATGCCGGCGGACAGACAGACGACCTGGAAGTAGGTCGAGGCGAGGAAGAGCTGTCTCACCGCATGGCCTCCTGGAGGAGTTCGACGCCGTGCGGCAGGAACCGGTGGACGTGGGCCTGCCGATCGTGCTTGACGCTGCGGAACTGGCGGCGCAGCACCTCGAAGGGGATCCGGGCGCTGGCGCGGCGGGCGCCGTCCCGGAAGGAGGCGCGCAGGGAGGCGTCGGAGGCGGAGAACCGGATCTTCTGGTGTTCGAGGATCGCCAGCCAGTTCCGGGCGGCCTTGTCCCAGTAGAGGGCGGCGTCCGCCTCGTCCTCGACGAGGTCGAAGATGCCCTCGAAGGCGCGGATGAAGTCGAGCTGGCGGGGGTCGAGGATCTTCGTGAGGGACCCGGCCACCCCGCGGCGGTAGCAGACGCCGGGGCCGTCGACGACGGCGAAGGTGTCCGCGTGCAGGTGGAGGTCCCAGATCCAGGCACGGTCCTCGGCGGTCATGAAGCCCTCGGGGAAGAGGAGCAGACCGTCGTCGAGGAGACGACGGTGGAAGATCCCGGCCCACGCGAAGGGGTAGTCGACCATCGTCGACTGACCGGTCGGCAGGATCCCGGCACGGGCGGGCAGCACCCGGTTCCGCACGGCCATCGGCGCGCGGCGGGCCTCCCGGCGGGTGCCCTCGACCTGGACGTGGTCGGTGCGGAGGAAGTCGACGTCGAGGGAGCGGACGGCGTCCAGGCGGAGCGCCAGGTCCCCGTCGGGCAACCAGTCGTCGCCGTCGAGGAACACGATGTACTCACCGCGGGCCGCGCGCAGACCCTGGTTCCGGCCGCTGGCCAGCCCGAGAGCGGTCCGGTTGGTGAGAACCTCGAAGGAGGGGAACCGGGGCCCGTACTCGGCGAGGACGTCCGGGGTGGAGTCCGTGGAACCGTCGTTCACGAAGACGACCTGGGTCTTCTCGAGCACCTCCGTCTGCCTCAGGAGGGAACGGAAGGTCGTGCCCAGGTAGTCGGCGGCGTCCTTGGCGGGGACGACCACCGTGAGTGCGGGGGACTCCACGTGCGGTCCTTTCGTCCGGGGCGGGCGTACGTCCTGTGAAGACTATCGCCCGGACGGGTCCGTCCGGGCGACATCGTGTCTCAGTAGCCCGTGGCTTCCCGGACCTTCTTCCGGGCGAACCGGTAGACGCGCCGCACCGGATCGACCCGGCGGCGCTCGCGTGGGGGCAGGGCACCGGGCAGTTCCAGCGCGGTGAGCCGCTTGCGCTTGAAGTACCGGACGATCGTCTCCAGAGACTGTCCGTCGAGGAACGACGCCGCGGCCGGACGGTGGTCGGCGAGGATCTCCGCCTGCATGCAGTAGGCGACCGCACCGAGGAGGGATTGGAGTTCCTCCGTGTTCGTGGAGCCGCTGTCCGACCACAGGTAGTCGGCGATGACCGCCGGTACCCGGTTGCTGTTCTCGTAGGGCGCGAGTGCCTTGAGCAGCCCCTCGGTGCCGACGGCGACCGCGGGGATGCCGTACATCGCGTCGGCGGTCGCCAGACCCGTGGAGAAACAACTGACGACGAGATCGGGGGAGAGGTACTCGAACACGACCTCCGCGGAGACGGGCACGTCCGCGAGGTGGAACTCGACGCCCCGCTCGGCGGCCCGGGTGGCCATCGAGGCGGTCGTCTGCTTGTGCGAGGTCGGGTGCGGCTTGAACACCACGCGGGTGCACCCGCGGTCGGCGGCGGCGTCGACCATCTCGGCGTGGAGGGCGGCCTCCTCCGCGTGGTCGATGAGCCCGAGGTTCGCCAGGTACTGCCCGAGGACCACGGCGGTGCCCGGGGCCGGGGTGAGACCCCGATCCTCCATGTCGGCGCTGATGAGCGGGACGAGTTCGGCGAAGACACCGCGCATGTGCGCGGGGTCGAGCGCGGTGCGTGCCGGGGACTCCTCGGAGAACAGCAGCGGTTCGAGTCCGGGTACGAGGTCGGTGTGGACGAGCCCCCGCAGCCGCTGGGCCACGTTCATGGGCAGGCGCTTGCGGGTGGGACCGTAGGTCATGAGGCCGTCCGAGTGGACGGTGATCGGGGCGTGCGGGAAGAGCGTGGCGATCGTCCCGGCCGGGGCGAAGGGCAGGGACTCCAACCACAGTTCGACCGGTTCGTCCGCGGCGAGCCCCAGTTCCCGGCTCACGTACCGGTGGTGGACCGGCTGGTAGCTGATCCCGAAGGAGTAGTCCTTGGGGTGGTGCGGTTCGATGAGGTCGTTCCAGCTGTACACCTCGTCGAACCGGGAGAGCACCCGCTCGGCACCGAGCATGTCCGGGATCGAGGGCGCCAGTTCGGGGACCAGCGCGTTGTTCGAGGTGAGCAGGATGCGGCGTTCACCCTCCGTCCCGACCATCCCGGCGTCGATCATCGCGGCGACCGACACCGCCTGGTAGAACGTGGACGCGAAGACCAACTGGGTCACTGGTGCACACCTGCCTCCCGCAGCACGGGCTTGAGATCCTTGACGCGCGAATCACCGAAGTCGACGAGGGCGGCCCGCCACAGGTCGGTGGGGACCTGCCGGAGCATGTCGACGGCACCGGTCCGCAGGCGGTGGCGGACGTCGTGCGGCATCGACGCGTACCGGTTCTTCCGCTGGAAGTGGAGGATGCCCAGGAAGCTGCGGGCCATCTTGAGACCGAACTCCTCCCGGGTCCCGGTCTCCTCCAACAGGTCGAACATCTTTCCGAAGGCCGGGATGAAGTCGAGCTGGCGCTCGTCGAAGATCCCGGTGAGCGAGGTCTCGGAGCCCTTCCGGTAGAACATCCGGTAGGACCGGGCCACCGCGAAGGACGCGGTGTGCAGGTGCAGTTGCCAGGTGAGCAGCCGGTCCTCGCTCGTCCGCAGGGACTCGTCGAAGCGCAGGAGTCCGGAGTCCTTGAGGTCGGACCGGTAGATGCCCGACCACACGTTCGGGAAGTCGACCATCGAGGAGGCGTTCACCGGGTTGATGAAGTCCCGCGGGTCGAGTGCGGTGTCCCGCACCGCGCAGGGGGCCGGAGTGATGCGGCGGACGTTGCCGTTGGCGACCACGTAGTCGGCCTTGACCCAGTCGGCGGCGGTCGCCTCGATCGTGTCGACGAGATTGCGCAGGTGACCGTGGCCGTACCAGTCGTCGGAGTCGAGGAAGGTGATGTACCGACCGGTCGTGTGCTCCAGCCCGCGGTTGCGTGCGGCGGAGACCCCCCGTGCCTCCTCGTTCCGGATCACCTCGACGGCGAGGTCCCCGGCGTACTCCTCGACGACCGGTGCCATGGGGATCTCGGAACCGTCGTCGACGACGACGACCTGCACGTCCTCCCGGGCGAAGCCCTGCCTCGCCACGCTCTGGAGCGTGCTGCCGATCGTCGTGGCGGCGTCCTTGCCGGGGATCACCATGGATACGAGCGGAGAGCCCATCATCGCCTTTCTGAAGCTGCCGAGCGGACCGTCCGAATGCTACCGGACCCCCGGCCGGGGTCCGTGGAGGCTCCCCACAGGTGAGCGTGATCACACATGCAGCATGGTGCCTTGTCGAATGCCCCCGGTGGGGTGCCGGGGCTCGGGTGGCAGTTCCATCAGCCCTCCGGAGGTCGGAGCCCGGGCACCGGGAGGGGTATGCCCTGTGCCGGACGGGGCAGGCCGTCACGGCGCCACCGGCGTGTCGTCACCCGGGCGGTTCCCCGCCCACCGCGGTAGGCGACCGTCACGTGCGTGTCGTCGTCGAGTGCCACGGCGTGGACGTACCCGGAGTCCCAGGGGGAGAGGTCCGGGTCCACCGCGTCGTACACCTCGGACACCGGCCAGGTCCGCGGGTGGTCGACGACCGTGAGCGGTGCCCGCCGGACCCGGAAGGTCATCGTGTCGCGGTCGAACCAGTAGACGTGGAGCACCCCGCCGGAGAGCACCGGGGCCAGGGGAGTGACCCAGGCGTCCGTGATGTTCGTCGGTTCCGGGTCCGTCCACCGCCGGCCGTCCGGGTCCCCGACGGACTGGTGGACGGGGGCTCCGCGGCGCTGTTGCCGCCACAGGGCGAGGATCCGGTCGTCGGGCAGGACGAGCAGGCGCCCCTCGATCGGCAGGTCGTCCAGGTGCGCGGCCCTCCCGAGCACCTCCTGGTCCCAGGTCCGGCCGCCGTCGGCGGACCGGAGGAAGCCGTGGGACAGTTCACCGCCGCCTTCCTCGGGGGCGGCGTGCCAGCAGGCCAGCAGCGTACCGTCGGTGGTCTCCACGACCGGTTCGACGAGGGTGGGAGTGATCGGCAGGTCCATGCCCTCCCCGCGGCCCTCCCACATGCGGCCGGAGTCCGCCGACACGAGCACGTGGTGGTCCCACACACCGTGGTCGGCCGTCCGCAACCGCCGCACGATGGCCAGCAGGGTGCCGTCGGCCAGGGTCGACAGGGCGTACACGGACACGTCCTCGCCCGTGCCCGCCACCCGGTGCACGGGCTCCCAGGTCCGCCCGGCGTCCGCCGAGCGGGCGAACACGACCTCCCGCTCGGCACTGCGGCCGTGCATCTCACCGCGGGAGTACGCGAGCACGAGGGCCCCGTCGTCGGCCCGGGACACGACCGGCCAGGACTCGTAGGGCGCGGTGGGTTCCAGGGTGCCCGGCGCCTCGGCGGTCCATCCCCGCGGGCTCCCCGTTCCCGAGGTGCCCTGGTCCCCGATCCGGGGCGTGCCGGTGGGTGCCGGGTCCGCGCCGTCGGTGGGAGCGGTACAGGCGGCGAGTGCCGTGAGTCCGGCCAGTGCGACCCCGGTGAGGAACCCACGCCGGTCGGCGGCGCGGGCTGTGCGGGAACGGGGACGCATGAGGGGCAGGATACCGCCGGACCGCACGAGAACGGCCCGCCCCCGGGATACGGGGACGGGCCGTTCTCGTGCGGCGTGTTCAGCCGGGTGTCACTTGACCACGCGCAGGGAGGCGATCTTGGGCTCCTCGCCGGGCATGACGCGCTTCTTGCCGTCGCCCAGGGCGGTCTCCACGACGCGCACCTGCTCCACGAGCTCGGTGAACTCGTCGGGCTCCATGGAGGCGGACTGGTCCGAACCCCACATGGTCGAGTCCATCGTGATGTGGCGCTCAAGGGTGTTGGCGCCGAGGGCCACGGCGGCGATGGAGATGGAGGTGCCGAGCTCGTGGCCGGAGTAGCCGACCGGCACGCCGTAGCGCTCGCGCAGGGCGGGGATGGCCAGGAGGTTGACCTCCTCCGGCGGCAGCGGGTAGGTCGAGGTGGCGTGCATGAGCGTGAGGTTGTCGGTGCCCAGGGCCTCGACCGCGGCATCGATCTGCTCGAGCGTCGACATGCCGGTCGAGAGGATGACGGGCTTGCCGGTGGCGGCGACGGCCTTGAGGAGCTCGATGTCGGTGACAGAGGCGGAAGCGATCTTGTAGACGACGGCGTCGAACTTCTCCATGAAGTTCACCGAGTCGACGTCCCACGGCGAGGCGAACCACTGCAGGCCCAGTTCCTTCGCGTAAGCGTCGATCTCCGAGTACTCGGCGTCCTCGAACTCCACGCGCCACTTGTACTCGAGGTAGGTCATCTCGCCCCAGGGGGTGTCGCGGGGCTTGGACTTCTGGTCCTCCGGCACTGCGACGTCCGGGTTGCGCTTCTGGAACTTGACCGCCTGCGCACCGGCCTTCGCGGCGACGTCCATGAGCTGCTTGGCGATGGTGACGTCACCGTTGTGGTTGATGCCGATCTCACCGATGACGTAGACGGGCTGGCCGGGTCCGACGAGGATGTCGCCGAAGGCGACCGGCTTGATCTCGTTCACAGTCATGAGACCTTCTTTCTGTAGTCGTTGCGTTCTCACGCAATGGAGTTCAGGGTGCGGTGTCCGGAACTACCGGGCACACCGGAGTCGGTGGTTCAGTTCGTGGGTGAGGGCACGCGGATCAGATCGCACGCCTCGCGGACGGCTCCCTGTCCTCCGCGCCTGGACAATACCAGGCGCGCTGCAGTGATCACCGAGGGGTGCGCGTCCTCGACGGCGATGGGCCAGCCGACGACGCTGAAGGCCGCGAGATCGTTGATGTCGTTGCCGACATAGGCGACCCGTGCGGGGTCGAGACCCTTCTCGGTCATCCAGGTGTCGAGGGCCTCGGCCTTGTCGTCGATGCCCTGCAGGACGTCGACCCCCAGCTTCTCGGCCCGGCGGGTGACGACGGGGTTGCGCTCCTTGGACAGGATGAGGAACGGGAACCCGGCCTTCACGAGGCGGGACACCCCCATGCCGTCGCCGCGGCTGACGCGCACGGTCTCCTCGCCGGTCTGGTCGACGTAGGCGGCGTCGTCGGTGTGGACACCGTCGAAGTCGGTGACCAGGGCATCGACGTCGAGGACGGTCGCGTCCTCCGCGTTCTGCGCGAGCGCACGCACGAGCGTGAGGTCGGACATCGAGTCGATCTCCTGCGCGTGCTCGGCGGGGACCTCCTCGATCTCGATACGGCCGAAGAACCGGTGCTCCGTCTCGCGGAAACCGTCGGTGCGCATGATGTAGAACGCGCCGGTCTCGTTGTAGTGGATCTTGCGGTCCTGCCGACGGGGGCGGAAGGAGGCGTCGTGTCCGACGGCCACGGCGGACCCGTCGGCGTCGTCGAGGGTCCACAGGAAGCTGTGGTCCTCGACGGCGGAGAACACGACGTCGGCCGCGCCGGAGGACACCCGGTCGATGGCGTGGTCGATGTTGGCCGGGTCGATGAAGGGGCTGGTGCACTGCACGAAGGCCGTGCGCTCGAAGACCTTCCCCTCGGCCGCCAGGCGGTCGAGGGTGTAGAGCAGAGCGGCCTCCGAGGAGGCGAGGTCACCGGAGATCGCGTCCGGACGCCACACGACGGTGGCTCCGGCACGTTCGGCCTCCGCCGCGATGCCCTCGTGGTCCGTCGAGACGACGACGAGGTCGACACCGCGGGCGGCGAGGGAAGCCTCCACCGCGCGGGCGAGGAGTGTCTTCCCCGCCACCTTCTGCAGGTTCTTCAGCGGGATGCCCTTGGATCCGCCGCGGGCCGGGATGATGGCCACGGTGCCGGCGGCGCTGGTATTCGTTGATCGAGTCACAAGGATTCCCACGGTACACCAGGGTTCTGGCAGAACCCGTCATGTTCGGTGTGACCTGGGTGAACTGTGGTGAACACAGGGTGGATTGTCGGATGCGGGCGCTAAATCCAGGTGGGGTTGAGGATGCGTAGCCGCCAGGCCTCGTAGGGGATCACCTCGGCGGTCCAGACCGGGTAGTAGAAGGCGGCGAGCCCGACGACGGCGGCCAGGTACACCCCGACGGCCACCCGGCGCCAGAACAGGAGGTCCCCGAAGGGGGAGGAGAGGGGTCGTCCGGAGGGAAGGGCGCCTCGGGAGCGGGGACCGGACCCCCAGACCACCTGCAGGCAGTAGGCCACGGCGAGGCAGACGAAGGGGACCATGACGATCGTGTAGAAGGTGAAGATCGTGCGGTCCTGGTAGGCGAACCACGGGCCCCAGGTGGCCAGCAGGCCGCCGAGGACCGCCCCGGCCCGCCAGTCGCGGCGCAGCGCCCAGGCGAGGACCAGGACGAGGACCGCCACCGCGGCCGGGCCCCAGATCGCGGGGTTGCCGACGGACAGGATCGCCTCGGAGCACTTGTCGACGCCGTACACGCCGCAGCGCGGGTCATTGCCCTCGGGGGAGCGGTAGTGGAAGGATGTGGGCCGCCACTGGAGGATCCAGCCCCAGGGGTTCGACATGTAGGGGTGTTCCGAGGCGAGCCCGACGTGGAACGTGTACGCGGTGTAGTGGTAGTGGGCCAGGGACGGCAGCCAGTCGGGCAACCAGTCCCACCAGCCGTGGTTGCTCGCCGCCCACTGCCGGTCCCAGCCGCCGGAGGTCGCGATCCAGCCGGACCAGGAGACGACATAGGTGACGAACGCCACCGGGACCATCGTGAGGAAGGCGGGCACCGAGTCCTTCAACAGTGCGGCGAGCCACGGGTTCCGGGCGCCCGCCCGGCGTCGGAGGGCCACGTCCCACAGGACCGTCATGATGCCGAAGACGGCGAGCGCGTAGAGCCCGGACCACTTGACGCCCATGGCGCAGCCGAGCGAGATCCCGGCCGCCAGGCGGTAGGGCCGCCACAGGAGGGTGGGTCCCAGAGCGCCGTACCGGGCCCGTCGGGTCGTCTCCCGTGCCGTCTCCAGGGCCGCCGTCGAGGCGCGGGCGAGCAGTCGGTCCATCCTCCTGCGTGCCCACTCCCGGTCGAGGACCAGGAACCCGAAGGCCAGGAGCACGAAGAACATGAGGAACAGGTCGAGCAGGCCGATCCGGGAGTGCGTGAGATGCACCCCGTCGAGCGCGAGGAGCGCGGCCGCCGCTGTGCCCCACCACACCGAGCGCAGCAGCCGGGCGGCGAAGTACCCGAGGAGGAAGATCGAGAGGGTGCCGAACAGGGCGGCGGAGAAGCGCCAGCCGAAGGAGTCGTCGGCGCCGAACAGGTGCATGCCCCACCCGATCAGCCACTTGCCGAGCGGCGGGTGGACGACGTAACTGGGGTCGGACAGGAAGATGTCGGTGTGGCCGGCCTCGAACTCGGGGTTCGGTTCCTCCGGCCACTCGCTCTCGTACCCGTTCTGCGTGAGCGTCCAGCCGTCCTTGACGTAGTAGGTCTCGTCGAAGACGAGGGTGCCGGGGAACCCGAGGCGCACGAACCGCAGCACGCCACCGATCACGGCGACGAGCGCCGGGAGGACCCACACGAGGAGGCGCGGGTCGAGGAGAAAGTGGAGGGCGCCTCGGCGGCGGACCGGGGCGCGGGACGAGCGCGGTGCGGCAGTCGGTGGGGCGGTGGACGTCACGGGTGGCAGTCTGCCACGTGGGGACGACGGGTGTGGTGCCCACGGTGGGTCTGCACCGGGGGACCTGAAGAGGGACGGGGCGTGCAACAGGACTGTGACCTGATCGATGAGAGGGCCCGGGTCGGTGACCACTACCCTGGAGGCGTCAACACACCCATGAGGAGGGGGCACGCCATGTCCTACGGAGACCAGGGACAGTACGGATCCGGTCAGCAGTACGGCTCGGGCCAGTACGGGGGTGGACAGTACGGTTCCGGCCAGTACGGTTCGACCCCGCAGTACGGGTCCGGTCAGCAGGACCCCTACGGTTCGGCCGCGCAGACCTACGGCGCGCAGCCCGTCGGCGCGCAGGGCGGCACCTACACCGTCGTCCAGCCGCGTGGCACGAACACGCTCGCGATCATCGCCCTCATCGGTGGTATCTCCGGGTTCCCGATGATGGTGACCGGTCTGGTCGGCATCATCTGCGGGCACATCGCCCTCAAGCAGATCCGGGAGTCCGGTGAGGAGGGCGCCGGCATGGCGAAGGCCGGTCTGATCTGCGGGTACATCTCGACGATCGGGTGGGTCCTGTTCTGGATCGCCTACATCCTGCTCATGGTGTTCGTCGTCTTCGCCGCCTCCACCTACTGAGGCGTCCGGCCCGATGAGCACCCCACGCGATCCCGCCTCCGGCCCGCGGACCTACGGGCCGGGACGGTACGGTTCCGGTCCGTACTCCGGCCACTACGACCATTCGGTGACCGACGCCGACCCCTATTCGCCGGACGTCCCGGGTGTGACGGTCGGGGAGACGACCCCGCCGGTCATGTCCCCGCCCGAGGGATACCCGGGTCCGCGGTCCGGCGGACAGGGCGCCGGTGGCCCCGCGCCCGTCGGGCCGCCGCCGCAGGCAGGACCCGCACCGGTGGCGGCCGGCTACTACCAGGCGCCGCCGAACGTGCCGGTCGTCGTCTACCAGCAGAAGCCGCCCACCAACGTGCTCGGGATCGTCTCCATGAGCCTCGGGATCCTCGGCTGCATCATGTTCATGTACGGCGTGCTCTTCGGCCTCGCCGCGGTGATCCTCGGGCACATCGGCATGCGGCAGATCGCCCGCCAGGGACAGCAGGGCAAGGGGTTCGCGATCGCCGGTCTCATCACCGGCTACGTCTCCACCGCCTGGATCCTCTTCTGGATCTTCGCGATCATCATGGTGATCGTCGACATGAACTCGTACTGACCGGTCCCGGTCCCGGTCTCCGTGGGCCGCGCCGGACCCGCAACCTCCGCGTCGTCTGCCGTACAGATGCCCGGTATCCCCGTGAGGATGCCGGGCATCTGTACGGCAGACGACATCCGGGCTGCATTCGGGAGCCGGGGCCTGCGCCGTATCCTGGTGGGATGACTGCCGACGCACCCGGAACCACGCCCCTGCAGGACACCGTCGACACCGCGGCGGGCGCCTCGGGGGTGGGGACCGGACCCGGGCTCGTGCTCGTCGGCACCCCCATCGGCAACCTCGCCGACGCTTCCCCGCGCATGCGGGCGGAGATCGCCGGTGCCGACCTCGTCGCCGCCGAGGACACCCGCCGATTCCTGGGACTCGCCGACCGGCTGGGTCTGCCGCACACCGCGCGGGTGCTCAGCGTCTTCGACCACAACGAACAGGCCCGCGCCGAGGAGATCGTCGCCGCGATCCGGTCGGGGTCCCGCGTCGTCCTCCTCACCGATGCCGGGATGCCGGCCGTCTCCGATCCCGGCTACCGGGTCGTCCGTGCCGTCACCGAGGCGGGCCTGCCGGTGACCGCGGCCCCCGGGCCCTCGGCCGTGTTCACCGCGCTCGCGCTCTCCGGACTGCCGAGCGACCGCTTCACCTTCGAGGGATTCCTGCCGCGTAAGGCCGGGGAACGTGCCCGGTTCCTGGCCGAGCTGGCCCAGGAGACCCGCACGATGGTCTTCTTCGAGAGCCCACACCGGATCGTCGACGCGATGGACGACCTGATCGCCGCCTTCGGTCCCGGCCGGCCGATGACGATCAGCCGAGAACTCACGAAGACCTACGAGGAGGTGCTGCGCGGGACGACGACCGAACTCGCCGAGGCGGCCGCCGCCGGTCTGCGGGGTGAACTCACCCTCGTCGTCGCCGGGCACTCGGGGCGGGCGAGCACTCCGGACGACCATCTGGACGAGGTCCGCCGTCTGGTCGAGGGCGGGCTGCGGGCCAAGACCGCTGCCAAGGAGGTCGCCGCCCGGCACGGTCTGAAGACCCGCGAGGTCTACGAGGCGTTCCTCCACGCCGAGGGGTGAGCCCGTGCCACACGGCGGGGTGACGGGCGCGGGCTCGGACCGCCGCCCCGTGGATCAGAGATAACCCCAGCGCATCGCGGCGGCCAGGGCCTCGTCCTTGTTCGCCGCCCCGAGCTTGCGGTAGGCCGATCGCATCTGTGTCTTCACGGTGTTGAGGCTGATGACCTCGTCGGCGGCGATCCGCGACCGGGACTTCCCCTGGGCGAGCGCCCGGAGCATGGCCGTCTCCCGGGCGCTCAGCACCGGGCGCGTGCGGTCGACGTCGAGCGGGGTGAATTCGCAGGCGTCGAGGCGGGAGACCTCCTCGGCGGTGAGCCCGGCACCTCGGGCGACTGCGGCCCGGGCACCGGGGACCTGCCACAGGGTGAAGAAGGCATGGAGACGGGGGCGGAGCGCCGCGAGTTCGGCTCCGGCCCTCTCGGCGGCCGCGAGGTCGACGGTGTCGGGAGGGGAGGGCGCCTCGGCGTCGTCGGAGTCCGCGGAGAGGACCAGGGTGAGGGTCTCCCGGATCGCGAAGGCGCGGGCGCGGAAGCGCTCGTCGAGGTGGGTGTCGGCCAGGGCCCGGTCGGCCGCCTCCAGGGCGGCGTGGAGGCGACCGTCGAGGGCGAGTGCCCAGGAGCGGTAGACGAGCGCGTGGCCGGACCTCTCGGCGGGGAACCGGTCGAGCACCGCCGCCGCGTGCTGCGAGCGGTACTGCGAGAGTGCGGCCTCCGCACGGGCGTCGGTGAGGACCGCGCGGGCCCAGGGCAGGGCGTCGGTGAGGGACCGTTCGCGTTCGAGGCGGTCGAGTAGGAACACCGCGCTCGTCGGGTAGCCGATGCCGACGCCGGTGCGCAGCAGGCAGGCGGCGTGGAAGGGCCACAGGTCGTCGAGATCGGGCTCGGCCGGCAGGCCGGTGAGCAGCTCCTGTGCCCGGACGTGGTCGAGGTCCTCGACGGCCGCCTGGATCCGGGCGAGGATCGCGGGCCGACGGACCGTCTCGCGGTTCCACCCCACGGCCTCGACGTGGGCGTCGTGGCGGCGTAGCCACCCGGCGCAGGTGTCCCGGTGGCCGCGTTCGCCGTGCCACAGCGCGAGCAGACCCGCGGACCGCGCGAGTAGGTAGTCGGAACCGAGTGCGGTGGCGCGGCTGAACGTGGCCGCGTAGCAGCGGCGGGCCAGTTCGGTGTCGCCCATGAGCTGGAAGGTGAGGCCGGCCTGGACGAGGGCGAAGGCGAGGAGGAAGGAGTCGGGGGAGTCGCGGGGCACCTCGGGGTCGGCGGCGACGAGGTCGAGGGCGATGTCGCGGGACCGCTCGTGGTGGCCGCGGGTGCGCTCGGTCATGAGGAGCACGAGCGCGACGACGAACCACTGGCGCCCCTCCCGGCGGTACCGGTCGTAGGCGGCCTGGGCGGCCAGTGCGGTGGAGACGATCTCCTTCGGGTCGGCGACGGGGTCCAGGTCGTCGGCGGTGGGGGTGCCGGGGGAGTGGGGCAGGGAAGGGGCCCTGCCGGCGGTGGAGTCGGGCGCCTCGGCGGCGGAGGTGCCGGGCGCCTCGGCGTCGGGGAGGACGTGCCAGGGGTGGCGCAGGCCCTCGGCCGTGAGGAAGGAGGCGAGCGTCGAGGCGATGCGGACCTCGGGCGAACGCGTGGTGAGCCAGTGCGGCAGTGTGCGGCGGAAGACCTCGGTGACGGGCACGCCCTCGGTGAGGGGACGGACCCAGGCACCGAGTTCGAGCGGTGAGACGTCCTCCCAGGCGTTCATCCGGGCCAGCGACTCCAGGCCATACCGGAAGTGCCCGGCCGTGTCGAGGGCGACGCCCGCCCGGCGGTAGTTCTCCCGGGCGCGGGCGGGGTCCTCCCGTTCGACCATCCCGGTGATCGCGCGGCCGACGAGGGCCGGGACGAACGGGGGCTCCGGGATGGTGGGTGTCTCCCAGGGGTCCGCCGGGGCGATCCGGTCGCTGCGGACGACACCCACCCGGTGCAGGCGTTGGAGGCTGGGCAGGATCGTCTCAGGGGCGAGGAAGGCCCGCAGCGTCGGGTAGTCGACGACGGGCAGGAACCCGAAGGTGAGGAAGTCCTCGTGGTCGGCCTGTGCGAGCACCCAGGGTGTCCAGGCGGAGTCGGCCGTCCGCTGCAGGTCGCGCACCGCCGTGTCGAGGACCGCGCCCGAGGTGCCCGCCAGTCGGTCGACCGCGTGCAGCCATCCGCCGGTGGCCCGCCACAGGGCCGCGACATCGGTGTCGGCGAGGACCCGGGGCCCACGCGTCCGGGCGATGTGGGTGCGGATCTCCTCCGGGGTGAGCAGCAGGTCCTCCGGGGTGAGGATCGTCGCACTCGTCCGGGTGTGGAGCGCGGAGAACTCGAGGACGTGGGAGGCGATGAAGGCGACACGTGCCGTGGGGTGTGCGGCGGTGATCCGCTCGGCGAGTTCCAGCCCGTCCGGCAGACGCGCGCGGTCCGTGACGTTCGAGGCGTCGACGAGGAGCCGGAGGGGCGGGGCGTGGGTTCCGGATGGTGTGGGTTCGGTCGGTTCGCCCGCCGGGGTGGGGGAGGCGAGGAGGTGGTCCGCCCTGTCGAGGAAGCGGGTGAGAAGGAGGGTGTCGACGGTGGTGGGGTCGGGAGTGTGTTCCGCCCCGATATCGTCGGCGGCCCCCGATATGTCACGACATTTCGAGGGTCGTGAAGGATATAGGGGCGGTTCCTCGGGGACGGTGGCGGCCGAGAGCCAGGTCCGCGCGAGGGCACGGCGGCCACTGCCGGCGGGGCCGACGGGCACGAGGATGCGGGTGGACAACTCGGTGCGCTCCAGGCGGTCCCAGGTGGGAGGGACGGAAGTGCCGGGGGTGACGGCGAAGGCGGTGCCGGGGATGTCGGCGGCGGTCATGGGGAGGCGGTCCGTTCCGGGTCTCGACGAGTCGCTGGGCGGTGTGCAGTGTGCGGGTGGGGCGTGCAGGTGGGGCCACTCCGGGTGGACGAGTGGGTCCCGGGGGAACTTGCCTGTATGAACTTTCCGGCAGGGTCTCCCGTCCCCACCGGAGCAATATACGGGGTCCGACTCCGCATCCTGGGGCGAATACGGCCCTCCGGTTGTCCGTGACGGGTCGTTCCAGGTCCGCGGGTGGTGACGGAGGTGAGGCATGGATCGCGCGGGTGGGACGGCCTCGGGTGGCGGATAGAATCGGGCATCATGAGCTTCTTCATCACGACCGCGATCGCGTACCCGAACGGTCGCCCCCACATCGGGCACGCGTACGAGTACATCGCCACCGACACCCTGGCCCGCTTCAAGCGGATGGACGGCCAGGAGGTCTTCTACCTCACCGGTACCGACGAGCACGGTCTGAAGATGCAGCAGACGGCGCAGAAGGAGGGCGTGACCGCCCGGGAGCTCGCCGATCGCAACGCCGCGGTGTTCCAGGACCTGCACGACGCCCTGGGTTCCAGCTACGACCGGTTCATCCGCACGACCGACGCCGACCACCACACCTGTGCCCAGGAGCTGTGGAAGCGGATGGAGGCGAACGGGGACATCTACCTCGACTCCTACTCCGGCTGGTACTCCGTCCGTGACGAGGCGTACTACACCGACGACGAGACCCACGTGGGCGAGGACGGCGTGCGCGTGGCCACCGGGACCGGCACCGAGGTCGAGTGGACGGAGGAGGAGTCCTACTTCTTCCGCCTCTCCGCCTACCAGGACAAGCTCCTGGCCCTCTACGAGGAGCACCCGGAGTTCGTCGGTCCGGACACGCGCCGCAACGAGGTCGCGGCCTTCGTCGCCTCCGGTCTCAAGGACCTCTCCGTCTCTCGCACCACCTTCGACTGGGGTGTGCCGGTGCCGGGCGACGAGAAGCACGTCATGTACGTGTGGGTCGACGCGCTCGCCAACTACCTCACCGGTGCCGGCTTCCCCTCCGACGCCGACGCCCTGGCCAAATGGTGGCCGGCCGACGTCCACATCATCGGCAAGGACATCGCCCGGTTCCACGCCGTCTACTGGCCGGCCTTCCTCATGAGCGCCGGCGTCGAGCTGCCCCGCCGGGTCCACGCCCACGGCTTCCTGTTCAACAAGGGCGAGAAGATGTCCAAGTCACTGGGCAACGTCGTCGACCCGCACGACCTCATCGCCGAATACGGCCTCGACACCGTCCGGTTCTTCTTCCTCCGCGAGATCAGCTACGGCCAGGACGGCTCCTACAGCCACGAGGCGTTCGTCTCCCGTATGAACGGTGACCTCGCCAACGAGTACGGCAACCTCGCGCAGCGATCCCTGTCGATGGTGGCCAAGAACTGCGCCGGCGCGGTGCCGACCCCGGGCGAGCTCACCGCCGACGACGAGGCGCTCCTGTCCGAGGCCCGGGCGATCCTCCCGCAGGCCCGCCGCCACGTCGACGCCCAGAACATCCACCTCTACGTCGAGGCCGCGTGGAAGGTGCTCTCGAGCGCCAACCGCTACTTCAGTGCCCAGGAACCCTGGAAGCTGCGGAAGACCGACACCGCACGGATGGAGACCGTCCTGTGGACGACGCTCGAGGTCGTCCGCATCGTCTCCCTGCTCGCCCGCCCCGTGATGCCGACGGCCGCAGGCCGGGTCCTCGACCTCCTCGGCGTCCCCGCCGACGAGGCGTCCCGCGCCTTCGCGACGATCGACACCCCGCTCGTGGCGGGCACCCCGCTGCCGGGGCCCGTGCCGGTGTTCCCCAAGTACGTGGAGAAGGAGGACGCCTGATGGCATCCCGGGCCGCCGGGTCGTACCCCGACGTCCCGGAGGCCCTCGCGGTCCCGGGCGTCGACACGCACACCCACCTCGACATCGGGACCGGGGCGCGCGGTCCTCTCAAGGCCGGCGAGCCCGCCCCGGAGGTCGACCCGACCGACGGGGAGGAGTTCCCGGGTCTCGACTGGTTCCGGGAGCGCGCGCTCGCCGCCGGCATCACCCGGATCGTGCAGATCGGCTGTGAGATGGGTGCGGCCCGCTGGACCGCCGCGACCGTCGAGGCCGAGGCGGCCGCCGGGCACGACTGGATGCTCGGCGGCGTGGCGATCCACCCGAACGAGGCGCCCCGCCTGGCCGCTGCCGGTCTCCTCGAGGAGTCCCTCCACGAGATCGAGCAGCTGTGCGCAGGCTCCCGCATGCGGGTGGTCGGCGAGACCGGCCTCGACTTCTTCCGGACCGGCGAGGAGGGGACGGCGGCCCAGATCGAGTCGTTCCGCGCGCACATCGACATCGCCAAGCGCACCGGTCTGGCCCTCCAGATCCACGACCGCGAGGCGCACGCCGACGTCCTGCGGATCCTGCAGGAGGACGGGGCGCCCGAGCGGACCGTCTTCCACTGCTTCTCCGGTGACGTGGAGATGGCGCGGATCTGTGCCGAGCGCGGCTACCACATGTCCTTCGCCGGGAACGTGACGTTCAAGAACGCGGCGGAACTGCGGCACGCGGCCTCGGTGGTCCCCGATCACCTGTTGCTCACGGAGACCGACGCCCCGTTCCTCACCCCGGTGCCGCACCGCGGGAAGCCCGGCGGGTCCTACCTGGTGCCCCTCGTCGTGCGGGAGCTGGCCCGCGTCCGAGGTGTCGACGAGGTCACGATCGCGCAGCAGGCGAGTGCCAACGCTGAACGCGCCTTCGGCTCCTGGGCACTGTGATCGATCATTCAGGTAACAGAATTGCCGGGTTGGTAACGGTTCGGTTACGCTGGTGTGGTCGACGGGAGCAGTGCACCCTGTCGCACCCGTAGCAACCGCACCCGGCAGGCCTTCCCCCACCGACTGCCGTCGTACGTCACCGATGGGAACCATGTCGTGAAAGCATCCAGCAGCACCCCGGACCCCGGCGCCACCGGGGACTCCGTCGTGGAGTCGCAGGCCCTGAGCGCGCAGCGCGAGACCGCACAGGCCACCGAGGACGGCGGGAAGTCCACCCGCCGGTCCCGTCGGCGACCCCTCATGCTGGCCGGACAGGCCGTCGTCATCTCCGCGCTCGTCGCGGGCACCGTCGGTTTCGTCGCCATGAACAAGCAGGTCACCGTGACCGTCGACGGGCAGTCGGAGACGGTCCGGACCTTCGGGGGAGAGGTCGAGGACGTCCTGGCCGCCCAGGACATCACCCTCGACGCACGCGACGCCGTGGCCCCGGGCCGCGACAGCACCGTCGAGCGCGACATGCAGATCGTCGTGAACACCGCGAAATCGATGGAGATGACCGTCGACGGCGTCACCACCGACGAGTGGACGACCGCTCAGACGGTCGGCGACGCACTGTCCGACCTCGGTGTCGACACCGAGGGGGCGGAGGTCTCCACGGATCTCGAGGCGCAGCTGGCCTCGGACACCGTCACAGATGGTGTCGAGAAGGTCGAGGTCGTGAGTCCCAAGTCCGTCTACGTGAACGTCGACGGCGAATCGACGCGGGTCAAGGACGTCGCCGTCTCCTCCGTGGAGGAGGTCCTGGCCGCGGCCGAGGTGCCCGTCGACACGGACGACGTCCTCAACGTCCCCCTGGCCTCCCCGGTGACCGCCGGCATGACCGTCGAGGTGACGACCGTCGAGGACTCCACCGTCACCGAGGAGGAGTCGATCGCCCACGACTCGACCGAGAAGGAGACCGACGACCTCTACGTCGGTGAGTCCGAGGTCGACACCGAGGGCGAGGACGGCACCAAGGAGATCACCTACGAGATCCGCACGGTGGGCGGTGAGGAGGTCTCCCGCGAGAAGGTCTCCGAACAGGTCGTCACCGAACCCGTCGACGAGGTGGTCCTCGTCGGCACCAAGGAACGCCCGGCCCCCGAACCGGAGCCGGTCGTCGAGGACTCGGGGTCCGACAGCGGGTCGACCGAGAGCACCGGTTCCTCGGACGAGGGTGATTCCGGCTCGTCCGGGACCTCGGACGGTGCCGACGAGCACGGCTACGACATGAACATGACCACCGAGGAGATCAAGGCCATGCTCGGCGGCCCGGGCTCCAAGTGGTACCAGATCGCCGAGTGCGAGTCGACGTTCAACCCGCGCGCGGTCAACCAGCAGAACTTCGCCCACTTCGGCCTGTTCCAGTTCAAGCTCGCGACCTGGCGCGGCGTGGGCGGCACCGGCAATCCGATCGACGCCTCGCCGCGCGAACAGTTCGAGCGGGCCAAGGAACTCCAGTCCCGCTACGGCTGGAGCCAGTGGGCCTGCGCCTGAGGCGCTCCGCACCCCGGGCCTCCCGGACCCCTGACAACATCCCGGACCTCCACCCCGGTCCGCCCGCGGCACACCCGTGCCCGCTCCCACATCGACGGAAGCAGCGAAACCACCCATGAAGATCCTCCGCAACCGCAAGGCCATGATCGCCTCCCAGGCGGTCGTCATCGGCACCCTCGTCGCCGGGACCGGCGTCTTCGTCACCCAGAACAAGTCCGTGACCGTGACCGTCGACGGCCAGTCCTCGCAGGTGCGTACCTTCGGTGACTCCGTCGAGGACGTGCTGGCCTCGCAGGACATCGGGCTGGAAGAGCGGGACGAAGTGCTCCCGGGCCGTGGTGCCGAGGTCGAGCGGGACATGGACATCGTCGTGAACACCGCCAAGTCGATCGACCTCACCGTCGACGGGATGACCACCGAGGAGTGGACGACCGCGCACACCGTCGGCCAGGCGCTCGAGGACCTGGGCGTCGACGCCGCGGCCGCGGAGATCTCCGAGGACGCCGACCAGGTGCTCGCCTCCCCGGCGACGGACACCGGGGTCGAGGCGATCGAGGTCGTCACGCCCAAGGCCGTGAACGTCAACGTCGGCGGTGACACCGTCAAGGTCCGCGACGAGGCCGTCTCCACCGTCGCCGAGGTGCTCGCCGCCGCGGGCATCGAACTGGGCGAGGGCGACACCGTCTCGATGCCGCTCGCCGGTCCAGTGACCGACGGCATGGCACTGAACGTGACGAACGTGCAGCACTCCACCGTCACGGAGGAGGAGACGATCGCGCACGAGACCCGTACCGAGGAGGACGACGACCTCTACGAGGACGAGTCGGAGGTCCGGACCGCGGGCGAGGACGGGACGAAGGAGGTCACCTACGACGTGACCACCGTCGACGGCGAGGAGGTCTCCAAGGAGAAGACCGGCGAGAAGACGGTCGCGGAACCCGTCACGGAGGTCGTGGCGAAGGGCACCAAGGAACGCCCCGCACCCGAGCCGGACACGAGCTCCTCCGACTCCTCCGACTCCTCCGACTCCTCCGACTCCTCCGACTCCTCCGGGTCGAACTCCGGTGACGAACCGGCCGTGAGCAACGGCAGCACGTGGGACGCCCTCGCGCAGTGCGAGTCCGGCGGGAACTGGTCGATCAACACCGGCAACGGCTACTACGGCGGTCTGCAGTTCAGCGCGCGGACCTGGACGGCCTTCGGTGGCGGGCAGTACGCCTCCTACGCCCACCAGGCCACCCGCGCCCAGCAGATCGCGATCGCCGAGAAGGTCCTCGCAGTGCAGGGTTGGGGTGCCTGGCCGTCCTGCTCCAGCCAGCTCGGCCTGCGCTGAGTCGGGGCGGGTGGACATGATCCTGGGGAAACGCGCGATCCAGATCGTCGGGCAGACGCTCGTCATCGGCGGCCTCGTCGCCGGCACCAGCGCCTTCGTGGCGCTCAACAAACCGGTGACGATGACCGTCGACGGACAGGCCCAGCAGGTGCGTACCTTCGGCAACGACGTGGCCGACGTGCTGGCCGCACAGGACTACGAGGTCACCCACCGCGACGACGTGCTGCCGGGTCGCGGCACCGCCGTCGACCGCGGCATGGACATCGTCGTGAACACGGCGAAGGACATCGAGCTCACCGTCGACGGCACGACGACCACCGAGACGACCACCGCCACGACCGTCGGTGAGGCGCTCGCGGACCTGGGCGTCGACACCGAGGGGGCGACCGTCTCCACGGACCTCGACTCCGCCGGTCTCGACTCCACCCTCGCCTCCCCGGCGCTCGACGTGGTGGCCGAGGGCGACGGGCCGACCGGTGTGTCGGCGATCGAGGTCGTCACGCACAAGACGCTCACGATCACCGCGGACGGGGAGTCCCACCGCGTCGAGGAACCCGTGGCCACCGTCGAGGACGCCCTGACGGCACTCGGCCTCTCCCTCGACGCCGACGACATCGTCTCCTCCCCGCTCACCACCCCGGTCGTCGACGGGCAGAACCTCACGGTCTCCCGGGTCTCCGTCGAGGAGAAGACCGTCGAGGAGACGATCGAGCGCCCCGTGAAGACCGAGGAGACCGACGACCTGGACATCGGCGAGTCCGAGGTGAAGGTCGAGGGCAAGGACGGCAAGCGCGAGGTCACCTACTCGATCACCACCGTCGACGGTGAGGAGGTCGAGAAGGAGGAACTCGACTCGACCGTCCTCGCCGAGGCCGAGGAGCAGGTGGTCCTCGAGGGGACCAACGACCCCATGGACATGACCACCGAGGAGATCAAGGCGATGCTCGGTGGGCCGGGCTCGAAGTGGTACCAGATCGCCCAGTGCGAATCGACCTTCAACCCGCGCGCGGTCAATCAACAGAACAACGCCCACTTCGGGCTGTTCCAGTTCAAGCTCGCGACCTGGCGGTCCGTCGGTGGCACCGGCAACCCGATCGACGCCTCCCCGCAGGAACAGTTCGACCGCGCCAAGACCCTCCAGGCACGTGCCGGCTGGTCCCAATGGGCCTGCGCCTGACAGCGGCCGGATACGGGCGCCCCGCCTGCGTTCTCGTCGCTCGAAGTACCAAACCCACGTACGTCGTCGCTCCTCCGCCTTGGCGGGACACCCGTCTCCGACCGCTGTCCACTGGCGTCAGCCGATGGAGCGTGAGGCGCCCTGCCAGTGGGGTGCGCGGAGCTTCTTCTTGTCGATCTTGCCGAAGGGGGTCTGCGGCAGGTCGCTCACGAAGGTGACGGTCTTGGGGCGCGCGTAGTTCGCGACCTTGCCGCGGGTGAATTCGCAGAGTTCCTGCTCGGCCAGGCTGCCGGCGGGATCCTCCGGGGTGCCGTCGCGGGTGACGACATAGGCGTGGACCGCCTCGCCCCAGTCCTCGTGCGGGATCCCGATGACGGCGGACTGTGAGACGTTCGGGTGCATGGCCACGGCGTCCTCGACCTCGCGGGAGTACACGTTGAAGCCGCCGGAGATGATCATGTCGTTGCGGCGGTCCTTGAGGTAGACGAACCCGTCGGCGTCCTTGACGCCCATGTCACCGGTGCGGACCCAGTCGCCGAAGAACTTCTCCGCGGTCGCCTCGGCGTTTCCCAGGTACTCCCGCAGTGCGAAGGGGGTGCGGGTGATGATCTCGCCCAACTCCCCGACGGCCAGGACGTTGCCCTCCTCGTCGGCGACCTCGACCTCGGTGAAGAGCGAGGCGTTGCCGCAGCTGGTGAGGAGCTCGGGGCGGGCCGGGTCGTGGTCGAGCTTGCCGAGCGAGGTGATGAACTGCGGCGCCTCGGTCTGCCCGTAGAGCTGGATGAAGACCTTGCCGAAGGTGTCGAGGCCCTGCTGGAGCCGGGCCGGGGACATGGGTGCGGCCCCGTAGACCATGGTGCGCAGGTCGAGGTCCGAGGTGCCCGCACCCTCGGCCCCTCTGCTCGCATTGCTGCTCGCCTCCAGGGTGTCGAGTACGCGGTAGATCATGGTCGGCACCATGAAGGTCCACGTGATGCCGTCGGTGCGGAGGAGCTCGACGGTGCGTTCGGCGTCGAACCCGTCGAGGATCCGCACGTTCGCGCCGCGACCCAGAGCCGCCGAGGTGAAGGCGCCGGCGGAGTGGGCGAGCGGGGACATGACGAGCATGCGTTCCCGGGTCGCGATCTCCGCCTCGATCATCTGGATGTACATCGCGGCGGCGGCCGAGGCACAGGTGTGGGCCACGGCCTTCGGCTTGCCGGTCGTGCCCCCGGTGAAGTTGATGGTCGACAGGGACTGCGGGTCGAGATCGACCGGTGCACGGTGCGGCGCGGTGCCGGCGGCCGGGCGAGCGGCGAGCGGAATCGACCCCGGCAGGGTCCGGCCGTCCGGGTCCTGGAGCTGGACGACCGTGACGTCCTGCGTCGCGGGGTCCGCGGCCAGGCGGGGGAGGAGCTCGGAGCCGAGGTCGTAGTCGGTGACGAGGACCTTCGTTCCGGCGTACCCGAGCTGGTAGGCGACGGTGTCGAGGGCGGACATGTAGTTGGCCGGTGACCGGGTGAGGCCCGCACGGGCGACGGCGGTCTCGACGACCGGCCACTCGACGCGGTTGAGCGCGAACATGGAGACGACGTCACCCGCACCGAGGCCCAGCTCGTCGAACTGGTCCATGACGGCGTCCGACCACACGTGGAGGTCTCGGTAGGTGTACTCGGCGACCTCGCCCGGGGCGACGGACGGGGCGGACTCGTCGCGAATCGCCGTGAGGGTGGGGTAGACGGCGAACGCGTGCTCGTAGATGCGTGCGGGTGTGTCGAACATCCGGGTGTACTCCTTCGTACGGGATGGGTGGGGGCGCGGGGATCGAACGCCTGTTCGGTGATTTTAGGTGGAGGTGACGACGAATTCATCCCGTGGTGAACTTTCGGTCGTGCGCTGGCACTCGAGTTGACCGAGTGCCAAAGGGTTTCTACGCTGGGATTTGCACTCTCACCCCGAGAGTGCCAGCAACCTTTCGAGGGATGCAGACACGAGTCGTTCGGCACCCGCGACGACGAACGACTCCCCGCATACCCGTCGACCGGCACCGTGGCCCACCGCCTCACCAGCGCGTGGGAGCCCCACGGGACCGCGAGAGGGTACGCGCATCCCCGGCATCCGGGTCGCCGACGGTGACCCGCCAGGTAGGAACTCATCTAGAAGGAGTGTGTCCGCATGTCGGTCTCCATCAAGCCGCTCGAGGATCGCATCGTCATCAAGCAGGTCGAGGCTGAGACGACCACCGCTTCCGGTCTGGTCATCCCCGACTCCGCCAAGGAGAAGCCACAGGAGGGTGAAGTCGTCGCCGTGGGCCCCGGCCGCGTCGCCGACAACGGCTCCCGCATCCCGCTCGACGTCCAGGAGGGTGACAAGGTCATCTACTCCAAGTACGGCGGCACCGAGGTCAAGTACGCCGGCGAGGAGTACCTGGTGCTCTCCGCCCGCGACGTGCTCGCGGTCATCGGCTGACCGTTCTTCCTGACCACCTGTACATCCCGTACACACCAGAACAGGAAGTGTGAACATGGCCAAGACTCTCTCGTTCGACGACGAGGCACGGAAGTCCCTGGAGCGCGGCGTCAACGTCCTCGCCGACACCGTCAAGGTGACGCTCGGCCCCAAGGGCCGCAACGTCGTTCTCGACAAGGCCTGGGGCGCCCCCACCATCACGAACGACGGTGTGACCATCGCCCGTGAGGTAGAACTGAACGATCCCTACGAGAACCTCGGCGCGCAGCTCGCCAAGGAGGTCGCCACCAAGACGAACGACGTGGCCGGTGACGGTACGACCACCGCGACCGTCCTCGCCCAGGCACTCGTCCACGAGGGTCTGCGCAACGTGGCCGCCGGTGCGGCCCCCGCGCAGCTCAAGGTGGGCATCGAGAAGGCCGTCGAGGCCGTCGAGGGCAAGCTCCTGGAGATCGCCCGCGACGTCGACGGTTCCGACGAGATCGCCAACGTCGCCGCGCTGTCCGCGCAGTCCCCGGAGATCGGCACGCTCATCGCCGAGGCCTTCGAGAAGGTCGGCAAGGACGGCGTCATCACGATCGACGAGTCCCAGGGCACCCAGGTCGAGCTCGAGTTCACCGAGGGCATGCAGTTCGACAAGGGCTACCTGTCGCAGTACTTCGTGACAGACGCCGACCGCCAGGAAGCCGTCCTGGAGGATCCCTACATCCTCATCAACCAGGGCAAGATCTCGAACGTCCAGGACCTGCTCCCGGTGCTCGAGAAGGTGCAGCAGGCCTCCAAGCCGCTGCTCATCGTGGCCGAGGACATCGAGGGTGAAGCACTGTCGACGCTCGTCGTCAACCGCATCCGCGGCATCCTCAACGTGGCCGCCGTCAAGGCCCCCGGCTTCGGTGACCGCCGCAAGGCCATCCTCGAGGACCTCGCCGTCCTCACCGGTGGCCAGGTCGTCACGCCCGACATGGGCATGAAGCTCGAGGCCGTCGGTCTGGAGGAGCTGGGCCAGGCCCGCACCGTCACGATCACCAAGGACACGACGACGGTCATCGATGGTGCCGGCACCGACGATGCCGTCGCCGGTCGGGTCGCGCAGATCCGTGCCGAGGTCGAGAACACCGATTCCGACTGGGACCGCGAGAAGCTGCAGGAGCGCCTGGCCAAGCTGGCCGGCGGTGTGGCCGTCATCAAGGTCGGCGCCGCTACCGAGCCGGAGCTCAAGGAGCGCAAGTACCGCGTCGAGGACGCCGTCGCCGCGACCCGTGCCGCCATCGAGGAGGGCATCGTCGCAGGTGGTGGCTCCGCACTCGTGCAGGCCGCCAAGGTCCTGGATGAGGTCGACCTGGGTCTGTCCGGCGATGCCGCCACCGGTGCGTCCATCGTCCGCAAGTCCGTGGTCGAGCCGCTGCGCTGGATCGCCGAGAACGCCGGCCAGGACGGTTACGTCGTGGCCTCGAAGGTCTCCGAGCTCGCTGCCGGTGAGGGCTTCAACGCTGCCACCGGCGAGTACGGTGACCTCATCGGAAAGGGCATCATCGACCCGGTCAAGGTGACCCGTTCGGCCCTGCGCAACGCCGCGTCCATCGCCGCCCTGGTCCTCACGACCGAGGCCCTCGTGGTGGACAAGAAGGACGAGGACGACGACGACAAGTGAGTCGTCGGGACCGTCCTGCATCTTTCGGTGAGGTCCGGTCCGCTCCCCGTACCGACGCCGAGGCGCCGTGCACTTCTCGTGGAGAGGTGCACGGCGCCTCGGCGTCGTTCCGGTGCTGGAGTGTCGGAGGTCGGCGCGAGGTCCGCGCCGACCCCGGAATGGGACCCTAAAGGTATGCGAAGTAGACTTTTGGGCATGTCTACTTTCGTCGCCCACCGGGACGCCGCCGTGCGCGCGCTCGTCGCGGACGGTCTCATCGGTACCGAGCAGCCGGTCGTCGGCCTCATCGACACCGCCGCCGTCAAGGCCCAGGTCGAGGCCCTGCAGAACGCCTTCGACGCCATCCCCCACACCAACCACGCGGTGGCCGCCAAGGCCGTCACCGTCGTGCCGCTGCTGCGGTACCTGGCCGACCTGGGCATGGGCTGCGAGGTCGCCAGCCCCGGCGAGTTCGCGATGGCCGAGGCCGCCGGATTCGACCCGGCCACGATCGTCGTCGACTCCCCGGCCAAGACCCTCCCGGAGATCGAGCACGCCCTCGAGGTGGGGGCCGCGATGAACATCGACAACTACCAGGAGATGGACCGTCTCGACGAGCTCGTGTCCGCCCGTGAGGCCGCCGGGAACCCGACGGACTCCGCCATCGGTGTGCGCGTCAACCCGGTCGTCGGTACCGGCTCGATCGCCGCGATGTCGACGGCCACGACGACCACGAAGTTCGGGATCGCGATCATCGACGACGCCACCCGACAGGAACTCGTCGACGCGATCGCCGCCCGCCCGTGGATCACCCAGTTGCACGTCCACTCCGGCTCGCAGGGCGTCCCGCTGGAGCTCGCCGCCGAGGGCATCCGCCGCATCCTCGCACTGGCCGAGGACGTCGAGCAGGCCGTGGGCCGGCAGCAGATCACCCGGGTCGACATCGGCGGTGGCCTCACCGTCAACTTCGACTCCGACGACGTGACCCCGAGCTACCACGACTACGCCTCGCTGCTGAAGATCGAGGTCCCGGACCTGTTCAGCGGCAAGTACACCGTCATCACGGAGTTCGGCCGGTCGCTGCTGGCCAAGGCCGGGTCGATCGCCACGAAGATCGAGTACACGAAGGACGTGGGGGAGCGGCGCTTCGCCATCGGCCACGCCGGTGCCCAGGTCGCCACCCGTACCGTCTTCATGCCCGACCACTGGCCGCTGCGGGTGTCGGCCTACACCCCGGAGGGCACCCCCTCGGACGCGCCCGTGACGACGCAGGACCTCGCCGGTCCCTGCTGCTTCACCGGCGACATGATCGGCCGCGACTACGAACTGCCCGAGTTCGAGAAGGACGGCATCGCCGTCATCCACGACACCGGCGCGTACTACTGGTCGACGCCCTTCTCCTACAACGCGTTGCCCCGCACCGCCGTCTACGCCTACACGGTCGACGAGGCCGGCGCCGTGCACTGGACGCGGATCCGCAAGCAGCAGATCCTCGAGGAGCTCGTCGCCGAAGCAGGCGAGGACGTCCGTCTCTGAACCGGTGGGTCGAACCGGTGAGTCACCCCTACCGACGCCGGTCGCGGAGTCCGCTTCCCCCGCGGGAGGGGATCTCCGCGGCCAAGCTGCGCGCCCCGGGCGGTAACGAGACCCACACGGGCGCGCACCTGCCGGTGCCGGCGAGTGTCCGCGATTGGCTCACCGACACCGTCCTCCCACAGGTCCTCCACCGCGAGACGACGATGGTGACCGCACTCGCCGAGACCGAGGCGGCCCTGCACTACTTCGTCACCGACGGGGAACTCACCGCCGCCGACGGGCACCGCGTGTCCCTCGACGAACCGGTCGAACCGGGCGGGTTCTACTGGTTCCACAAGCCGATCCCGTACGAGGACCGGATCCCCGCCGAGGTCACGGTCGTCCACGAGGACGCCGACCTCCTCGTCGTCGACAAACCCCACTTCCTCGCGAGTACGCCTAACGGCGTCTTCGTCCGCGAGTGCGTCGTCACCCGCCTGCGGGTGGCCCGCGGGGAGGACGACCTCGTCGCGATCCACCGCCTCGACCGCGTGACCGGTGGCCTCCTCGTCCTGTCCCGGAACCCGGACACGCGCGGCAAGTATCAGGTCCTGTTCCAGCAGAAGCGGATCCGCAAGTCCTACCGCGCACTCGCCTGGCTGCCCGTCGGCTGGGTCCCGGGTGACCCGCTCCCGCTCGGCCTGGAGTCCGGCCGGTCGGCCGAGGTCCGTACCCGCATCCGCAAGATCGACGGGCAGCGCACCGTGATCGAGGAGCCGGGGGAGCCCAACTCCCACACGACCGTCCGTCTGGACCGTGTCCTCCCCGCCGCCGAGGTGCCCGCCGACCTGACACATCCCGGTACCCCGGGCGCCGCCGACCACCCCACCCGGCACGTCGGCGAGTTCGTCCTCACACCCCACACCGGCAAGACCCACCAGTTGCGGGTACACATGAACGGCCTCGGCATGCCGCTGCTCGGGGACCCGGTGTACCCGGTCGACCTCGGGCCGGACCCCTACGACATGTCCCACGTGCTCCAGCTCGTGGCCGAACGTCTCGAGTTCACCGACCCGCTCACCGGCGCGGAGCGGGTGTTCACGAGCCGGATGCGCCCGGACGTCACCCGGGCCTGAGGTGGCCTCCTCAACGGGTGCGACGTGACAGGACCCACAGTTCACGTGCCGGATCTCACGCCTGCCGCTTCAGGCCTCGGGGCTACCATTGATCCAACAGTTTTCGCCGGTCCGGCGCGTCCCTCGTCGAGGTGTCGTGGTACCCGGACCGAGGACCGAAGGGGAGCGGACCACATGGCAGGGGAACCGGAGAACATGCCGACGAACATGGTGACGGAGGATCCTTTCGCGCTCACCGGACTCACGTACGACGACGTCCTGCTCCTGCCCGGGGACACCGACGTGATCCCCTCGGAGGCCTCGACGACCACCCGCCTCACCCGTGAGATCGACATCAAGATGCCGCTCGTGTCCGCCGCGATGGACACCGTGACGGAGTCGCGCATGGCCGTCGCGATGGCGCGCCTGGGCGGTATCGGCATCATCCACCGCAACCTGTCCGCCGAGGACCAGGCCGAGCAGGTGGACTACGTGAAGCGCTCCGAGTCCGGCATGATCCAGGATCCGCTCACCATCCGTCCCGAGGCCACCCTCGAGGAACTCGACACGATCTGCGGCCAGTACCGGATCTCCGGCCTGCCGGTCGTCGACGCGAACGACGTGCTCGTGGGCATCGTCACCAACCGCGACCTGCGGTTCGTCAAGCACTCGGACTTCGCGACGACCACCGTCGCCGAGGCCATGACGAAGATGCCGCTCGTCACCGCCCCGGAGGGTGTGGCCCCCGAGGACGCACTCGCGCTGCTCGCCGAGCACAAGATCGAGAAGCTGCCGATCGTCGACGCCGAGAACCACATCAAGGGACTCATCACCGTCAAGGACTTCGTGAAGTCGGAGGAGTACCCGGACGCGACGAAGGACGAGGAGGGTCGCCTGCGCGTCGGTGCCGCCGTCGGCTTCTACGGTGACGCCTACGACCGCGCCGGGCTCCTCGCCGAGGCCGGTGTCGACGTCCTCGTCGTCGACACCGCCAACGGCCACGCCCGCGGTGTCACGGAGATGATCTCCAAGCTCAAGAACGACCCGGCCTTCGCCCACGTGCAGATCATCGGCGGCAACGTCGCGACCACCGCGGGTGCCCAGGCCCTCATCGACGCCGGCGCGGACGCCATCAAGGTCGGCGTCGGCCCGGGCTCCATCTGCACCACCCGGATCGTCGCCGGTGTCGGCGTGCCCCAGGTGACGGCCATCCACATGGCCGCCCAGGCCGCCCGCAGGGCCGGCGTCCCGGTCATCGGAGACGGTGGCCTGCAGTACTCCGGTGACATCGGCAAGGCACTCGTCGCCGGTGCCGACTCCGTGATGCTCGGTTCGCTGTTCGCCGGCACCTCCGAGGCGCCCGGTGACCTCGTCCTCGTCAACGGCAAGCAGTACAAGGCCTACCGCGGCATGGGCTCGCTGGGCGCCATGGCCCCGCGCAAGGGCAAGAGCTACTCGAAGGACCGCTATTTCCAGGCCGACGTCGCCACCGACACCGAGCTCATCCCCGAGGGCATCGAGGGTCGCGTCGCCTACCGCGGCCGTCTCAAGAACGTCGCGCACCAGCTCACCGGGGGCCTGCGCCAGACGATGTTCTACGTCGGAGCCCGCACGATCCCCGAGCTCAAGGAGAAGGGCCAGTTCGTGCGCCTCACGACGGCCGGCCTCATGGAGAGCCACCCGCACGACATCCAGATGACGGTCGAGGCACCGAACTACCACTCCAAGTGACGCACACCGTCTGAGGCCGCTCCCGAGGCGCCCTGGCCCGAACCCCGACGCAGTCGGATCGTTCCGGCCCGGCCCTCGCTCCCGAGGCGCCCTGCACTTCCGATGGGAAGTGCAGGGTGCCTCGTCGTCGGTGGGGGTGACCCCGGGCCGTGCCCGGGTCCGGACCGGCACTTTTCCGGGCACAGACAGCCGGAAGTTCTGAACGGTAGAAAAACGGCGAATCTTCACCTCGTTTCGAGGGGGTTTCGGGGGTTGCGAGCGGTGAAGATGGACTCAGTCAACGAAGCACGGGGACGGAAACGGGATCCACAGCCGAAGGATCGGTTCGATGTCCCAATCCGGACCGTGCAACCGCCACCACGCAAAGGAAGCATCATGACTGCGTTCCAGAACGACATCGAGGCAGTGCAGGCCCTCAAGGATCAGAACGGTTCCTCCTGGGATGCGATCAACCCCGAGTACGTCGCCCGGATGCGGGCGCAGAACCGGTTCAAGACCGGTCTCGAGATCGCGCAGTACACCGCGGACATCATGCGCCGCGACATGGAGGAGTACGACCAGGACACCTCCGTGTACACGCAGTCCCTGGGCGTCTGGCACGGCTTCGTCGGTCAGCAGAAGATGATCTCCATCAAGAAGCACCTCAAGGAGACGAAGAAGCGCTACCTCTACCTCTCCGGGTGGATGGTTGCGGCACTCCGCTCCGAGTTCGGTCCGCTGCCCGACCAGTCGATGCACGAGAAGACCGCCGTGCCGGCCCTCGTCGAGGAGCTCTACACCTTCCTCCGTCAGGCCGACATCCGTGAGCTCGACATCCTCTTCACCAAGCTCGACGAGGCCCGCGAGGCCGGCGACGACACCGCCGTGGAGTTCCTTCAGAACGAGATCGACAACCACGAGACCCACGTCGTGCCGATCATCGCCGACATCGACGCCGGCTTCGGCAACCCGGAGGCCACCTACCTCCTGGCCAAGAAGATGATCGAAGCGGGCGCCTGCGCCATCCAGATCGAGAACCAGGTCTCCGACGAGAAGCAGTGCGGCCACCAGGACGGCAAGGTGACCGTCCCGCACGAGGACTTCATCGCGAAGATCAACGCGGTCCGCTACGCCTTCCTCGAGCTCGGCATCGACAACGGCATCATCGTCGCCCGTACCGACTCGCTGGGCGCCGGCCTCACGCAGAAGCTCGCCGTCTCGCAGGAGCCGGGTGACCTGGGCGACCAGTACAACTCCTTCCTCGACGTCGAGGAGATCTCCGAGGCGGAGCTGGGCGACGGTGACGTCGTCATCCGCCGCGAGGGCAAGCTCCTGCGTCCCAAGCGACTGGCCAGCAACCTGTACCAGTTCCGCAAGGACACCGGCGTGGACCGCGTGGTCCTCGACTGCATCACGTCGCTGCGCAACGGTGCGGACCTGCTGTGGATCGAGACCGAGAAGCCGCACGTCGAGCAGATCGGCAGCATGGTCGACAAGATCCGCGAGCAGGAGCCGAAGGCGAAGCTGGTCTACAACAACAGCCCGTCGTTCAACTGGACGCTCAACTTCCGCCAGCAGGCCTACGACCGCATGGTCGAGGAGGGCAAGGACGTCTCGGCCTACGACCGCGACAACCTCATGAGCGTCGACTACGACGACACCGAGCTCGCGCAGCTGGCCGATGCGAAGATCCAGTCCTTCCAGAAGGACGGCGCCGCCCGTGCGGGTATCTTCCACCACCTCATCACCCTGCCGACCTACCACACGGCCGCCCTGTCCACGGACAACCTGGCCAAGGGGTACTTCGCCGAGGAGGGCATGCTCGCCTACGTCCGCGACGTGCAGCGCCGTGAGATCCGCGAGGGCATCGCCACGGTCAAGCACCAGAACATGGCCGGCTCCGACATCGGTGACAACCACAAGGAGTACTTCGCCGGTGACGCCGCCCTCAAGGCCGGTGGCAAGGACAACACGATGAACCAGTTCAACTGATCGGTTCCGCCTGATCAGCACCGGAGGCGGACTGGTCCTCCGCTCCCGGGTTCCTTCCGCGAACACCCCGGCCCCTTCCGAGAAATCGGGAGGGGCCGGGGTGTTCCGCGTGGGGGTGATGAGCGCCACGGCGCGGGGGAGTGGGTGCGGGGTACGGTGTGCGGTGATGAATACGGACGTGTCCCGATGAGCGTGGTGTCCGGGCCCTCGACGGTTCCCGGCAGCTCTGCGTTTCCTGCAATCGCGTCGGCCTCGATTCCGGCGCCGACGCTCGGGGTGCTCGGGCTCGGGCGTGTGGGTGGTGCGGTGCTCCGGACCGCTCTGCGAGCGGGATACGCCGTCAACGTCGCTGCCCGGTCCCACCCCGTCGAGATCGAGGCGCGCCTCGACGCCATGTTCGGGGCCTCGACCTCGGAGCGTGCGCGCGTGCGTGCGGTCGCCACCGATGATCTGGCGGAGGCCGGCCTCGTCGTCCTCGCACTCCCGCTCGACGCCGCGTGGTCGGTCGACCCCGTGCCTTTCACCGGCCGGACCCTCGTCGACGTGATGAATCACTGGGCGCCACCGTCCCAGGACGTCGAGCGCGGGGTGACGACCCCGCGGAGGACCGGGACGAGTGAGGACGTGCAGCGTCATTTCGCGGGTGCTCGCGTCGTCAAGACGCTCAACCACATCGCCGGGGCGCACATCGAACGTGATTCCCGGCCGGTGTCCAGCTCCCTGGTCGTCGGGTCGGAGTCGGCCGGGATGGAGCCTGCTCGGACGGGGCCGACCGGGCGGGTGTTCGCGGAACGTCGCGCGCAGGCCGTCGCCGGTGATGACCCGCGTGCACGCGATGTCGTGGCGGCGCTTCTCGACCGTCTCGGATTCGACGCCGTCGATGCCGGACCCCTGGCCGCCGGGCGCGTGTTCGAACCGGGCACCCCCGTCTTCGACGGTGTCCACGACCGCGACACCCTGGCCGCGCTCGTGGCCCGGGAGCTCGCGGCACACCCGTCACTCCGGGACATCCGCGGCCGGACCCACCACGGGTTCCACTCCGCGGGTGCGCTCCACGCCGTCGGCGCCTGATCCCGCAGACGGTCGGACGGCGAGGGTCGTGCCGAGGCATGCTGACCGACCGGCGGCCGAACCCGGACCCCGAAGTGAGATGCAGGACTTCTTGTGAGATGACGTGTTCGAGCACGTCATCTCACAAGAAGTCCTGCATCTCAGTTCAGGCGGGGTGCGGTGAGAGTGCGGCGCCACATCGGGGCACCGTCAGTCCGGCGTGGAGCTGTCCCACGGATTCACTGTGGCGACTCCTGTGGGGCCGAAGTCGGCGACGTTCCGTGTAGCGACGGTGAGTCCGTGTGCAAGTGCGGTCGCGGCTATGAAGGCGTCGCGTTCCGGGCGCGGGTCCGGTACGTGCAATCGTGATGCCGTTCGCGCCACCGTCAGGTCCACGGGAAGGATTCGGCCGGCGAAGGCATCGAGAACAGCGCTGTCGAACCAGCGCCACAGAACCGCGGCTTGGCGTTCGTCGCGACGTTCGATCCGCCGGATGCCCAGTTCGAGCTCGAAGACGGTGACCGCACTGAGGAACTGGAGCTCCACGTCGAGGGTGGAAGCCCAGGACGCCACTGCGGGATCGATCCGAGTCGTGTTCTTGCGAAGCTCGCTGATGACGTTCGTGTCGAGCAAATGGTTCACAAGTCGGCTGCCTCGGGCAAGTCGCGTGAGACCACAGGGGTGAAATCGATGTCGTCGTCCGTCTGCAGCGTCTCGAGCAGGCTCCGCGCAGGTCGCAAGGCACGGTATTCGGCGATGGAGAGCAGGACGTACGCGGGTTCGCCACGGTCGGTGATCACCACGGGTCCGGAGTCCGCTGCGCGTTTGGCCGCGCTGACGTCCTGGTTGAACTCGCGTGCGCTGATTGCCGTCATGTCGCCACCTCCGCCATTGTAGGTATGTTCCTACATGGTACTCGTGTGCAGCTGCGGGGCAAGGCTGAAGCGGGAACGTCCGGTCCTTACACGGAGCACAGAGTTGAGAAGCAGGATTCGCCTTCAGATGCAGCCTGCGCGGCTCACATCTCGAGGCGGAACCTGCATCTCACTTTCGCGGGCGGTGCCGGGACCCGGCTGGGTGGTGCCGGGGCGCCGGTGTTCCGGGCTCAGCGGTTGATCGCGCCGTTCGAGAAGTCCGGCCACCAGTGCATCTCGTTGTGGTGGAGGTACTGGAGCTCGGGGTCGATCTCCAGGGTGACGTCGACCGGGGTGCCGTCGGTCGTCTCTCCGGTGAGGGCGATCCGGTCGGGCCCGTCGGCGGTCCAGTCGAGGTCGAAGGCGTCCTCGCGCTGTTCCAGGGTGCCGAAATCGCCCGCGCGGGGACGCTTGAGTTCCACGTGGAGCACGTCGCCGTCGATCGTCGCGATGCCACTGCGGTAGTCGCCGTTGGCCAGTCGCAGCTCCATCCCGACGGTTCGTGCGTCCTCACCGTAGGCGTCGACATCCGGGGTGCCGCCGTCCGCGGTCGCCGCCGCCGTGGCACCCGGGGCCCGGACGAGTTCCCCGAAGGAGACCATCTGCCAGCGCGTGTCCTCGGCCAGTTGTGCCGCGGGTTCGCGGGAGTCCGCGACGACGCGGTAGACACCCGGGAGCTCGGAATCGACCGGTGTCGGTCGTGCTCCGTAGAAGGCGCCGGAGACGAAGGGCAGGGCGGACCCGACGATCATGAGCACCGCGAGTGCGCCACCGACCCAGCGGGTCACACGTCGGACCTTCGGCCAGGGGATCGGGCGGGGTGTCGGGAGGGGCGGGGCGCCTCGGCCGCGGAGCATACGCAGGAGGACGGGCACGTAGGGCAGGACGATGAGGAGGCCCATGACCGTGTAGGCGAGCGAGTTCTGCTTGACGGGGATGTCGTAGGCCATGTTGAAAGCGAAGACCGCACCACACGCGGCGGTCATGAGTAGTCCGCCCAACCATGCTGTGCCGTGGAAGAGGAGGAGGGCGGCGGCGAGCACCTCGACGAGGCCGGAGGTGATCTGCACGAACTCGGAGTACCCGAAGAACCGCCAGAACAGGCCCATCGGGCTCATCTCGCCGTACTGGGTGAGCGCGTTCGAGTAGTCGAGGGTGCCGAACTGCCCGAGCACGACCTTCGACCAGCCGTAGACGAGCATGACGCCGGCGAGCAGGTAGCGGAGTGCCCAGTGGCCCATCCAGAGGAGGGTCTTCCAGATCGGCTGCGGGGTGGTCGTGTGCGTGTCCATGCCGTCACTGTAAAGCGCACTTGACACCCGTGGAGGTGGGGAAATCCCGATATCGGTATCGGGGCATCATCCGTTCCCGAGTCCTCGCTGAGTCGGACAGGGTGGCGCCCGATGTGCCACGCGCCGCCGGCATCGTTCCGCCGGGGCCTACGAGGAAGAGTCCAGTGTGCGCTCGCCGAATCGGTTGATGATCCTCGTGCCGTCGCGCGCGGGCATCGACGGGAACGCGAAGAGATCGAGGTCGTTGCCGGTCATCGTCCGGAGGTTCAGCGCCCATGGGTCGAACCGGCCGTGACCACCGACTCCGATGCTGTAGCGGTCCAGGCGAACTTCTCCTCCGAATGCCTCGTCCGTGAACCACATGTGGCCGGCGGTCGATATTCCGTCGATGTGGAACATGACGTCGTGTCGGAGGTCGGGGTCTGCCGGCTCAGCTCGAATGAGGCTGTGGATCCACTGCTTGATCGAGTCGGACGCGCCAGAATAAAGGCTCAGGATCGTCGAACGGGCAGCCTCGCCCGGCTCGCCGCGCGAAGACGTGAACGCATCGTTCGGCTCGGTGAGAGTCGTCACCATGGATTCGACCCGGGCGGTCGGGCCCCGGTAGAGCAATTCGTCGAAGTCGGTGCCGTCCATGCCGTCCTGAACCGCGTGGTGTCGGATGTGATCGCCCGGGGGGTGCCGGGGTTCGGAGAACCCGAAAACGCAGAATTTCTCAAGTGTCATGAAATATCTTCATAAAGAGACTCAATGCAAATCACTCTTCCTCCCACATTATCTCGAATGGTAACCTCGACAAAGATGCTATCTTTGTCGCTCTGATCGAGGATTCCGGAGTCGAATCGGTCGGTATTGGGTCCAATGTGGAGGGTCTTGGAGTTGTTGAGTTGTTCTCCCAAGCCATCTCGACGACTTCATAGGTTGTGAGCCACCGACTTGCGTCGACACCGACTATGGAGAACATTGCTGTGGTCAGAGTGTTTCCCTTGTATTGCAGGAAGAAGGCATTGCAGTCTGGCGGCGCCATCTTTTGGATTGTGCTGGAGTGTGCTGCAGAGGCCGCGGACGTTGAGATGAGGATCGAGACTGCAAGTATGGAGATTGTGCGCTTGATTGACTGAATCATGAGGCTTCTTCGGGAGTGATGGTGTGGTGCCTGGCTTCCACAGTGGTGTCGATTAGATCAGAATTCAATACAATTGGGTATTGTTCTTTTGTTGGAATCATGATAATCGATAAAATCGCAAGTTGTTGGATGCTGTGGTTTACTGTGTCTTCCGATCGGACTGGAAAGTTGTTGGTACTTGATCATCATTCGTTCCCGAGTCCTCGCTGGCAGGTGGGCCGAGGTGCGCTCGCTAGGCTTTCGGGCATGACCGGACCCGACACCCCCGATCGCCCCACGCCCGCCGACGACCATCCCGGCTGTGGCGCACTCCCTGGCACCGACGGGACGGCCGCGCGGTCGGCCGATCCCGCGACCGTCCCGATGGACCCGGCCCCGAGAGTCCGGCGGCGCCCGGTCCCCGAGATCGTCGCGAACACCCTGCGCGGCGGACTGATCGGCATGGTCGAGGCGATGCCCGGCGTGAGCGGTGGGACCGTCGCGCTCGTCGTCATGATCTACGAGCGGCTCATCGCCTCGGCGACGAACGCGATCGCGGGCGTGTGGGAGCTCGTCTCCGGCCTGTGGCGCGGACCTGCCGTCCGCAGTTCCGGATTGGGCCGTCTGGCGACCGTCGAATGGCTGCTCCTCGGGCCGCTCGCCGTCGGCATGGTGCTCGGCCTGCTCACGATGTCGCGATTCATGGAGTTCCTGCTCCACGAACATCCGGTGTACATGCGTGCGGCCTTCTTCGGGATGGTCGCGGTCTCGCTGCTCGTGCCCATCCGTCTGGCGGGTCGGTTCCGTCCGCGGGACTGGGTCTCCTTCGTCGTCGTCGCGCTCGTCGCCGCGGTGGCCGTCTCCCTGCCGCCGCAGAACATCGCCGTGAACCCCGTGACGATCCTCCTGTGCGCGGCCGTCGCGGTGTGTGCGCTCGCCCTCCCGGGTCTCTCCGGCTCCTTCATCCTGCTGTCGCTGGGCATCTACGCCCCGACCATCGAGGCGGTCAACGACCGCGACCTCGGCTACCTCGGCCTGTTCTTCCTGGGTGCCGCGACCGGAGGCGTCCTCATCGTCCTCGGCCTCCGGAAGCTGCTGGCCACCCGCCATCACGTGACGATGGTCGTCATCACCGGTCTCATGGCCGGCGGTCTGCGCGCACTCTGGCCCTGGCAGGACGAGAACCGTGACTTCGTCACGATCCCCGCCGCCGAGGTGCTCCCCGTCCTCGGCCTCGTCCTCGCCGGTGGCCTGCTCGTCGGCATCGGCGTGTGGCTGGAGCGCCGTTTCGCGAAGGACCCGCAGACGGACACTGGGCGCCGGGTGTGAGTCCCTCCTGGGGCCTTCCGAATTGATGGCCTCGAATACCGGGAGACCCGGCGGCAGGAACAGCGTGCCGCTCTCGACGACATCATGGGAGATTACGGTCCGGAGGACGACAAGGAGCAGGTACTTGCCGAGCTTCGAGAGATCCGAAAACTCGTGGCCGCGGAGCGACGTGCGCATGCGGCCAATTGATCGAGTGCACTCATGTCCACCGCAGTTCTCGACACGAATGTGTTGTGGCCCGCGATTCAACGCGACTTCCTGCTCTCCTTCGCGTTCGAGGGTGCCGTCGAACCTTGCTGAATACCCGGTGACCCGGTTCCGAGCGAGGGCGGGGACGTTCGGAGCGTTTCTCCAGGTGGGACCGGTGCGACACGGTATCGAGTGCGGATCAGGTCCGGGAGGCCAGGGCGACCGCGGCCGTGAGGATCGCCGCCATGACGATCGCCATCGTCGACCAGCCGCCCAACAGCGTGGCGAGGAAGGGTCCGGCGACCGGGGCGAGTGCCGCGCCGATGGTGAGCGGCACCGTGAACCGGCCGTTGATCGCCCCGAAGTTCCGGGTGCCCCAACGATCGGCCACCGCGGTCGCCTTCACGAGAGTGTCGCACCCGCGGGCCGCACCCGCTCCGATCGCCGAGGCGACGAGCAGCCAGGTGGGCCCTGGCAGGAGCGCGAGCAACCAGAGGAAGACCGCACCGAACGCGTAGACGGTCATCGCCCGCCAGGCCGGACGTCCGGGGACCGACAGGAACGGATAGGCCAGACGCCCGAGCACCTGGCCCGCCCCGACGAGTCCGAGCACCGTCGCCGCGAGCGTGTAGTCGACCCCACGCCCGGTGAGAAGGGGGATGAGGTTGATCGTCACGGTGTAGAGCGCGAATCCGCCCAGCAGCGCGACCGCCTGGAGCAGGACGAAGCGCGGATCCCGGACGACCGCGCGGATCTCGGCCTTCGTGCGGGCCTTCTCGGAGAGTCCCTCGGACTCCGGCGCCGCGTCGGAGTCCGGCACCTCGCCGGCGGTTTCCGCCCCGATATCGTCCGCGGCCCCCGATATGTCACGACATTCCGAGGGCCGTGAAGGATTTCGGGGCGGTCGGGACCCCGCACCGGCCGCGGTCCCCGCGCCGGGTGCAGACTCCGCGCCGACATCCGTCCACCGGGCGCCCAGGAACCACCAGTGCAGGGGCCCGGAGAGCACGACGAGCAGGCCGGCGAGCACCGCGAAGGCCGCCTGCCACCCGAGACCCTCGACGAGGAAGGCCGTGATCGGCGAGAACACGGTCGAGGCGAAGGCCCCGAACAGGGTGAGGAGCGTGAGCGGCCGGACCCGCTGCGCCCCGTACCAGCGGGTGATCACCGCGATCGCCGGCGGGTAGAGGGTGGCCGTCTGGGCCGCACCGACGATCAACCATGCGAGCGCGAAGACCACGTAGTGCGGCGACCAGGCGACGAGCAACAGCGCCGCGGCCCCGACCCCGACACCCCCGGTCATGATCCCGCGCGGCCCGCTCACGTCGAGCCACCGCCCGACCGGGATCCCGAGGAAGGCCGAGAGCACGAGCCCCGCGGAGAACGCCCCGGTGATGGCCGTCTGCGACCACCCGGTGTCCGCGGCGATCGGCACGACGGCCGTCGGGAGCCCGTAGAAGAGGATGCCCCAGTTGACGGTCACCGCCACACACAGGGCGACGAGCCCACCCCGGGGCCGGTCGGCGTGACGCGTGCCGACCGCGGACGAACTCACTTCGGCAGCGTCTTCACGTGCTTGCGGTACAGCGTCTCCTGCGCGACGGAGGCGACGAGCGCACCCCGCTCGTCCGTGATGTCCCCGGTGTACAGGCCACGACCCCGGGCGACGGACCGGGGGAAGAAGTCGACGAGGTTCCACGCGTTCATGTCGACCGGCCGGTGGAACCACATCGAGTGGTCGAGGCTCGACCCGCTCTTCCACTCCTCGGTGTTGAAGGCGCCGACCCCGCTGGAGATGTCGGACATGTACGTGAGCGCCACGGCGTGCAGCAACTGGTCGTCGCCGAGGTCCGCGGTGCACGTGCCCCAGAACCGGACGGGGTAGTCCTCGACGTCGTAGTCCTGGTCCGTCGTCCGCCCGATGAAGTCGAACATGCGCGGCAACTTGGACTCCGAGCCCATCCGCACCGGCCCGCGCGAGGCCGCCGTCGACTCCTGCAGGTCGGGGGAGTCGGTGCCCTCCGTGAAGGAGGTCGACATGTTGAAGATGACCTTGCCGTTCTGCAGCGCGACGACGCGGCGGGCCGAGTAGGACCGGCCGTCACGGTCCCGGTGGACCTGGAAGATCGTCGGCTCCGAGGCGTTGCCCGGGCGCAGGAAGTAGCCGTGCAGCGAGTGCGGCAGGCGGGCGGGCTCCTCGACGGTGCGGGCCGCCGCCAGCAGGGCCTGGGCCGCGACCTGGCCGCCGTAGAGCGCCCAGGGTTCCTCGAAGACGTAGTTGGCCCGGAAGATGTTGGGGTCGATCGTCTCCAGGTCCATGAGGTCGAGGAACGACCCCTCGAGGTCGTTGTGACCGAACAACACGTCGTCGTCCCGCGGTTCGACGGGATGGACGTGGCCGGTGAGGTCGTCGGGCGTCGTGCTCATGCCCGCGATCCTACCGAGGTCCCGGGCACCCGGCGCGATCGGGGTCACAATCAGGGCCCCGCCTCGTCCGTGCCCGCACCCGCCGGACCCACGCGGACACCGCGCGCGAGGTGCCCTGTCCGGGGCGCCTCGCGCGCGGTGGCCGACGTGCCCCGGGCCACGTCCCGGTGTACGGTGGCGGGCAGTGACACGGGGTGCCGGCACGGAGGCCGGCTGAGAACACACCCGTCGAACCTGATCCGGTTAACACCAGCGAAGGGATGGTCATGGAGAACACTGACCCCTCATTCATGCTCACCACCGCGGCCTGCGCCGTGGCCGAGCACACGCCTCTCGTCCAGTGCATCACGAACACGGTGGTCCAGCAGTTCACGGCGAACGCGCTGCTCGCGGCCGGTGCCAGCCCCGCGATGCTCGACCACGAGGCGGACGCCGGTCAGTTCGCCGGCATCGCGAACGGTCTGCTCGTGAACTTCGGGACGGCGACCAGCCACCAGTTCCTCGGCGCGGAGGCCGCCGTCGAGGTCGCGAACCACATCGGCACCCCCTGGGTCCTCGACCCCGTGAGCGTCGGCGCGATCGACTACCGCACCTCCCGCATCCGCGCGATGGCCACCCGCCGTCCGACCGCGGTGCGCGGCAACGCCTCGGAGGTCGCGGCGCTCGCCGGGATGGGCCTGGGTGGTCGCGGCGTCGACTCGACCGATTCCGTCGAGGCCGTCCTGCCCGCCGCACTCTCGCTGGCCGACCGGACCGGTGGGGTCGTCGGCGTCTCCGGTGAGGTCGACGCGATCGTGCGCATCGATTCCGACGGGACCGGAGTCGCCGCGACCGGTGCCGCCGCGACCGGACAGGTGGCCCGCGTGCACGGCGGCAGCGAACTCATGCCGCTGGTCATCGGCACCGGCTGCTCGCTCGGGGCGACCGTCGCCGCCTACCTGGGTGCCGCGAAGGCCTCCGACGAACTGGGGGAGGCCGGCACCCTCGACGCGGACGCCGCCTTCTGGGCCACCGTCGCCGCCCACGCGCATTTCGCCGCCGCGGGTGCCCGCGCCGCCGGGTTCGCCCAGGCGCCCGGCAGCTACGCCACCGCCTTCCTCGACGCGCTGTACACCGTCTCCGCGGAGGACATCGGCGCCGTCCGGGTCGACCTCGAGACCGCCGAGGTGCCCGTCACGGCTCCGGCCGACGAAGCGGAGGGGATCCGCGCGTGAGTGGGGCGAGTGCGGAGCGCCTCGGCGGCGTTGACCCGACCCTCTACATCGTCACGGACACGGCCCAGTGCGCGGGTGCGGGACGCAGCGTGGCCGCGACCGTCGCCGAGGCGGTCGCGGGCGGTGCCCACGTCGTGCAGGTGCGTGACAAGGACGTGTCCGACGCCGACTTCCGGGCGCTCGCCGACGAGGTGCTCGCGGCCGTGGCCCGCACCCGAGCGGTGCACGGGATCGACCGGGAGGTGCCGGTGTTCCTCAACGACCGGGTGGCCGTCGCGCGGGATCTCCTCGACGCGGGTGAGCGCGTGCACGTGCACGTGGGGCAGTCGGACATGGACCCCGCCGAGGTGCGCCGACTGCTCGGCGACGAGCCGCTCATCGGGCTCTCGGCGGCGACCCCGGAGGAGTTCGCCGCCGGACGGGCGACCGGGGCCGTCGACATGTTCGGGATCGGGCCGGTCTACGACACGACGACGAAGGCGGATGCGCCGTCCGGACTCGGTCCGGTGCGACTGGCGGAACTCGCGGGTGTGGCCGGGCTGCCGAGCGTGGGCATCGGCGGGATCGATGCGGCGCGTGCCGCGGAACTCGGGACGGCCGGGCTCGCCGCGCGGGGCGTCGTGGGCATCTGCGTGGTCTCCGCGATCTGCACCGCCGACGACCCCCGGGCCGCAGCCTCCGCGATCCGCGCGGCGTACCTGGGAGGTGCGCGGTGACGGGTGGTGTACGGCCGGACGACAGCGGCCTGCGGCCGCCGATCGCGCTGTCGATCGCCGGGACCGACCCCTCGGGCGGGGCGGGGATCCATGCGGACCTCAAGACCTTCACTGCCCGGGGCGTCTACGGCACGACCGTCATCACGGCGCTCGTCGCGCAGAACACACACGGCGTGCAGCGGGTGTACGGGATCGACGAGGACTTCGTCACCGACCAGGTGGCGAGCGTGGCCGACGACCTGCCCGTCGACGCGACGAAGACGGGGATGCTCGGCACTCGCTCCCTCGTCGAACTCGTGTGCCGCACCGTCGACGAACGGGACCTCGGACGCCTGGTCGTCGACCCCGTCATGGTGTCGACCTCCGGCCACCGGCTGCTCGACGCGGACGCCGTCCAGGCGGTCCGGACCGAACTCGTGCCCCGCGCGGACCTCGTGACACCCAACCTGCCGGAGGCGGCCCTGCTGCTCGGTGACGACGTGGCCGTCGCGACCGACCTGGAGAGCATGCGGGCGCAGGCCCACGAACTCCTCGCCCGAGGCGCCCGCGCGGTCCTCCTCAAGGGTGGCCACCTGGAGACCGGTCGGATGGTCGACCTGTTCGTGGCGAGGGCCGGGGACGACACCCTGGTGCGGGAGTACCCGCAGGAGCGGATCGACACCCGGAACACGCACGGCACCGGGTGCACGCTGAGTGCCGCGATCACGGCGGAACTCGCGAAGGGTGCGGACCTGGAGGCGGCGGTCGTCGCGGGGAGGGAGTACCTGACGCGGGCGCTCGCCTCGGCGGCGGACTGGCGGATCTCCCGGCATCCGGAGGGCGCGAACGGACCGGTCGACCACCTCGTCGACCTGGTGGGGACGGAAGCGGAAGCGAACGGAGGAACACGATGACCACGGATTTTTCGGCAGGGCCGTATTCGGCGCGGGTGTGGGAACGGGTGGCCGAGGAGGTCGCCCGGATCGAGCAGCTGCCCTACCTGCAGGAACTCCTCGACGGGACGCTGGAACCGGAACCCTTCGTCAACTACCTCGTGCAGGACGAGTTCTACCTCGACGCCTATGCGCGGGCCATGAGCCTGCTCGCGGCCCGGGCCGGTGACCAGGACCAGACGCGGTTCTGGGCGCAGGCCGCCGGCGAGGCGATCACCGTCGAACAGCAGATGCACCAGGACCTCCTGGCCGAGGACCGGTTCGTCGGGCTCGTGGAGAGGTTCGCGGGGCGCCCGGACGAGGGTGTGCCCGGGACGGGTGCGCCGGATCCGGTCACGCACGCCTCGCCGACGGCGCTCGGGTACGCGTCCTTCCTCGTCGCGACGGCGGCGACGGAGCCCTATCCCGTGGGTGTGGCCGCGGTGCTGCCCTGCTTCTGGGTGTACGCCCACGTGGGGAAGGTGCTCGTGGCGCGGGCGGAGGAAGCGCACGCGTCCGGGACGCGGATGTCGCTCGATACCCACCCCTACGGCACGTGGATCCGGACCTACGACTCCCCGGAGTTCGACGCCTCGGTCGTCCAGGCGGTCGGCGTGTACGAGAAGCTCGCGGCCGAGGCGGGCGAAGGCCCCGCCGGTGACGCCCTGCGCGAGCGGATGGAGCGTGCCTTCGTCCGCGCGACGGTGTTCGAACGCCACTTCTGGGACACCGCCCACCACCTCCAGAACTGGGACTGAGCGCGGTTCTCGGCCCGGGCCTCGTGGGTTCGGCCGTCTACGCTGCAACCTCGATGTCGATTACCGTGCCGATGCCCGGTGGTCCGCCGTGATTGCCGGGCATCGGTGCGGCAATCGACCATGAGGCTGCATCCGGGTGTTTCCTGACGCTCACCGTGACGTTCGAGGTGGCCGAGGACGAGCGGGTCGAGCACCGGATCGAGATCGCGGGTCTCGCCGACAGGGTCGCGGCGGACGGGGAGGACGCGATGGTCGCGATGGGTTCGTACCGCGGAGCGCAGTCGGCCGTCCTCAATCTGCTCGCCGGCGGAATCATGGAGGAACACCAGTCCGGTATCTGACCCGGTGAGGTCGGGCCGGGCGGCCCGGGTGCCGGCCGGGTGGGTACCGAGCGGCCAGGGATGACGAGTGACCCGGGATGACGAGCTTGATGTCGTTGTGCAGAGCTCTTGTCTCGCAGTCACGGACGACTACGGGACAAGAGCTTCGTGGAACGACATCGAGCTCGTAGCCAGGCGTCGTGGCGATCCTGTCACCTGGCGGCAGGCCCTGTGGCTGGGCTCCGCTGGAACACTGGGGTCATGGTGCTCAGGATCGTACGGACGGTGTTCTTGACGCTCGCTCTCGTCGGGATATCCGTCGCGGCATGCGTCCGCCTCGTCGACGTGTTCCCGGCAGAGAGCAGTTTCGACCACGACCTGCTTCCGTACGGAGTTCTCGAGAACCCGGCACATCCGGTGTCGTTCCTCGTGTACACGACAGTCGTCCTCACGGGGTTCGCCACGGTCGCGGTGTGGAAGTTCCGGGCCCGAACCGTGGGGACAAAGGTCGTCGGATCACTTCCCGTCTATCTCGCGGCGAGCACACTGGTGCTCGCCGCCGGTTGGATGGGCCTCCAGGACGGCACGATCATGTGGGACGGTGCGGACCCCCGGACCGGACAGCCGATCGGCGGGATGATCGCCAGACGACCGACGAGCTGGGTCTCTCTCCTGTGGGTGGCGGTGGTCTGCCAGGTCGCGGCGGCGGTTCTCGCTCTCGCTCCCGTCACGCGCCTCACGCCTCGACGACCTGGTCGCGCAGGCGGTGCTTGAGCAGTTTGCCGCTCGGGTTCCGGGGGAGTTCCGGGGTCACGACGATCTGCCGGGGCAGCTTGTAGCGGGCGATCCGCTCGGACAGGAAGTCGCGCAGCTCGTGGAGTTCCATCCCCTCGCCGTCACCGGTCGTCACGACGGCGACCACCTGCTCGCCCCACTCCGGGTCCGGCCGCCCGACGACCGCGACGTCGACGACACGGGGGTGGGCGATGATCGCCTCCTCGACCTCCAGTGAGAAGACGTTCTCCCCGCCGACGATGATGACGTCCTTCATCCGGTCGACGATGTACAGATATCCGTCCTCGTCGATCCGCGCGACGTCCCCGGACTTGTACCACTCGCCCTCGAAGGCCTGGGCCGTCGCCTCGGGATCGTGAAGGTACTCCCGCATCCGGCAGTCTCCCGAGAACCAGATCTCGCCCGTCTCCCCGGGTCCGGCCTCGGTGCCGTCGGCCTTCACCACGCGCATCGCGTTGCCCCACATCGCCTCGCGGCCCACGGACCCTGCCTTCCGCAGCTGGTCCGCCGGCCGGAGCATGCACCCGGTGGGTCCCATCTCGCTCATGCCGAAGAGGTTGTAGAACTGGTCGGTGCCGTACGTGTCGATGAGTAGCTGCGCGGTCTCCCGGTCGATCGGCGCCCCGCCGTAGTTCCAGATCCGCACGCTGGACAGGTCGTAGTCGGCGAATTCGCGTCCCATCTGCCCGGCCACCCGGATGGGTGCGACGTACCCGACGGTCGGCGCGAAGAACACGCTCACCTTCTCCCGCGGCAGGATCTCCATGCACTCGACCGGGTCGTACTCGCGCATCATCACGACGGTCCCGCCGATGAACACCATCGGCATGAGCAGGATGTTGAGCGGTGCCGAGTGCCAGATCGGCATGCACATGAGGTACCGGTCGTCCGGCACGTAGGCCATGTTGAGGGTGATGAGTTGCGCGACCCCGGCGATGTTCCGGTGCGGGTGGACACAGCCCTTCGGCGAGCTCGTCGTGCCCGAGGTGTACAGCACCTGCGCCACCTGCTCGTCGGTGAACTCCGGCAGCTCGTCCTCCGTCAGCGGGGTGGCCGCGGCCAGACGGGCGTCGAAACCGCCGGGCGCCTCGGGAGCCTCCGTCTCCCACCAGTCGATGTCCGGCCCACCGGCCCGGGCGATCTCGGCGAGTTCCGCACTCACGATCCCGAGCTTCATACCGGAGTGGTCGACGGTGTAGGCGACCTCGGGTGCCTGCATCTTGTGGTTGACGGGCACGACGGTGAGGCCCAGATACCAGGCGCCGAACGCCGCGTAGACGAACCCGGGCACGTTGAAGGTCATGATCCCGATCGTGTCGCCCGGCTCCAACCCGGCCTCCCGGAAGACGGCGGCCGCCCGCAGCGCACGCTCCTTCAACTGTCCGTAGGTGCACCGCTCGTCGCCGAAGACGAGGGCCTCCTTGGCGGGATCGCGGCGGACGGTCGCATCGAGCATCGTTCCGAGCTTCATCGCACGGCTCCTGGATTCGTGGACTGCTGGTCACGACTCTGTGACCGGTGACACATTGCGGGTATTCAATCACGATCCGCGCACGATGCCGCGCGCCGCCGACGACGTTCAGTCCTCGAAGCCCACCCAGACGACCGCCTCGTCGATGCCCTTGCGGGTCGAGACGACTGCGTTCGCGGGGAACTCCTCGTCGGGGTAGCCCATGGCGATCGCCATCTGGATGACCTCGTCGTCGGCGATGCCCGCGTGTTCCCGCACGACCGGGGACTGCATGATCCCCTGTGAGTTGATGACGCAGCCCAGGCCTCGCGACCACGCGGCGTTCACCAGGGCGTTCGCGAGCGCCCCGCAGTCGAAGGGTGCCAGGTCGTTGCCCGCGAGCTCCTTGTCGTAGGTGATGATGACGGACACCGGCGCGTCGAACTGACGGAACCCGCGCAGCACCCACTGCAGGCGCGCGTCCTTGTCGTGCCGCTCGATCCCCATCGCGCCGAACAGCTGCTTGGCGATCCCCACCTGCCGGTCGCGGTGCTCGCCCTCGTAGCCCTCGGTGACACGGAACTCCCGCGAGTGCGGGACCCCCGCGAGGTTGCGCTCGGTGTTGCCCTCCCGGATCCGGTCGAGCACGTCGCCGGTGATGACGTACAGGTGCCACGGCTGGGTGTTCATCGACGAGGGCACCCGCATCGCCATCTCGATGACCTCGCGCAGCACCTCCTTCGGGACGGGCCGGTCCTGGTACCCGCGGATGCTCCGCCTGCCGTGCACTACCTCGTCATACTTCACGTCCTGTGACTCCTTCGTCGCATGTGTCGTCCGGTCCGCGGTTCCGCCGACCGCTGCCGAGGCGCCCTGGCCCCGACTCATCACGTGACCCGTCCCTGGTGGGAGGGCCACGCATTCGCCCACAGTGTCGCACGTCACCTCGGGCGGGTGGACCGTGCAGTCCGGTGGAGAGTGCAGGCCGGTGGGGAGTGCTGGAGAATGGAGGGCGATCGCCGACCGCCACCGAGGAGCCCCGATGACGTCCGCGCCACACACCGGCCCCACCGCCCGTCCGTCCATCGCGCCCACCCGCGTCGCCGTCATCGGACACGGGGCGATCGGTGCGGTCGTCGCCGCCGACCTGGCCGCAGGGGGAGTGCCCGGAGCAGAACTCGTCGCGGTCGTCACGCGCACACCCCACGCCGACACCCCGGCACCGAATCTCCCCTTCGACGAGGCCCTCGACCGCGCGGACCTCGTCGTCGAGGCCGCCGGGCAGCAGGCCCTGCGCGACCACGGACCGGCGGTCGTGGAGAGCGGGAGGACGCTCCTCGTCACGGCCGTCGGTGCACTCGCCGACCCCGGTCTCCGGGAACGTCTGCAGACGGGGCCGGGGCGCCTCGGCGTCACTGCGGGTGCCGTCGGTGGACTCGACGTGCTCGCGGCGGCCACCCACATGGCGCCCTTCGGGTCGGTGACCCTGCGGACCACGAAGAAGCCGGGGGCGCTCGTCCAGGACTGGATGGACGAGGGGGAGACGGTGCGCCTGCGGGAGGCGACGGGCCCGATGTCGGTCTTCGCCGGTCCCGTCGCCGAGGCGGCCCGGCTGTTCCCCTCCTCCCTCAACGTCGCCGCCGCGCTCGCGCTGGCCGTCGACGACTGGGACCTCGTGCGGGTCGAGCTCGTGGCCGACCCCGGTGCGGACCTCACCGCGCACCACATCACCGCCACCGGCCCCGCGGGGGAGTACGACTTCACGATCCGCAACCGGCCCTCGCCGGCGAACCCGCGCTCCAGCGGCGCCGTCCCGCACGCGGTGCTCCACACCCTCCGCGGACTCGTGGGAGCCTGACGCCGCCCGACCGTCCACATCCTCCCGCACCTGGGAACTCCCGGAAGGGACGCGGCCCCGCCCCTCTAGTACCCTTGTGCGGGTGAGCATCGAGATCGAGATCGGCAGGGGCAAGCGCGGGCGCCGCGCATTCACACTCGACGACGTGGCCGTGATCCCGGCCCGCCGGACCCGCGACCCCCGGGACGTGTCGATCGACTGGCAGATCGACGCCTACACGTTCGACCTCCCCTTCATCGCCGCCCCGATGGACTCCCTCATGTCCCCGGAGACGGCCATCGCCTTCGGGCGTCTGGGTGGCCTGGGCGTGCTCGACCTCGAGGGCCTGTGGACCCGCTACGAGGACCCGCAGCCGTACCTCGACGAGATCGCCTCCTTGCCGGCGGAGACCGCGACGGCCCGCATGCAGGAGATCTACGCCGAGCCCATCAAGCCCGCGCTCATCACCGCCCGGCTCCAGCAGATCCGCGACGCCGGCGTCACCGTGGCCGGTTCGCTCACCCCGCAGCGCACCCAGGAGCACTGGCGCACCGTCGTCGAGGCGGGCGTCGACCTCTTCGTCATCCGCGGCACGACCGTCTCCGCCGAACACGTCTCCACCGGCGATGAGCCGCTCAACCTCAAGCAGTTCATCTACGAACTCGACGTGCCCGTCATTGTCGGCGGTGCCGCGACCTACACCGCCGCTCTCCATCTCATGCGCACCGGTGCCGCCGGCGTGCTCGTCGGATTCGGCGGCGGAGCGACCTCGACCACCCGCCAGTCGCTCGGCATCCACGTGCCCATGGCCTCGGCGATCGCCGACGTCCACGCCGCCCGTCGTGACTACATGGACGAGTCCGGTGGCCGCTACGTGCACGTGATCGCCGACGGCGGTCTGGGCACCTCGGGCGACATCGTCAAGGCCTTCGCCATGGGCTCCGACGCCGTCATGCTCGGGTCCGCGCTCGCCCGCGCCGAGGAGGCGCCCGGCAAGGGGTTCCACTGGGGTCCCGAGGCGCACCACCGCAGTCTGCCGCGCGGTCGCCGGATCGAGATCGGCACCATCGCCCCGCTGGAGAACCTGGTCAACGGTCCCGGCCACTCCGCCATCGGTGAGATGAACCTCGCCGGGTCGCTGCGCAAGGCGATGGCGACGACCGGCTACGTCGACCTCAAGGAGTTCCAGCGCGTCGACGTCGTCGTCTCGCCGTACCAGACTCCCTCGAACGTCGAGGTCTGAGCCGCACCGCCATGCTCCGGCTCGCCCTCACCCCGCGCTGGCTCGCACTGCTGGCGCTCGTCCTCGTGCTCGCCACGGCCTTCGTCGGGCTGTCCGCCTGGCAGGTCGACCGCGCCCAGCACAAGAACGACGCGATCGCCGCCCAGGACGTCGACACCCCGCGTCCCTTCGCCGAGGTCATGGACGCCCAGGTGCCCATGCCGTCTCTGCTCTCCGACCAGATGGTCGACCTCACCGGCCACTACCTGCCGGACATGCAGGTCGTGATCCCCGGCCGCCTGCAGGACGGCGAGGAGGGCTACTGGGTCGTCACGATGTTCGCCCCGGACGACGCCCCGCTCGGTCCTGCCGTCGGCGACCACCCGGCAGCGGAAAGCGAGCCCGAGGTGCCCGACCGTGAGGTCGCCATCGCCGTCGTCCGCGGGTGGACCGCCGACGAGGAGACGGCCATGTCCTCCCGTGCGGACACCGGCGAGGTGACCATGCGGGCCCGGGTCGGCGTCAACGAGGCGCCGGCGAGCACCGAGGACCTGCCGGAGGGACAACTCCGGACCGTCGCGACCGCCCAGCTGGTCAACATGTTCGACGTGTACACCTACGCGGGGTACCTGTTCCCGGAGTACGATTCCGGGCCGGGCGCCTCGGAAGCGGTCGACGGGTTGGAACACGTGGGCCTGGAGAAGCAGACGACCGGTGGCTTCGACCTGCAGTCGGCGGCCTATGCCGTGGAGTGGCTGTTCTTCGCCGGGTTCGCGCTCTACATCTGGTTCAGCCTGCTGCGGGACGCCCACCAGCGGCGCACCCAGGCGGCGGAGGCATCCGGTCACGGCGCCGGCGGCCCGGTGGAGTACGTGGTCGTGAAACCGGCCGGGACCAGGGAACTCACCACCGCGGGACGGACGACCGCGGGGACACGGACGAAGGGCGGACGATGAGCACCGACGATCACGACATGGACGCACGGCCGGACTTCGACCCGGCGACCGCCTGGACGGTGAACCGGTACACCTCGGCGCGCAACGCGCTGCGGTTCTACCGCCCGATGGCGATCATCACGGGCGTCATGCTCCTCATCATGTGCGTCGAGATGATCCTCAAGTACATCGTCTTCCGGGACGACCCCTCGGCGCTCGTGTTCGGCCCCTTCGACCTCGGGCGGGCCGTCCCGATCGCCCACGGCTGGGTCTACGTCGTCTACCTCATCTCCTGCTTCTGGCTCAACACGCAGATGAAGTGGTCGATCGGGCGCCTGGTCGTCCTCGCGCTGGCCGGTGTCGTGCCGGTCCTCTCCTTCTTCATGGAGCGCAAGCTCCACAAGGAAGCGGAACAGACACTCGAAGACGTCGTGGTCATCGCCCCCGCCGCGGGCCGATAGCACCGCCAGCGCTGCGTTGTCGATCGCTCGAAGTACAAAACCCACGTACTCCTTCGCTCCTCCGCCTTGCGCTGACGGCACTCTCGACCCGCGGCGCCTTCGCGGCGCCTGAGGGGAGCCGTGAGACCGGTCACCTCGCGCCCCCGGAGGGGCCTGGGGCGACCGGCGTCGGTAGAATCGGGCGCATGACCCAGTCTTCGACCGGCGCCCCTGCCGCGGACCCCACGCCCGCGAGCACGGCGGTCCCTCCCGTCCTCGTCGTCGATTTCGGTGCCCAGTACGCCCAGCTCATCGCACGCCGTGTGCGTGAGGCGGGCCTGTACTCCGAGATCATCCCGCACACCGCCACCGCGGCGGAGTTCGCCGCCAAGAAGCCGGTGGCGATCGTCCTCTCCGGTGGGCCCTCCTCCGTCTACGCCGAGGGCGCGCCCTCGCTCGACGCCGGGGTCTTCGACCTGCAGGTGCCCATGCTCGGCATCTGCTACGGCTTCCAGGTGATGGCCCACTCGCTCGGTGGTTCCGTCGCCCACACGGACAAGCGGGAGTACGGCTCCACCCCGGTCACGGTCACCGAGACCGGCAGCCTGCTGAAGGACCAGCCGGCCGACCAGACGGTGTGGATGTCCCACGGCGACTCCGTGGCCCAGGCGCCGGCCGACTTCACGGTCCTCGCCGCCACGAAGGACACCCCGGTGGCCGCCTTCGAGAACGTCGCGCGCATGTGCGCCGGTGTCCAGTGGCACCCGGAGGTCCTCCACTCGGAGTACGGCCAGAAGGTCATCGAGAACTTCCTCTACGAGGTCGCGGGCCTCGCGCCCGACTGGGACAACTCCTCGATCATCGACGAGCAGGTGGCCCGGATCCGCGCCCAGGTGGGCGACAAGAAGGTCATCTGCGGTCTGTCCGGCGGTGTCGACTCCGCCGTCGCCGCCGCACTCGTGCAGAAGGCCGTGGGTGACCAGCTCACCTGCGTGTTCGTCGACCACGGACTGCTGCGCCAGGACGAGCGCCGGCAGGTCGAGGAGGACTACGTCGCCTCGACCGGCGTGCGCCTCGTGACCGTCGACGCCCGCGAGCAGTTCCTCGGTGAGCTCGCAGGGGTCTCCGACCCGGAGACCAAGCGTAAGATCATCGGCCGCGAGTTCATCCGCACCTTCGAGCAGGCCGCCGCCGACCTCGTGGCCGAGGCCGCCGAGGGCGAGGGCGAGTCCATCGACTTCCTCGTCCAGGGCACGCTCTACCCCGACGTCGTCGAGTCCGGTGGCGGCAGCGGCACCGCGAACATCAAGAGCCACCACAACGTCGGTGGCCTGCCGGAGGACCTGCAGTTCGACCTCGTCGAGCCGCTGCGCGCCCTCTTCAAGGACGAGGTCCGCGCCGTCGGCCGCGAACTCGGCCTGCCCGAGGTCATCGTCTCCCGCCAGCCCTTCCCGGGCCCGGGCCTGGGCATCCGCATCATCGGCGACGTCACCGAGCACAAGCTCGACATCCTCCGCCGCGCCGACGCGATCGCCCGCGAGGAACTCACGAAGGCCGGTCTCGACGGGGAGATCTGGCAGTGCCCGGTCGTCCTCCTCTCCGAGGTCCGCTCCGTCGGTGTCCAGGGCGACCACCGCACCTACGGTCACCCGGTCGTGCTGCGCCCGGTGTCCTCCGAGGACGCGATGACCGCCGACTGGACCCGCGTCCCCTACGACACGCTCGCGGTCATCTCCAACCGCATCACGAACGAGGTCGACGAGATCAACCGTGTCACCCTCGACATCACCTCGAAGCCCCCGGGCACCATCGAGTGGGAGTGACCCGAACCGTCGAGTGGGCGCTCCCCACCCGTCGAGTGGGCGCTCCCTCGCCATCGACAGGGCGCCTCGTGCCGCACATCCGCGCACGAGGCGCCCTGTCGTCGTTCCCGCACCGTGCGGGGGCGCCCGGTAGACGGGTACGGAGCGCCCACTCGACGGCTCGGCACTTCCCTTCCTGAACACTGTTCAGGTAGCCTTCCGGGCATGAACGAGACGACTCCCACCGCCGGTGCCACCGCCGGTGCCACCGCTGTCACCGCCGGTGCCGCTCCTGCCGCGGCCGCCACCGATCGCCGTACGACCCGGCGCTCACCCGCCCGCGATCTCGCCTATGTCGCGGTTTTCGCCGCACTCATCGCCGTCTTCGCGCTCATGCCCGGGATCCCCCTGGCCGGCGGCGTGCCGATCACCCTGCAGACCCTCGCCGTGGGCCTCTGCGGTCTCGTGCTCGGCCCGGTCCGCGGTTTCCTCGCGGCGGCCCTCTACGTGGCCGTCGGTCTCCTGGGTGTGCCGATCTTCGCCCAGTTCAGCGGGGGAGTGGGCGTGCTCGCCGGGCCGACCGTCGGCTACCTGCTCGCCTTCCCGCTCTTCGCGCTCGTGTGCGGTCTCGTCTCTCTGTTCGTCCTGCGCCGCCTCGGACGTGTGCACCGGGGTCGGGTCTGGGTACTCGGCCTGCTCCTCGCGCTCGGTGCCCTGGTGGCGAGCTTCGCGACCACCCACCCGCTCGGCATCCTCGGCATGAGCCAGGTGCTCGGCGTCGACCTGCGCGCGGCCCTGTTCCTCGACATGCCCTTCTGGCCGGGCGACGTCATCAAGTGCCTGCTCGGCGGTCTGCTCGCCGCGCTCGTCCACCGTGCCTTCCCGCAGATCCTCCGCCGCCCGTGACCGCACGGTCCACACGGCGCACGCCCTCCGGGGACTCCGCTGCCGAGGCGCCCGCCGGGGACGGCGCGACCGTCCGGTTCACGGGCGCCTCGGTCGTCGTCGAGGACCTGGCACCCGACGGTACGCCCGACCGCCGTACCCTGCTGGCACCCACCGACCTCACCCTGTTCGGGGCCGAGGACGAACGGGTCGTCACGGTGATCGGTGCCAACGGGTCCGGCAAGTCGACCCTGTTGTCCCTGGTCAACGGGCTGACCGCGCCGACCACGGGCTCCGTGACGGTGGGCGGACTCGACACCGTGCGGGCGGGCCGTGAGGTCCGCCGCCGCGTCGGCTTCGTGTTCACGGACCCCGCCGCGCAGCTCGTCATGCCCACGGTCGTCGAGGACGTCGAGCTCTCCCTCGGACGGCCCCACCCGGGCCGCTCGCGAGGCGCCCGCGCCACCCGTCGCACCCGTGCCCTCGAGGTGCTCGCCGGGCTCGGGATCGCCGACCTCGCCGAGCGCAGCGTGCACGAGCTCTCCGGCGGGCAGCGGCAACTCGTGGCACTCGCCTCGGTCCTCGCTCTCGACCCGGACGTCCTCGTGCTCGACGAACCGACGACGTTGCTCGACCTCCACAACACGTTGCTCCTGCGGCGGACTCTCGAGGACCTCGTCCGGCGACGTGGACTGCGCGTCCTGCTCACCACACACGACCTCGAGGTCGCGGCCGCGGCGGACCGCACGATCCTCGTCGACGACGCGCAGGTCGTCCTCGACGGCGACCCTGCCGCCGCGATCGAGACCTACCGCGCCCGGATCGCGGCGCGCCATGCGGGGTTCGCCGACGGCGCGGCCCCCGCGGAGCAGGAGGGGGCGGCGGAGCGGTGAAACTCCTGCAGCACGTCCCGATGGACACCTGGCTGCACCGCATCCCGACGCCGGTGCGGTTCGCGGTCCTCGTGGTGCTCGGGATCGTCGTCCTGCTCGTGCGTGAGCCCTGGGTCAACGGTCTGGTGATCGCCGGCGTGTGCTCGGTGGGTGCCACGGCCCGGATCCCGTGGCGGTACCTGCTGCGGCCTTATCGCGCGGTGTGGGTGCTCGTCCTCGCGGTCCTCCTCGTCCAGGGGCTCCTGGTCGGGCCGTGGGCGGCGCTCACCTTGTCGACGACCTTGCTCGCCTGTGTGGGTGCGGCAGGGTTGTTCATGCTCACGACCTCCCAGGGGGAGATCCTGGCGCTCTTCGCGCTGCTGTGCGCCCCGCTCGGGTGGCCGGGGATCCGACGCCTCGGCGTACCACCGGAACGTCCCGCACTCGCCGCGGCCCTCATGATCCGGAGCATCGCGCACATCGCGGGTCTCGCCGCGACCGCCGGGGACGCGGCACGGGCCCGGGGACTCGACCGGGACCTGCGCGCCCGGACGGTCCCCGTCGTCCTCGGCACCGTCGCCCACGCCGAGAGGGTCGGCAAGGCACTCGACGCCCGTGGCCTCGGCTGAGCGGTTCGGGAGCGCCCGGTCGACAGGTAGGGAGCGCCCACTGAACGGTTCAGCCGACGCGGTCCTGGGCCCAGCGGGGGAAGCCGGTGAGGGAGCGGCCGAGCACCTGGGGTGCGGGGTTCTCGATCGCCCAGGCGTAGTGGCCGACGAGTTCGTTGCACACGCTCTTCCAGGACCGGCCGAGCACGAGTTCGCGGGCGGAGCGGCCCATCGCACGGCGCTTGGCGTCGTCACCGACGAGGTCCTGGACGTGGCGGCGCATGGCGTCGAGGTCACCCGGGGCGTAGAGCCACCCGGTGTGCGAGGACCGCACGAGGTCGAGCGGACCGCCGCGGGCCGGTGCCACGACGGGCACGGCCGAGGCCATCGCCTCCTGGATCGTCTGGCAGAAGGTCTCCAACTCACCGGGGGCGACCATGAGGTCGAAGCTCGCGACGGCGCGGGCCAGGGCGTCGCCGCCCAGGAACCCGGTGAAGTGGGCGTCCGGCAGCACCTGCCGCAGGCGGGGCATCTGGGGTCCCTCGCCGACGATGACGAGCTGGACGTCGGGGAGATCGGCGATCGCGCGCAGGTCCTCGACCTGCTTCTCGACGGCCAGTCGGCCCACGAACCCGACGATCTTCTTGCCGGGAGCCGAGGGCGCCTCGGCGGCGGACCCGAGGACTGACCGCCGCCACTCCTCGGAACGGTGCGAGGGATCGAAGCGGGTGGAGTCGACCCCGCGGGCCCACAGCCGGACCTCGGAGACGCCCGCATCGGTGAGCTGGTCGATCGTGTAGCTGGAGGGTGCGAGGGTGAGCGAGGCGTGCTGGTGGAGGTTGCGCACGTGGTTCCACAGGGCCTGCTCGACGCCGTGCATGCCGTAGCGGGCGGCGTAGGCGGGGACCTCCGTCTGGTAGACCGCCACCGAGGGCAGGCCGAGGTCCTGGCAGGCGAGCGCGGCGCGCCAGCCGAGGACGAAGGGGGAGGCGAGGTGGACGACGTCGGGGTCGAACTCGCTGAGGATCCGGCGGACCCGGGCCACGGTCCCCGGGGCCACGCGCACCTTGCGGTAGGCGGGGACGGCGAAGGAGGGCACGCGGACGACCTTCGCGCCGAAGGCCTCCGCGGGGTGCTCGACGTGTTCGACCAGGCCCTCACCCGGGCAGATGACGAGGGTCTCGTCGCCCCGCTCGGCGAGGTGTTCGAGGATGCGCACCACGCTGTGGGTGACACCGTTGGTCTGCGGCAGGAACGATTCGGCAACGATCGCTGTTCTCACGCTTCTCATTGGACGCCGGGCGGATGAGGAACGGATGTGCGCAAACACACGGTTCTGGAAACAGGTGGAGAATTCCCGATAAACTCACCGAGCCCGGCACCGGTGCGGGGTGGGACGGGTCGGTGCCCGTCGCACGTATGTCCGCCGCCGGTCGACCGACCGGCCCGTGAGAAGGGGAGGTCGCAGGATGCTCGTCCTGGTCGTCGTCCTCCTCGTCGTCCTCGCACTCGCCGCTCTCGGCGTCTGCATGGCCGTCCGCTACAACTCGCTCCTCCAGGCGCGGCACCTGGTCCGCGAGGCGCACCGTCAGCTGGCCAACGTCCGCCGGGAGCGCCACCTGCTCGTCCAGTCGGTCCTCGCGGAGAGGGGCGCCGCGGAGCTCTGCGCGGCCGTCCGCGCCGCAACGGCAGCACACACCCCCGAGGAGATCGGGGCGGCGGAGTCCCTGCTGAGCCAGGAGGTCCTGGTCACCGCCGCACAGCTGGACGAGACCGCCCACCTGCTCCCCGAACTCGCCACGCTCGAATCCCGGATCGCGGCGGCCGTCCGGTACCACTCCCATGCCGTCGTCGTGCACAACGCCCGCCGCGCCCGTCCGTGCTCCCTGCCCTTCCGTGGTCTCGTCGCCGCCGAGGCGCCCGTCCGCTATCGCGGTGTCGGCCCCCTCGAGGTCCTCGACCGGGAGGAGTACCCGGATCAGGACCTGTCCCGGGTGATCCCGCGGGTGAAGTCCGGAGACGACCGTCACGACGAGGAGCAGGGCGACCGCGACCCGGTGGGCGGTCGATGACCGCTCAGCCGGCCCCGGACACCACGCGCCTGCGACTGGACCTCGGGTACCGCGGTACCGACTTCCACGGCTGGGCCCGGCAGCCCGGACTGCGCACCGTCCAGGGGATCCTCGAAGAGGCCCTGGAGAAGGTGTGCGGTGCACCCGTGCGCACGGTCGTCGCCGGGCGCACCGATGCCGGAGTCCACGCCCGCCGCCAGGTCGTCCACCTCGATCTCGCCGGGGACGCCCTCGACCGCCTGGCCGGGCGGCCCCGGAAGGACGGGACCCGCCGGACCCCGGCCCAAGCCCTCGTCTCCCGGCTGCGTGGGGTGCTCGGACATCTCGGTGCCCACGACGTGGTGATCCACGCGGCCGCCGCGGTCCCGGACTCCTTCGACGCCCGGTTCGCCGCCCTGCGCCGTACCTACACGTACCGGATCGCCGACGAATCGGCCTTCCTCGACCCTCTGCGCACCGCGGACACCGTCGTCCACTGCGGGGAGCTCGACGCCGCGGCGATGCAGGAGGCGGCCACCCAACTGCTCGGCCTCCACGACTTCCTGCCCTTCTGCAAGCCGCGGGAGGAGTCGACGACCATCCGGACGCTCGAAGCACTCGACGTCACGCGGGACGAGGCCGGCGTCATCGTCCTGGAGATCACGGCCGACGCCTTCTGCCACCACATGGTCCGCGCGACGGTCGGGGCCCTCGTGAAGGTCGGGACGGGCTCCTGGCCCGTCACCCGCCCGGCCGAACTCGTGGCCCGCGCGGAAGGACCGGTGCCTCCGGGAACCGCCGCCGAGACGCCCGCCGGGTCGAGGACGCCCGCCGCCTCGACCGCCCCAGCCACCAAGGCGGAGCTCGGGCCGATGCACGTGATGCCGGCACACGGTCTGGTGCTCGAGCGGATCGACTACCCGGACGACCCCGATGAGTGGGCGCTCCGGGTCGAACGCACGAAGGCCCGCCGCGACACGGAGTGAGTCGAGGCCGGACGACTGGTCAGAGCGTGATCGAGTGGTCGCAGGATCCCGAACCCGGACTCGCAGACCTGTGATCTGCGAACACTCGATGGCGCTGCGACCACTCGCTCACGCGCTCAGGAGTCGCGGTTCCGCCTGTGTCTCCGCCGCATCCGCCTCCGAGTCGTCGTCCGAGTCGGGCCCACTCGTGCGCTCGACCGGATCCCAGCCGGGCTGATCGGCACACAGGGCCAGGAGCAGCGGCACGAGCATGAAGGCTCCGGTGGCCGGGACGGCGACGCCGGAGTCCGTGATGACGAGCCCGACGCCGAGTGCGGTGACGGCGGCGAGGAACCCCCAGTGCAGCGCCGGATCCGACTCCCGGAACAGGCGGGGGAGCGGTCCCTGCCAGTCCCGAAGCACCGGCATCTCCCGCAGGGGTCCCTCACGGCGCCACCGGCCGTAGGACAGGAAGACGACGACGAGCAGGACCGCCAGCGGCACGACGATCGCGAGTGCCGGGTTGATCGAGACGATGTTCAGGTTGGCCGCGAGCTTCCGCTCGATGACGGTGAACAGTTCCCCCGAGAGGATCTGCCCGAAGAAGCGGCCGAAGTGCGACTGCTGCGCTTCCGGCCGCAGGTGGTCGAGCCCGGCGATCCCGAGGACGACCGTGAGCGACACGAGACCGATCCCCGCGAGCTTGAGGATGTTCAGCCGGATGCCCAGTTGGAGTGCTGCGAAGACGAGGAAGCCGGCGATCACCGCGATGGTCCCGCCGAACTTGGCACCCCAGGCGGGATTGCCGAGCACGACGACGGAGGCGAGGCCGACGAGGACCGTGAGGCCGAGGGCGAGCCGTGCCCGGCCAGCACCCCGCAGGCGGGCGACGACGAGGCCGAGGCCCAGGAACACCGCGACCATGAACAAGGCGACACCCTGGTTGCCGAGGCCGTAGAACCGCCCGGCGACGATCGCGTTGTACCCCATGAGCGTGTCGTACTGCAGGCGGGACCCGGTCGCGTTGTCGACGGCCAGGGCGAGGGCGGTCGTCACGCAGATCGCGGCCACCCGGCCGGACCAGGTCCGTCGCCACGGCCCGAGGAAGGCCACCCCGAGCAGCGCGAGCGAGGCGAGCCCGATCCCGAGACCGAGCCCGAGTTCCGGCACGGGGAACCGCGACCAGGGCAGGAGTGCGACGAGGAACGCCCCCATCGGCACGGTCGCCGCGCCCAGGCCGATCCCGCCGACCACCCGCCGCCAACGCGGGACGGAACCACCGTCCCCGAGCACACCGTCCAACCGCACCCGCACACCCCGGTGGAAGAGTGCCGCGGCGGCGAGGACGAGCAGGTAGAAGAAGACGTCGAGGACGACTCCGAAGGTCGAGGCGCTCTTGTGCACCGTCGCGGCCGAGGTGTACTCGGCCTGCAACCGGGCCACCCGCTCCTCCACACCTGCGGACGTGCCGGTCGTGACCGTCGGGTCGACGGCCGCGCCGCCGGGCATCGTGTCGATCCCGGCCGCCCGCACGATCGTGCCGGTGAGATCGGTGAGCTGGACCAGGTCGTCGCGGCGGGTGGTCGTCGACCCCAGGTAACCGGGCTCGACGCCGGGGCCGGCGCGGAGGACGGTCCGCAGCCGGGAGGGGTTGGTCGTGTCGCCGACACCGACGACGAAGACGGTCGTGTCCGCCGGGTCGATCTGCGCCAGGTACTCACCCACGTGTGCGTCGACCGCGGCGACCTGGGCGCGGTAGGCCGCGTCGTCGAAGGTCTCGCGGTCGGAGGCGAGGACCGTGTCGTCGCTGAAGCGCGGGACCGCGATCGTGCCGAGATCGACGAGCGTGACGCCACAGGGGTCGGTCGCGTCCTCCGGGACGACCGGTGCCCCGGCCGGCGCCCAGTCCGCCACGGTCCCGTCGCTGCGCACACCCGCGTACCCGGCGCCCCCGCCGATCGTCCGCAGGCACTGCCCCGACTCCGCGACCGCGTCGCCGAGCACGCCCAGCCGCGTCGAGTACCCGCCGGAGGCGTTCACCCGTTCGAGGAGGGAGAACCCGGGGAGCACCTCGGCGTCGGTGTCGGCCGCCGGGGGCGCGGGGAGGGGATCGGTGGACAGGCCTGCGGGGTCGTCGTCGGTGCCCAGCGGCCCCGTTCGGAGGTCCGCGGGTCCGGTCGCGTCCGGGCAGACGCTCAGTCCACCGGGACGGGGGTCGCGGGCGCGCTTGCCCGCGCCGAGGGTGAGCCAGCCGGAGGTCGGGCAGGTGGTCGAGGTGAGCGTCCGCACCGTGAGGTTGCCGAGCGCCCCGGACTCCGCGAGCCCCCACAGGTGCGGGGTGAGCTCGGGGTCGATGTCCGTCCACCGCAGGCCGGAGGCCCCGAGGACGAGGACGGGGGAGTCCGCCTCCCCGGTACCGGCTTCAGCGGAGTCCGCCGCCGAGGCGCCCTGCACGTCGGCACCGGCCGTGGCGGGCGCCTCGGGGGCGGGGGAGGACGGGGTGTCGGTGGGAGCGGGCGTGGCCCGTGCCGGGAGCCCGAGGCCGGTGAGGACGACGGCGAGGAGAAGGGTCGCCACGAGGACCGGGAGGGTGGTGGCGCGCAGCAGCGAGAGGCCGGGGCGGGGAAGGGGGTTCGGCACGGATCGCTGCATCCAACCAGGGTACAAAGGGAAGGCGGGCGACCGTTCACGAAACATTCACCTTCGGGGTGGACGTGGGTCACATGCTGCGGGGAGACTGTGTATCAGTGCATTACTCCCTGAGAACGGATACCCCATGCGGAAAACTCTCCTGAGTGTCCTGGGCGGCGTCACCGCCCTCGGCCTCGGCTGCGGACTGGCCGTCACGCCGGTCGGTGCAGCGCCCCTCCCCGAGACCGGCGAGGACGTCCAGCTCCTCGGCATCACCGACTTCCACGGCCGGATCGGCGAGTACGACCCGGCGATCGAAACCGCCGCGACCGTCGAGGCCGCCCGCGCGGACTTCGGTGGCCCCACCGCCTTCCTCTCGGCCGGTGACAACATCGGTGCCTCCGTGTTCGCCTCGTCCTCGGCCGACGACACCCCGACGCTCGAATATCTCAACGCCCTCGGCCTCGACGCCTCCGCCGTCGGCAACCACGAGTTCGACAAGGGCATGGACGACCTGACCGGCCGGGTGACCGACGAGGCCGCCTTCCCCTACCTCGGCGCGAACGTCTACGCCGCGGGCACGCAGGACGTGGCCCCGGGCCTCGAGGGCTCGACCGTCATCGAGGTCGACGGCGTGCGGATCGGCGTCATCGGCGTCGTCACCGAGGCGACCGCCTCCCTCGTCTCGCCCGGTGGGATCGCCGACATCGTGTTCGGTGACCCGACCGAGGCGATGAACCGCGAGGCCGCGGCCCTCGACGCCCTGCCGGAGGCCGAACGTCCCGAGATGATCGTCGTCCAGGCGCACCTGGGCCCGAACGACACCGCCGGGACGATGGAGGAGGCCATCGCGTCGAGCTCCGAGTTCGGGGACTTCGTCACGAACGCCTCGGACGCGGTCGACGCGATGTTCTTCGGCCACACCCACCTGCCGGCCGACTACGTGCAGGACCTCGGCGACGGGCGCATCCGGCCGCTGCTCCAGGGTGCCAACTACGGTTCGACCGTCGCCCAGGTCGTCCTCTCGCCGCTCGGTGAGGGTGACTGGACGGTCGCCGAGCACGCACTGCTCGACACCGAGGCCGCCACGATCCCCGAGCCGGGCACGAACCCCGTGATCGACGAGACCACGCGGATCGTCGAGGCCGCCCAGGCCGCGGCCGAGGGCCCCGGCAGTGTCGTCGAGGGATCGATCACCGAGGACCTGACACGGGCGACCGACGAGACGGGTGAGGAGGACCGCGGTGCGGAGTCGACGCTCGGCAACCTCGTGGCCGACGCCCTGCAGTACGGCTCGACCCTCAACCCGAACGTCGCACCGGCGGACTTCGCGCTGACGAACCCCGGTGGTCTGCGCGACGACCTGCTCGTCGACGCGATCTACAACGACGAGGCGCCCGGTGAGGTCACCGCCGCCGAGCTCAACGCCGTCCTGCCCTTCGCCAACGACCACGTGGTCTCCACCCTCACGGGTGCCGACGTGATCCAGCTCTTCGAGCAGCAGTGGCAGCCCGAGGGTGAGAGCCGGTCCTTCCTGCACCTGGGCATCTCCGAGGAGATCGAGGTCGTCTACGACTCGAACGCCGCGGAGGGCGCCCGCGTTCAGCAGGTCACCGTGAACGGCGAGCCGATCGACCCGGCCGCGACCTACCGGGTGGCGACCCTGTCCTTCCTCGCCACCGGTGGTGACAACTTCACCGCCTTCACGAACGGACCCTTCGAACAGACCGGGTACACGGACTACGAGGTCTGGGCGGACTACTTCGCCGAGCACTCGCCGGTCGCCCCGGACACCGCCGAGCGTCAGGCCGATGTCGCGCTCGACGCGGTGAACACCGGGAGGATCGCCGAGGACGGACTGTCCCTGGCCTCCTACACCGACGGCGCCTACACCTTCGTGTCGAACGCGACCGAGGACGTCACCGGTCCCTTCCTCCTGTCCTTCGACCTCCCCGAGGGAGTCGAGCTGCAGTGGTCCGGTGCCGAGGCGGCGAACGCAGGGGGTGCCGTCACCGGTGCCCTCCCGGCCGAACTGCCGGTGACCGTCACCGACGTCAACACCGCGACCATCGACGTGATCCCCGCCGGTGAGTCGGAGATCCCCTTCTCCTTCACGGGCCCCGCCGGGGACTACAGCGTCGACGTGCAGATCCAGGCCGACCCGGCCGCCGCCTTCTGGGACGACAACCCGATGCCCGCCGCCTACGCCTTCGAGGGCTTCGAGTTCTCGATCGCCGCGGCCGACGGCACCGAGGAGCCGAGCACGGAACCGACGACCGAGCCGACCGCGGAGCCCACGACGGACCCGACGGTCGAGCCCACCCAGGAGCCCACCGAGGCCCCGACCGAGGCGACCACCGCACCGGTCGTGGAGGACGCGACCGAGGACGAGGGTCAGGGCACCTCGGGCGCGGGGGACGACGAGGCCGGTGACCTCGCGTACACCGGGTCGAACGCCGCTCCCTTCGTCGGCGCCGGCGTCCTGCTCCTGGCGATCGGTGGGGCCGCCATGGTCCTCACCCGCCGCCGGGTCTGAGGCCGGCCGACCGCGGCCACCGCAGACACGACCGACCCCGGGCTCCTTCCATGGGAGGGACCCGGGGTCGGTCGTGTCCACGGGGCCCGGCACGTATTCGGTGCCGTCCGTGTATTCAGTGCCACATCCAGCCCCCGGGGGCCCGTGACCGATTGCATTCAGTGTCGGAACGGGCGTAGACTCGTCTGCTGTTGCGTACGTCAGTGCACGCCCCTCACGAAGCCTCAATCGCGTTGCAGGCATTGTGTGGTGAGGTCGGCTGGACGGGAACGTACCGCGCACATGGCAAGCCAGTCCGGGCTTCAGGAGACCTCACGACCTCCCGGTTCACCGGACACTCGCTTCAGATCATCCATAGACGAAAAGAAGGCTACTTTGCGTACGTACACCCCCAAGCCCGGCGACGTCGATCGCCAGTGGTTCGTCATCGACGCCACTGACGTCGTTCTCGGTCGTCTTGCCTCGCAGGCCGCACGCCTGCTCCGCGGCAAGCACAAGGTGACCTTCGCCCCCCACGTGGACATGGGCGACAACGTCATCATCATCAACGCCGAGAAGGTCGCCCTCACCGGCTCCAAGCTGGAGCAGAAGAAGGCCTACCGCCACTCCGGTTACCCGGGTGGCCTCAAGTCCACCAACTACGCGGAACTCCTCGCCACCCAGCCGGAGCGCGCGGTGGAGAAGGCGATCGCGGGCATGCTGCCCAAGGGTCGTCTGGGTCGCGCCATGGTCAAGAAGCTCAAGGTCTACGCCGGCGCCGAGCACCCCCACACCGCTCAGGCACCCCAGGTGTACGAGCTCACCCAGGTTGCGCAGTGAGCGCCCGGTACTGAAGACTGACGAGGAGAATCGTGACTGAGAACAACACCCCTGACGTCGTCGAGGACGTCGAGATGACCTCCTACTCGACCGAGACCCCGGCAGACGCCGGTCTGGGCGAGGCCGTGGCCGGTGGCCGTGGCCAGTCCCTGACCGCCCCCGGTTCCGCCGTCGGCCGCCGCAAGCAGGCCATCGCCCGCGTGCGCCTGGTGCCCGGCTCCGGTGAGTGGAAGATCAACGGCCGCGACCTGGCCACCTACTTCCCGAACAAGCTGCACCAGCAGCTCGTCAACGAGCCCTTCACCCTGCTCGACCTCGAGGGCCGCTTCGACGTGTTCGTCAACATCTCCGGTGGTGGCCCCTCCGGTCAGGCCGGCGCCGTCCGCCTCGGTGTCGCCCGCTCGCTCAACGAGATCGACCGCGAGAACAACCGCCCCGAGCTCAAGAAGGCCGGCTACCTGGCCCGCGATGCCCGCGTCCCGGAGCGCAAGAAGGCCGGTCTCAAGAAGGCCCGCAAGGCTCCGCAGTTCTCCAAGCGCTGATCGGATCCGATCAGGCAGCCGGACTGCCGCACGGACCCCGTCCGTGCCCGACGACCCCCGTCCCCGTGTGCGCCGCGTGCGTCCACGGCGGCGGGGGTCCCGTCGTCCCCACTCCTTTCCACTAGTCTTGAGTGCCGTCACCCCGACCGCAGGAACGAGGACTTGAACCCATGACCCTACTCTTCAGAACCGACGGCGTCCGTGGCCTGGCCACCGGCCTGGTCACCGCCTCCCTGGCCCTCCAGTTCGGGGAGGCCGGGGCCCGTGTACGCGCCGGCCCCGCCCCGGAGGGACGTGCCCGTCCCTTCGCCGTCGTCGGACGCGACACCCGGGTGTCCGGTGAGATGCTCGCCGCCGCCGTCGCCGCCGGCGTGTCCTCGGCCGGTGTCGACGTGCTGCTCGTCGACGAGCTCCCGACGCCCGGTGTCGCCCACGTCGTGAAGAACACCGGCGCGGACTTCGGTGTGGTCCTCTCCGCCTCGCACAACCCCATGCCGGACAACGGCATCAAGTTCTTCGCCCGCGGCGGGACCAAGCTCGACGACGCCCTGGAGGACCGGATCCAGGACCTCATGGGCAAGGACTGGGAGCGGCCCACCGGTGACGGTCTGGGCCGGATCACCCGGTTCCCTTCGGCGACCGACGAGTACACCGAGACCCTCGTCAAGGAGGTCGAGCGCAACCGGGACGACTCCCCGCTGTCCGGCCTCACCGTCGTCGTCGACTGCGCCCACGGGGCCGCGAGCGTCGTCGGTCCGGCCGCCCTCCGGCAGGCCGGCGCCCAGGTGATCGTCACCGCGGCCGATCCCGACGGGTACAACATCAACGACGGTGTCGGTTCGACCCACATCGACAACCTCGTCACGCAGGTGACGGAGCACAACGCGGACCTCGGTGTGGCCTTCGACGGCGATGCGGACCGGTGCCTGGCCGTCGACTCCCTGGGCCGCCCGGTCAACGGCGACCAGATCATGGGCATCCTGGCCCTCGGTCTCAAGGAGAAGGGCCTGCTGGCCCAGGACACCCTCGTCGTCACGACGATGTCGAACCTGGGCCTCCACCTGGCGATGGAGAAGGCCGGGATCCGCACGGTGCAGACGGGTGTGGGTGACCGGTACGTCCTCGAGGAGATGTTGCGCAGTGGCTACAACCTCGGGGGCGAACAGTCCGGTCACGTCCTCATGCTCGACCACGGCACGACCGGTGACGGCGTGCAGACCGCCCTGCACCTCATGGCCCGGATGGCCGGGACCAAGCGGACGCTCGCGGACCTCGCCGCGGAGATCCCGCAGTTGCCGCAGGTGCTCGTCAACGTCGGCGGGGTCGACAAGACCCAGGTCGGCAATTCGGCCATCGCCGCGGAGGTCGCCGCGGTCGAGGCGCAGCTGGACGGCAAGGGCCGCGTGCTCCTGCGGGCCAGCGGCACCGAGGACCTCATCCGCGTGATGGTCGAGGCCCCGACCCAGGAACTCGCCAAGGACCACGCCGACCGCCTGGCCACCGTGGTGAAGGCGGAACTCGCGCTGTGACCATGCCCTCGCCGCACATGATGATGCGGCAGACCGTCCGGTCCCAGGGCAAGAGTGGTGACCTGGGCGGACGGTCGGGTCGGATCCCCCAGGAGACCTGGGTCCGCATCTGGTCCTTCGTCGGGCGTCAGCGGCGGGCAGTCCTCGTCTTCGTCCTGCTCTCGGTGCTCGTCGCCGTACTCGGTGTCATCACCCCGATCCTCGCCGGTGACGTCGTCAACGCGATCACGGGGGACGGTCCCATCCGTCTCATCGTGCTCCTGGCCGTCGCGATGGCCGGGGTCGCGGTCCTCGACGCGGGTCTTGCACTCGTCAACCGGCTGCTCTCGGCCCGGATCGGCGAAGGCCTCATCCACGACATGCGCACCGCCGTGTTCGACCACGTGCAGCGCATGCCGGTCGCCTTCTTCAGCCGGACCCGCACGGGAGCGCTCGTCTCCCGGCTCAACACCGATGTCGTCGGCGCGCAACGGGCCGTCGCGAACACCCTCTCCGGCGTGGTGTCGAACATCGTCTCCCTGCTGCTCACCGTCGGCGTGATGGTGACGATCAGTTGGCAGGTGACGGTGCTCTCCCTCCTGTTGCTGCCGATCTTTCTCGTCCCCGCCCGCCTCATGGGCGGCCGCCTGGCGAAGCTGCAGCGCGAGGCCGCCGACCACAACGCCTCGATGTCGACCCGCATGACCGAGCGGTTCTCCGCCGGCGGTGCGACCCTCGTCAAACTGTTCGGTGACCCGGCGGCGGAGTCCCGCGGGTTCGCGGAGCGCGCGGCCCGGGTCCGCGACATCGGCATCCGCACCGCAATGCTCCAGACGACCTTCGTCCAGGCGCTCACCCTCGTGTCCGCTCTGGCCCTCGCGCTCGTCTACGGCCTCGGCGGTGCGCAGGCGGTGCTCGGGCACCTGGACGCCGGGGCCGTCGTCACCCTTGCCATGCTGCTCACCCGCCTGTACACGCCGCTCACCATGCTCGCGAACGCGCGGATGGACATCATGAGCGCCGTCGTGAGCTTCGAGCGGGTCTTCGAGGTCCTCGACCTGAAACCCCTCATCGCCGAGGCGCCCTCACCCCGTGCCCTCCCCGCCGGTGGCATCGGGGTCGAGTACCGCGACGTGCGGTTCGCCTATCCGTCCGCCGAGGACACCTCGCTCGCGAGCCTTGAGGACGTGGCGGTCCTCGACCACCGCAGTGGTGAGGAGGTGCTCCACGGCATCGACTTCCGGATCGATCCGGGACAGACGGTGGCGCTCGTGGGCAGTTCCGGGGCGGGGAAGTCGACGATCGCCTCGCTGCTGCCCCGCCTCTACGACGCGACGAGTGGTTCCGTGCGCCTGGACGGGACCGACATCCGCGAGGTGTCCTTCGACTCCCTCAAGCGCACCGTCGGCATGGTCACCCAGGACGGACACCTGTTCCACGAGTCGATCCGGGACAACTTGCTGCTCGCCCGCCCCGACGCGAGCGAGGACGACCTGCGCGACGCGGTGCGCCGGGCCCGCCTGGAGGAGGTCCTCGCGGATCTGCCCGAGGGCCTCGACACCGTCATCGGTGAACGGGGACACCGCCTGTCCGGCGGCGAACGTCAGCGCCTCACGATCGCCCGGCTGTTGCTCGCGGCCCCACCGGTCGTCGTGCTCGACGAGGCGACCTCCGCTCTCGACTCGACGAACGAGGAAGCGATCCACCAGGCCCTCACCGAGGCGATGGCCGGCCGGACCGCGCTCGTCATCGCCCACCGGCTCTCCACGGTGCGCAATGCCGACCGGATCCTCGTGATCGAGGCCGGCCGGATCGTCGAGGCGGGCACACACCGCGAGCTCCTGGCCGCCGGCGGGCGGTACGCCGATCTCTACGAGACCCAGTTCCGCACCCAGGAGTGAGACCGGAGTTCCACTGTGGAAGGAATGGCGTCGGACAGCCTCGCGGACGCCATTCCTTCCACAGTGGAACTCAAGGAGAGTTCACGCGGTGAGTGCCGCCGTGTAGCGGGCGAGGACCACGGGGGCGAGGAGGTCGCCCAGGGGCTCGGTCGTGCGGATTCCGTGGTCCTCCGCGACCCGGGCCACGCCGTCGAGCAGGAGCCCGGGGGCGACGAAGAGCGGGACCACCACCAGGTCCGCACCGTCCTTCGCGTCGGCACCGTCCCTCCCATCGGCGTACTCCGCGATCCACTGCTTCGCCCGCGGCTCGGTCGAGGTGGCGAACACGGCGGTGACGCTGCCGTCCCGGCGGGCGTCGAGCGCCGCGGTGAACCGGTGGACCGCGGCGTTCGCGTCCGCGTCCGAGGAGCCGACGACCAGCAGTGCGACCGGGGCCGCGGACTCCACCCCGTCGCGTTCCATGGCCGCGAGGACGACGTCCTCCATGTCGGTGCCGAGCCCCAGGACCTCGGCCGTGTGCAGGCGGGTGCCGGTCGCGCTCTCGGCCGCGGCGATCGCCTGCGGGGCGTCCGTCTTCGCGTGGTAGGCGCGGGTGAAGAGGAGCGGGACGACGACGGCCGTCCGGTCCGCGGGCAGCAGACCCGCGGAGTCGAGACCCTCGACGGCGACCGTCGGGGAGGGTGGTGCGAAGTCCTCCAGGTACGCGGCCGCCACGGGCAGGTCGGTGCCGGCAGCGGGGGCGGTGCCGGGAGTGCGGTCCTGATCGGGAGGGCGGGGCGCCTCGGCGGCGAGACGGGCCGTGGCGGCCAGGAGCGCGTCGATCGCGCCGGCCGTCTCCGTCTTGCGCGAGCCGTGGGCGAGCCCGAGGAGGGGAACGGGGGAGTGCGGGGGAGCGGCGGAGGTCATGCGGACCAGTATTCCGGTGACTCTCACCACCTGTCGAACGCGTGTGACGGGGACCTGACGGAGGTGTCATCGCGGGTGCACGGAACCCGAACACGGCCTTCCTAGTGTCGGGAACACACCGACGGAAGGGACACGCCATGCGGACCACACAGGACGTCACACACGAGAGGGCCACGGCCCCGGCGACGGAGCTGTCCGTCCTCGGTGCGGGCCCGGCCCCCCTCGGACAGCGGTGCGCTCGTCCACCGGCCCGGCCGCTGGATCGACGGGTTCGACCCGGAGGACCACGCGCAGTGGGAGTCCGCGGGCAGGCCGATCGCGCGACGGAACCTCGGCTGGTCGATCTACGCGGAGTTCCTGGGCTTCGTCGTCTGGCAGCTGTGGTCGATCGCGGTCGTGTCGATGCCGGCCTACGGGTTCGACATCAGCAGTTCCCAGCAGTTCTGGCTCATCTCGGTGCCCAGCCTCGTCGGCGCGACGATGCGGATCCCGTACACGTTCATGGTGCCGATCTTCGGCGGGCGCAACTGGACGGTGATCTCGGCGCTGCTCCTGTTGATCCCCGCGATCGGCCTGGCCCTGTGCCTGTCGAACCCGGCCACCCCCTTCTGGCTCATGCTCCTCGTCGCCGGTACGGCCGGGTTCGGCGGCGGCAACTTCGCCTCCTCGATGACGAACATCACCTTCTTCTTCCCCACCCGGGAGAAGGGTTGGGCACTCGGGCTCAACGCCGCCGGTGGCAACATCGGTGCGGCGGTCGCCCAGTTCGTCGTGCCGATCGTCGTGACCCTCGGCGCCGTGCTCATGACCGGGGTCGCGCCGCTCTCGCTCGCCGGTTGGTTCTGGGTGCCGCTCATCGTGCTCGGGGCCGTCGGTGCCTGGTTCTTCATGAACAACCTGTCGAACACGAAGTCCGACACCTCCGCTTATGCCTCCGCGGTGAAGGAACCGCACATGTGGATGATGGCGCTGCTGTACATCGGTACCTTCGGCTCCTTCATCGGGTTCGCCGGTGTGTTCCCCAAGCTCATCGCCGACACCTTCCCCGTCTTCTCCAGCTTCCAGGTCGGCGCGGCGACGATCTCGCTCGCCTTCATGGGTGCCCTCGTCGGATCGCTCGCCCGGCCCTACGGTGGCAAGCTCGCCGACCGGTTCGGCGGCACCCGCCCGACGATCGCCTGCTTCCTCGTCATGGCCGTCATGTCGGTCGTCGTCCTCGGGATCCTGCAGGTCGACAGCTTCTGGCTGTTCCTCGCGGCGTTCCTGGTGCTGTTCGTCGCCTCGGGGCTCGGCAACGGCTCCGCCTACCGGATGATCCCGACGGTCTTCGACCTGCGGGCGCAGCTCAAGACGGCCCGCGGTCGCGCCGGTGTCATGGACCCGGCCCGTCAGTCGGCCGCCGCGCTCGGCCTCATCAGCTCGGTCGGTGCCTACGGTGGCTTCCTCGTCCCGCAGTTGCTCAACCTCGTGAAGGAGAACACCGGCGGCTACGACCTGGCTTTCATCGCCTTCGCCGGCGTCTACCTGGGCTTCGGTCTCCTCACCTGGGCCGTTTACGGCCGCCGCGGCACCGTCCTCGGCGACGCCCGGATCTGATCGACCTCCACCCGCACGATGGACCCCCACACCGGCCCTGGAACCACGGGCACCCCCGCACCCTTTCCGCACGACTCCACCGGTCGCTCGACCGGTGACGACGAGAGGAACCCCATGGACACGCTCACCGCTCCCCGTACCGATCAGGCTCCCGCTGCCGAGGCGCCCTCGACCGCGGCCGCCAGCACCGGTTCACCCGCGACCGAGGCGGAGGCGCTCGGCACCTGGCTCCGTCTGTGCGCGCTCGACGCCCTGGACCGTGAATGGGGCGCGGCCGCGCTCATCGAGAACGGCGAGCCCGGTGGCCACCAGCTCGCGATCTTCCGCCTCTGGGACGACCGGGTGTTCGTCACCGACAACGTCGATCCCCACACCGGTGCGGCCGTCATGTCGCGCGGCATCGTCGGCGACAAGGGTGGGAACCCGACCGTCGCGAGCCCCCTCCTCAAGGCCGTCTTCGACCTGGAGACCGGGGATTCGCCCACCCACCCGGACCTCCACCTCATCACCTACCCGGTCCGGATCACCGAGGGCGCCGTGGAAGTCCTCTTCCCCGCCTGAGCGGAAGGCCGCCTGAATCGGCTCCACCCGCGTACCTACGAGCTTGATGTCGTTCGACAGGACATCTGTCTCGTCATCACCAAGGACTACGAGACATATGTCCTGTCGAACGACATCGGCCTTGCAGCCACGCGACTGCAAGGTCGATGTCGTTCGACAGGACATCTGTCTCGTCACCCCCAAGGACTACGAGACATGTGTCCTGGCGAACGACATCGGCCTTGTAGTCACGTGACTGCAAGGCCGATGTGCGTGCCGGGGGTCGGGCGGCGATCAGGTCAGCGGTGGGGTGGTCAGCGGGCCAGGCGGAAGCCGCGCTTGGGCACCGTGACGACGACCTGGAGGTCGCCCAGGAGCTTGCGCAGGCGCGAGACGGCCATGTCGATCGCATGATCGCTCGGAGCGGCCGGCAGCGCACGGCGCAGCGTGTCGCGACTGACGACGTCCCCCTGTGCCTGGATGACGATCCGCAACAGGTCGGCCAGGTGCGGCGGCAGCGTGATGACGTTGGGCTCACCGTCACCGACAGAGCCGTCACCGACACGTCCGTCACGACCGGTACCGTCCCCATCACGCGCGCCGTCCATCGGCGTCACGTGCAGGTCGACCCCGCGCAGGGCGACCGTCCCGGCCGGGGTCTCGGCCCGGTCGATCGCGTGGTCGTTGAGGTGGTCGACGACGACCCGGATGAGAGAACCCAGGCGGTGTCGCGGCGGGATCAGCGGTTCGACCCCGGCGGCCACGAGAGGCGCGGCGGTCACCGGTCCGACGGCGGCGCAGGTGACCTCGGTGCGCATCGCCTCGACGAGCAGGTCGTAGGTGCCCTCGGCGCGGGCGGCCTCGAAGAGCGCCTCGGCCGAGGGGGCGGAGGTGAAGGTGAGGACGTCGACGTGGTGGCGGATGACGGCGGCGACGAGCGACTCGACGGCCTTCGGGTCCTCCGGCGGCGCCCACCGGTAGGGCCGGATCGTCACGAGGTCGGCACCGGCCTCGACCATCCGGGCCATCTGTCCGTGGTCGATGACACCGTGCTGTTGGACCGCCACCCGCCGTCCGGCCACCCCGTGTGCCAGGGCGACGTCGACGAGCGAGGTCGTCGAGTCGTCCGCGCTGATGCCCGCGTCACTGAATCCCTGCGCCCGGACGGCGCCCCGCGCCTTGGCCCCGCGCACCAGGATCGTCGTCGACCCCAGGGCGGCCCGCAGGTCGTCCCCGAGTCCGGCGGCCTCCGCGGCCTCGAACCATCCGTTGAGCCCGTGCCCGGTGGTGACGAGCAGCAGGTCCGGGGGGCCGTCGATGACGCTGCGCGTCTCGTCGAGCAGATCCGCATCGCCCTCGGTCGGGGTGATGCGCAGGGTCGGTGCGGACACCACCTGGGCCCCGCGCCGTCGGAACGCGTTGGCCTGGTCGGTCGCCCGCCGCGAGGCGGTCACCCCGATCGTGAAGCCGGCGAGCACCGTGTCGAGGGGAGCGGCGGGTTCCTCCTCACCACCGGCCGCTGCGGCCTGCACCGCGGGGGAGTCGAGCGGATCCGCTCCCGAGGCGCCCTGTCCGACACCTGCCTCCGTCGCCCCGTCGGTCGGGGCGTCTCCTGCCGGCAGGGCCGTACCGATGACCCCGGTCCCGGCGGCCACGGCGTCGAGAGCACCGCGGACGGGCACCTCGCCGTCGACGCCGGGTTCGAGAGGCGGCTCGGGGTCGAGGCGGGCGGACGCCTCGGTCGCGATGGCCAGGAGTTCGTCGCGCAGGCGGACGACCTCACCGATGACGACGACGGCGGGGGACCGCACGGAGTGCTGGGCGGCGATCCCGACGATCGAGGCCGCGGTCCCGGTGAACACGCGCTGGTCGGCGGCCCAACCGTTCTCGACGACGGCGGCGGGCACCTCGGCGTCGAGGCCGTGCGCACGCAGTCCGTCGAGGATCGGGACGAGGTTGTTCACCGCCATGAGGAGCACGAGGGTGCCGCCGACCTTGACGAGGCCCTCGAGCACCCGGGGTTCGGGCACCTGATGGCCGGAGAGCACGGTGAAGGAGGTCGAGATGCCACGGCAGGTGACGGGGACGTCGGCGGCGGCCGGCACCGACACGGCCGAGGTGATGCCCGGGCGGACCGTCACCGGGACACCGGAGGCCAGGAGCGTGCGCCGTTCCTCGGCACCACGGCCGAAGACATAGGGGTCGCCGCCCTTGAGACGGACGACCCGGTACCCGGAGCGTCCGAACTCGACGAGGAGTTCCTCGATCCGGTCCTGCGGGATCCGGTGGTACCCGGGGTCCTTCCCGACGTCGACGACCAGCGCACCGGGGCACAGCTCGTCGAGCGACTCCCGGGGGCCGAGGCGGTCGGCGAACACGACATCGGCGTGGCGGAGGTCGTGCTGGGCACCGAGTGTCATGAGGTCGACCGGTCCGGGTCCGCCGCCCACGAGCGACACACCGGGTTCGGCGGACCACACCGGGATGGACAGGACTCGCAGGCGCGCGCACTGCTCGGCCCAGAAGGACGCCTCGGCGTCGTCCCGGGGCACGCAGACGACGAGCGCGTGGTCGGGGAGGGTGGAGACCGCCCGGGCGGCGGAGACGAAGTGCAGGTCGTGGAGCGCGGTGGCGAGGAACGACCAGGCGTGCGAGGGCGTGAGCCCGTGCCCGGCGGCCAGCAGGGAGAGGTCCTGGTGGACGGCGATCAGACGGTCGACGGAATCGGCGACGGTGAGCCGGGCCCCGGCCCGGTGCAGACGGGCGAGGACCGGCAGGCGGGACCGTCCCGTGCCCACGAGGAGCACGGGACGGTCGGAGAGGTCGAAACCGTGGAAGGACGGGGACGGGGTCACCGGGGGACACCTTTCGAGGGACGGACTACCGGAACGACTTTAGTCGGTGGGGTGCCGGGGTTGGGGCGGCGTGGGGCACAGCAGCGGCATTCGGATCAGCCCCGTACCGGGAGCGTCGCACCGGCGATGAGCTGCGCCCGCTCCTCGGGGGCGGCCGGACGGACCTGGTCGCGTTCGGGCACGTGGAGGATCGAGGGGTCGGACGCCTCGGGCGCGTTGACGAAGGGACGGAAGTGGGCCAGGCGGGCGGGGTCCTGCAGGGTCGCCGCCCACTCGTCCTGGTAGTTCTCGACGAACGACTGCACCTCCTTCTCCAGTTCCTCGCCGATGCCCAGGGAGTCCTCGAGGACGACCTCCTTGACGTGGTCGATGCCCCCGGGCAGGGACTCGATCCAGGGTGCCGTACGCTGCAGGCGTTCCGCCGAGCGGATGTAGTACATGACGAACCGGTCGATGACCCGGATGAGTTCGGCGTCGTCGAGGTCCTGGGCGAACAGCTCGGCGTGGCGCGGGGTGAAGCCGCCGTTGCCACCCACGTAGACGTTCCACCCCTTGTCGGTGGCGATGACGCCGACGTCCTTGCTGCGGGCCTCGGCGCACTCGCGGGCACAGCCGGAGACACCGAACTTGAGCTTGTGGGGGCTGCGCAGGCCGCGATAGCGCAGCTCCAGTTCGACGGCCATGCCGACGGAGTCCTGCACGCCGTAGCGGCACCAGGAGGAGCCCACGCAGGACTTCACCGTGCGCAGCGACTTGCCGTAGGCCTGGCCGGACTCCATCCCGGCGTCGATGAGCTTCTCCCAGATCTCCGGGAGCTGTTCGAGACGGGCACCGAAGATGTCGATGCGCTGGGCGCCGGTGATCTTCGTGTACAGGCCGTACTCGCGGGCGATCTCGCCGATGACGATGAGCTTCTCGGGCGTGATCTCGCCGCCGGGCACGCGCGGGACGATCGAATAGGTGCCGTCCTTCTGCATGTTCGCCAGGGCCCGGTCGTTCGTGTCCTGGAGGCCGCCGCGCTCGGCGTCGAGCACGTGCTCGTTGAAGAGCACCGCGAGGATGTTGGCGACGGCCGGCTTGCAGATGTCACAGCCGTGGCCGCCGGTGCCGACGGTCTCGAGCGCCTGGGAGAAGCTCTCCAGCCGCCCGACCTTTATGGCCTCGAACAGTTCGGGGCGGGTGAGCTCGAAGTGCTCGCAGATGCCGGAGGCGACCTCGAGGCCCTGGTTCTCCATCTCCTTGTCGGCGATCTTCTGCACGAGGCCCACGCAGGACCCGCACTGGGTGCCGGCGTTCGAGCAGGCCTTCACCGAGGCGAGGTCGTGGTTGCCCTCGCACACGGCATCGCGGACGGAGCCCGCGGTCACGTTGTTGCACGAGCAGACGACGGCGTCGTCGGGCAGATCGGTCTCGGGCATCTCGCCGCCTCCGGAGAGGAAGGCGGCGGGCTCGGCCTCGAGCTTCCGGCCGAGCAGCGGTCGCAGCGCCCCGTAGGGTTCGGCGTCGCCGACGAAGACACCGCCGAGCAGCGTGCGGGCGTCGTCGGAGAGGACGAGCTTCTGGTAGATCCCGGCGACGGGATCGGACATGACGACGTCGAGCGTGCCCGGTGCCCGGGACAGGGAGTCGCCGAAGGTCGCGACGTCCTGCCCGGCGAGCTTGAGCTTCACCGCGTCGTCGACGACGAGGAACTCGTCGTCCCCACCCGTGAGACGGGAGGCGACGACCTCCGCCATCGCATTGGCCGGGGCCACGAGGCCGTGCGTCCAGCCGTCGACGCTCGCCACCTCACCGATCGCCCAGACACCGGGGGTGGTGGTGCTGCAGGCCTCGTCGATCGGCAGACCACCGCGCGGGTGGACCTGGAGGCCGGCGTCGCGGGCCAGTTCATCACGTGGGGTGATGCCGACGGCCCACACGACGAGGTCCGCGGCGACGAACCGGCCGCCCACCTCGACGCCGTACACCTGGCCGGTCCCGTCGCCCGAGTCGTCGAGGAGTTCGACGACGGCGTCGGGGCGCTTGCCCAGGTGGAGGGAGATCCCGCGGTCACGGATCGCGGCGTTGAGCGCCCGGCCTCCGCCCTCGTCGAGCTGGGAGGACATGAGCCATTCACGGGAGTGGACGAGATGGGTGTCGAAGCCGTGGTCGCGCAGGCCCCCGGCCGCTTCGAGGCCGAGTACACCGCCGCCGATGACCACGGCCTTCGCATTGGCCATGACGCCGCGCTCGGCCCGCAGGGCGTCGACGCGCTCCTGCATCCGGTCGACGTCGGCGAGGGTGCGGTAGACGAACACACCGTCCAGGTCGTTGCCCGGGATCGGCGGGAGGGTCGCGTCGGAACCGGTGGCCATGACGAGTTCGTCGTAGGGCAGCAGCGTGCACTGAGCGCGGAAGTCCGGGTCCTCGGTCCGGGCCGCGGTCGAGGTGCGGGCCGCCGGGGCGTCGTCGGCGAGAGCGGAACTGCACAGCACGACCTCGCGGGAATCGGGGAGCACCTTCACCACACGCGTGTGGGTGAGCAGGGTCGTCCGGTCGTCCCACAGGTCGTCGTCGACGAGCGTGAGGTCGTGGTCCGGCAGCCACCGCTTGGCCAGGTTCACCCGGTCATAGGGACGGTGCGCCTCCTCGCCGATCACGACGACGGGGCTCGTGTCACCGCGGTCCCGCAGGGCCGTGACGAAGCGGTGGGCGGCCGGGCCGGCACCGATCACGACGATCCGGCGTCCGGCCCCGGACCGTGCGTCGTCGAGGGGGAGCGTGTGGTGGACGGGCAGGTCGGCGGTGCTGGAGTTGTGCGGCATGGCGGGGTCCCTTCCGTGGCGTCGCGTCCGACGTTACGTGTGCCACATCACGGACCGTGTCCGGGGACGTTGACCCACCGTCACGGTCCTCTCACACCTCCCGCGCCCACCGTGAGAGGGCTCAGCCCTGAGCAGCGGTGGGGTGCCGGGGTGCGGGCGGCGTTCAGCGCAGTTGTGACAGGTTCTCCTCGGCGAGGCCGTGGGAGATCGTCATGCCGATCCCGGTCGACACCGTCACCGCGGTCGTCCGGTCGTCCAGTCGTTCGCACACCAGGTCCGTCGAGTCGCTCGACGCGTAGACCCCCTGCCAGCGTTGGAGCACAGAGAAGCCGGGCACACCCAGGATCGCGGCGTGCTCGCGCAGGAGCACCTCGGTCGTCGCCTCCTCCTGGAAGGGCGCGACGGTCCCCGCCCGCATGTGCGAGTCGCCGAGGATCAGGGTCCCGTCCGGCCGCCTGGTGAACATCACGTTCGCGTCGACCTCCAGGAGCTCGGGGGAGTCCTCCGCGAAACGGGCGCGCACCGCGGCCGCACCGGCGAGCCCGGCGAAGGCGGGGTACCGCAGCAGCGAGGTCCCGGTGAGCACCGCCGAGTCGATCGTGAACCCTTCCGGCGCCCGGGCGAGCACCATCTGCAGGGCGCACTCGCGGACCCCGGAGGCCTCGGCGACCTCGGGCCGGACCCCGCGCAGTCCGTGCCCGGCGCACAGGAAGACGTGCGCGGCGCGCAGGCCGCCGCGGGTGGTGAGGACGACGCCGTCCTCGACGACGAGCGCGCGGGTGCCGTAGTGGAAGGTGACCCCCTGGTCCTCCGCCAGCCAGGCCGCCAGCCGCGGCGCCGCGTCGCGCGGGTCGACGCGGATGTCCCGCGGCAGGTAGGCGCCCCCGACCGCCGAGCTGCGTGGGGACCCGAGCACCGCCGTGATGCCTGCGCGGTCGACGGGGCGGACCGCCTCCGGACCGGGACCGGCGCTCCCCGCGGCTTCCTCCAGCAGGGCGAGTTCCGCGTCGTTGCGGGCGGCCATGTAGGCCCCGGACTCGCGGGCCCAGTACCCCGCCGCCGAGGCGCCCTGCAGCCAGAACTCCCGCGCGGTGTCCGCGTAGCGGGCGAACTCCCCGGTCTGCCCCGTGACACAGCAGTGTCCGAAGTTGCGCACGCTCGCCCCGACCACCGCACTGGCCTCCTCCACGACGGTGACACTCAGTCCCCGGCGGCGGGCGGCCCAGGCGTGGGCGAGCCCCACGATCCCGGCCCCGATCACGAGGACGTCGGTGGTGGGCAGCTGTGCATCGGTGGAGGTCATGGCCTCCAGTCTGGTGCGCCGCGTCGGGTGGCCCGGGTCGGAACCGGGGCCGGTTGGGCAAGCGTTCACCGACAGTTCGCCCCGAGTCCCACCACAGGCCGACCTCCACCGCGCGGCGCCGCCTAGCGTGGTCCTCCATGACCACTTCTGTGCCCGCCCCCGAATCCACCACCCCGCCGGTCGAACTCGTCGCCCTCGACATGGCCGGGACGACCGCCGACGAGCACGGACTCGTCTACGAGGCCCTGCAGCGGTGTGTCGAGGAGACCGGCACCGGTGTGTCCGCGGCGGACCTCCAGCACTGGATGGGCGCCGACAAGACCGAGGCGATCGCGGGCCTCCTGGCCGCCGGTGGCCACGCGGCGGACGGGGACACCGTCGCCGCCTGCTTCACCCGGTTCCGCGAGATCCTCCACGAGTCGTACGCAGCGACGCCGCCGCGGGCGCTCGCCGGGGTCGAGGAGGCACTCGTGACCCTCCGCACCGCCGGGATCCGCGTGGCGCTCACCACCGGTTTCGACACCGAGGTCGCCACCGCCGTGCTGAAGGTCCTCGGCTGGGAGGTCACGGGGGAGAGCGAGGGGCGGGGCGCCTCGGGAGCGGGGGTCGTGATCGACGCCCTCGTGTGCTCCGACCAGGTGGCCGCCGGACGGCCCGCGCCCTACATGATCCACCGGGCGATGGAACGCACGGGTGTCCGGGACGTCGCGCGCGTGCTCGTCGCCGGCGACACGGTCGTCGACGCACAGGCGGGCAGGGCCGCGGGCGCGGCGTACGTGATCGGCGTCCTCACCGGCAAGCTCGACCGGGAGGGTTTCGCGGGCACAGGGGCCACCCACGTGCTCGACGGCGTCGCGGGGATCCCCGCGCTCCGCTCCCTCTGAATCGAAGTCCGCGGATCGACTGTGCGGAGAACGGCGTCGGACGGGGGCCATAACGCCATCCTCCGCACAGTCGATCCGCGGACCTCGATTCAGAGGGAGCGGAGCGCGGGGATCCCCGCGCTCCTCTCCCTCTGAATCGAGGTCCGCGGATCGACTGTGCGGAGAACGGCGTCGGACGGGGGCCATAACGCCATTCTCCGCACAGTCGAATCGCTCAGGTCAGAGCTTGCGCAGCTGGATGCGACGCACCTGGTGGTCCTCGCCCTTGTGGAGGACGAGATCGGCGCGACCGCGGCTGGGCAGGACGTTCTGCCGCAGATTGGGCTCGTTGATCGTCGCCCAGATCTCCTGCGCGAGGTCCCGGGCCTGCTCGTCGCTCAGCTGCGAGTAACGGTGGAAGTAGGAGTCGGGGTCGGTGAAGGCGCCCTGCTTGAGCTTCATGAACCTGTCGATGTACCACTCGCGGATGTGCTGGGTGGACGCGTCGACGTAGATGCTGAAGTCGAAGTAGTCGCTCACCGACAGTCCCATCCGCCCGTCGGCCCGGGGGCGTGAGGGCTGGAGGACGTTGAGCCCCTCGACGATGAGGACGTCGGGAGTGCGGACGGTCACCTCGGCGCCGGGGACCCGGTCGTAGGTGTGGTGGGAGTAGACGGGGGCGCGCACCTCCGGAGCGCCGGACTTCACGGCGGCCATGAACCGCAGGAGGGCGCGGCGGTCGTAGGACTCCGGGAACCCCTTGCGGCCGTGCAGCCCACGGCGGGACTGTTCCTCGTTGGTGAGCAGGAACCCGTCGGTGGTGATGAGCTGCACCCGTGGGGTGTCCGGCCAGCGCGAGAGCATCTCACGCAGCACACGGGCGGTCGTCGACTTGCCGACGGCCACGGACCCGGCGACCCCGATGACGAAGGGCGTGCGGGTGGGCACGGGGTCCTCGCCGAGATCGGACAGCGGCTCGAAGAACTGGCGGGTGAGCGAGTGCTTGTGGGCCTGCGCCCGGTTGTAGAGGTTGAGGAGGCGGGAGAGCGGGAGATAGACGGTCGCGACCTCGTCGAGGTCGATCGTCTCGCCCAGGCCGCGCAGTCGCTCGACGTCCGCCGAGGTGAGCGGGAGTTCCGAGTTCTGCGCCAGGTGGGACCACTCCTCGCGGTCGAAGTCCCAGTACGGCGAGGGAGCCGGTTCCGTGTCCCGCCGGGTCGCGGCGAGGCCTGCCAGGCGCCGGGCGGATTCCAGGCCGGTGGTGTCGGGAGTGAGGGCGCCGGTGGTGCGGGCGTCGGTGCCCCGGGTCGCGGACGTCATGGCCGTCATTCTTCCACGGTCGTTCACCCGACGTTCGGGCGGGCGTGGCATCCGGGCCGCCGGCGGCACCCGCCGTCAGGCCATCTTCGCAGGGGTCTTCCCCCAGGTGATGCCGCAGTTCGTGGCGACGGCCCTGCACCGGTTCGACATCAACCTGCGGACCTCGGTGATCCTCGGATACGTGGGCGTCATCGGGATCGGACACGAGATCTCCAGTTCCATGCAGACGCTCAACTACGATCGCGGGATGGCCTGGGCGCTCATCGTGCTCGTCCTCTGTGTCGTCGTCGAGATGATCTCCGGGTCGATCCGGGCCCGTCTGCTCGGCCACGCCGAGGCGGAGAAGGAGGGCCTGTACGGTCTCGTCTCCCGGACCTGGGAGAGGATCAGCGGTGTCCGCGGACCGGTGACCGCGGACATCGACCCCTCGGCACCCTATGAACCACAGCGGTACGAGAACGGTGAGGTCCGGACGACGCCCTACTGGGATCTCGACCGGGTCCGGAACACGGCGACCGCGGTGCTGATCGCCGCCCTGATCGTCACCTCGTTCCTCGTGACCGATCTGGCCGGCAGTGATCCCTTCGGTCGTCTGGAGCGGATGCCGAGCACGATCGCGATGTTCTTCCCGCCGGGGTGGGACGGCAACTTCGTCCTGTTCGCCGAGGCGATGCTCGTGACGATCCAGATCGGTCTGGCCGCGACCCTGCTCGGAATGATCATCTCCGTACCGATCGGGATCGTGGCGGCGAAGAACGTGGTCGCGAACCGGGCCGTGAACGGCGCTTTCCGCACCTTCATCGTGTGCGTCCGTGCCTTCCCGGAGCTGATCCTCGCGATCATCTTCATCGTCATCACGGGTCTCGGTCCGGTGCCGGGTGTGCTGGCCCTTGCGATCGGTTCCATCGGGCTGCTGTCCAAACTCCTGGCCGACTCCATCGAGGAGACGGACCCGGGGCCGCAGGAGGCCATGCGGGCCAACGGCGCGTCACCGGCACAGGTGTTCTTCTCCGCGACCCTGCGGCAGTCCCTGCCGGCCTTCGTCGCGCACATCCTGTACCAGCTCGACGTCAACATCCGGGCAGCGACCCTGCTGGGCATCGTCGGCGCCGGTGGCATCGGCTACTACCTGCTGGAGTCCTCGCGGGTCATGAAGTACGACGTCGTCACCGCGCTCATCCTCATGATCCTTCTCGTCGTCCTCCTCGTGGAGGGTCTGTCGGTGTGGACCCGCCGGGTGGTGCGCTGACGCCACCGCGTGCCGGAGGCCACGTACAGGCCCGCTCCTTCAGGCGCCTGAAGGAGCGGGCCTGTCCCGTTCCCGCCCGCGGGTCCCGGGGACGTGACACGGGCGGCACCGCGGGTGCGGCCGGTTCCCAGCCCGGATCGGTAGACTCGGGCCTCATGTGCGGAATCGTCGGATATGTGTCCTCGTCCAACCCCCGGAACGCCGACCACACGGCGCTCGACGTGACGATGGGCGGTCTCACCCGTCTGGAGTACCGCGGCTACGATTCCGCGGGCATCGCCCTCATCCCCGGTGACGGGACGCTGGAGATGCGCAAGAAGTCGGGCAAGCTGCAGGAACTCAAGGACCTGGTGGCAGCCGAGCCCATGAACCCGGCGATGACCGGGATCGGGCACACCCGGTGGGCGACCCATGGTGGCCCCACCGACGGCAACGCCCACCCGCATCTGGCCGACGGTGGGAAACTCGCGCTCATCCACAACGGGATCATCGAGAACTTCGCCCGCCTCAAGGCCGCGCTGGTCGCCGAGGGTGTCGAGTTCGCCTCGGAGACCGACACGGAGGTCGCCGCCCACCAGTTGGCGAAGAACTACCGGGCGACCGGTGACCTCACCGAGGCGATGCGGGTCACGACCGGTGAACTGGAGGGTGCCTTCACGTTGTTGGCCGTGCACGCCGACGTGCCGGACACCGTGGTCGCCGCCCGCCGGAACTCCCCGCTGGTCATCGGTCTGGGCGAGGGGGAGAACTTCCTGGGCTCCGACGTCGCGGCGTTCATCGACCACACGCGCAAGGCCGTCGAGGTCGGTCAGGACGAGATCGTGACGATCACCCCGGAGTCGGTGGCGATCGTCGACCGTGACGGCAACCCGGTCGACGGTGAGGCCTACGAGGTGACCTGGGATGCGGCGAGTGCGGAGAAGGGCGGGTTCCCGTCCTTCATGGACAAGGAGATCCACGATCAGCCGCAGGCGGTGGCCGACACCCTGTTGGGGCGGATGGACACCGAGGGGAAACTGATCCTCGACGAGATGCACATCGACGAGACGGTGCTGAAGTCGATCGACAAGATCATCGTGATCGCCTGTGGCACGGCCGCCTATGCCGGGCAGGTCGCGAAGTACGCGATCGAGCACTGGTGCCGGATCCCCGTCGAGGTCGAACTGGCCCACGAGTTCAGGTACCGGGATCCGATCGTCACGGAGAAGACGCTGGTCGTCGCGGTCTCCCAGTCGGGGGAGACGATGGACACGATCATGGCGGTCCGGCACGCCCGGGAGCAGGGGGCGAAGGTGATCGCGATCTGCAACACGTACGGGTCGACGATCCCGCGGGAGTCCGATGGTGCGTTGTACACGCATGCGGGTCCGGAGATCGCGGTGGCCTCGACGAAGGCGTTCCTGTCGCAGATCGTCGCCTGCTACCTGCTGGGCCTGTACCTGGCACAGTTGCGGGGCAACAAGTTCCGCGACGAGGTGACGGCGATCCTGTCGGAGTTGCAGGCGATCCCGGCGAAGATCCAGCGGGTCCTGGATGAGCGCAAGGACCAGGTGTTGGCGTTGGCGGAGCAGGTGAAGGACACGACGTCGGTGTTGTTCCTGGGTCGTCATGTCGGGTACCCGGTGGCGATGGAGGGGGCGTTGAAGCTCAAGGAGCTGGCGTACATCCATGCCGAGGGGTTCGCTGCCGGTGAGCTCAAGCACGGGCCGATCGCGTTGATCGAGGAGGGCCAGTTGGTGTTCATCGTGGTGCCGGCCGCCGGTGGGCGGGACCACCTGCACGACAAGGTGATCTCGAACATCCAGGAGGTGCGGGCCCGGGGTGCGAACACGGTGGTGATCGCGCAGGAGGGTGACACGGACGTCGAGGACTACGCGTCCGAGGTGTTCTACGTGCCGGAGACCCCGACGCTCATGGCGCCGTTGTTGACGACGGTGCCGTTGCAGGTGTTCGCCATGCAGTTGGCCACGGAGAAGGGTCTGGACGTCGACCAGCCGCGCAACCTCGCCAAGTCCGTCACGGTGGAGTGACCATGGCCATCATGGGGATCGGGCTCGACATCGCGGACGTCCCGCGGTTCCAGGAGCACGTGGAACGTGTCCCGGAACTGCTCGACCGGCTTCTCACCCCGCGTGAGCAGCTCAAGCGCAACGGCAAGCGGCGCACCTACGAGTCGCTCGCCGCGCGGTTCAGCGCCAAGGAGGCACTCACCAAGGCCATCCGCTACCCCGGCTGGATGAACTGGCAGCACGCGGAGGTGGTCTCGGCCCCCTCGGGTGCGCCGAGCTTCCGGCTGTCGGGCCCGGTCCTCGAACACTTCCGGTCGATCGGTGCCGACCGCCTGCACCTGTCGATCACCCACGACGCGAATGTGACGATGACCTACGTCATCTGCGAGGGCGACGGGGAACCGCTGAGTCCGCCCGTCGACCAACCGTTGCCTCCGATGCCGGGGCGCCCACTGGAGGACTGAGACTCGCCACCGACCTCCTAGACTGGCGGCATGACACTCCCCACCGAATCCCCGAATCCCACTGTCGCCCCCACGACCTCCTCCCTTCCCGCTCCCGAGGCGGTCCGCACCGATCTCCAGCCCGCGCTCGTCGCACTGCGCCGGGACCTCCACCGGTTCCCCGAGGTCGGCCTCCACCTGCCGCGCACCCAGGACCGGGTGCTGCGCGAGATCGAGCACCTCGACGGCCTGGAGATCACCCGCGGCGAGGGGTTGTCCTCCCTCGTCGTCGTGCTCCGGGGCGGCGCGCGACCGGCCACCGGTGCACAGGCGGTGCTCCTGCGCGGCGACATGGACGCGCTGCCCGTCACCGAGGGCAGCGGTTTCGACTTCGCGAGCGACAACGGGGCCATGCACGCCTGCGGTCACGACCTCCACACCGCCGGCCTCGTCGGCGCCGTGCATCTGCTCCACGGCATCAAGGACCGGCTCGCCGGTGACGTCGTCTTCATGTTCCAGCCCGGTGAAGAGGGACACGACGGCGCCGGGAAGATGATCGAGGAGGGTGTCCTCGAGGCCGCCGGCGTCCCCGTCGTGGCCGCCTTCGGTGTGCACGTGTCCGGTGACAACGAACTCGGGCACCTCTACACGCGCCCGGGGACGTGGATGTCCGCCGCCTCGATGATGAACGTGACGATCCGCGGTCGGGGCGCCCACGGCACCCGCCCGCACACCGGCCGCGACCCCGTCCACGCCGGCGCCCACATGGTCACCGGCCTGCAGGAGTACATCACCCGCCGGTTCGACATCTTCGACCCCGTCGTCGCGACCGTCGGCGTGTTCGAGGGCGGCACCGCCGTCAACGTCATCCCGGACACCGCCCGCATGGAGGTGACCGTCCGGACCTTCAGCAACCACACGACCGAGCGGGTGCTGACCGAACTGCCGGAGTTCATGCGCAACACCGCGCGTACCTACGGTCTGGAGGCCGAGGTCGAGTTCACCGTCGGGCTCCCCGCGACGATCAACGACGAGGCCGAGACCGCCTTCTTCCTCGACACCTTCACCGATCTCTTCGGATCCTCCCGCGTCCATGTGATGCCGAACCCCAAGTCCGGCTCCGAGGACTTCTCGAAGATCCTCCAGCGGGTGCCCGGGACCTACGGGCACATCGGCGTGGCCCCGGCCGGCGAGGATCCTGCCGCGCAGCCCTCCAACCACTCGCCGCTCGTGCGGCACTCCGACGACGCGCTCGGCGACCAGGCCCTCTTCCTCGCCACCCTGGCCGAGAGGCGACTGGGCATCCGGGACTGACCGCGTACCGGGAACTGACCGCATCCAGGACTGATTGCACCACGAACCGACTGCACCACGAACTGACGGGAGCCCGATGAGACAGGGATACACCGCCGAGGCGGTCCGCCGCGCCGAGGAACCCCTCCTCGCCGCCGGCCGCGGGGAGGCGCTCATGCGCACCGCCGCGGCCGGGCTCGCCACGGTCTGCCGTCGGGCGCTCATCGAGAACCGGGGTGCGGTCACGGGTGCGCGCGTCGTCGTCCTCACGGGTCCCGGTAACAACGGCGGCGACGCCCTGTTCGCCGCAGCGAACCTCCTCGACCGAGGCGCCCTGGCCGTCTGTGTCCCGGTGCTCTCCCGGCCCCACGCGGCGGGACTCGCCGCCTTTCTGGCCGCCGGTGGCCGCGTGCGCGAACCGGACGACGGTACCCTCGCTCTCCTGCGCGAGGCCGACCTCGTCCTCGACGGGATCCTGGGCACCGGCGCCCGACCGGGTCTGCCGGAGCAGGTGCGGGACCTCGTGCAGCGCTGGCAGGGCGTCGAGGGCGGCCAGGGCACCTCGACGGCAGGGGACGGGCCCGCCCAGGAGGTCGTCGCCGTCGACGTGCCCACGGGGGTCGACGCGACGACCGGGGAACTGTCGGACGGACACGTGCGGGCCACCCGGACGGTGTCCTTCGGCGCGGACAAGGCCGGGATGTTCCTGCCCGGCGGGGCGGACGTCGCGGGGACCGTGCACTACGTCGACATCGGGCTCGACATGAGCGACCGGACGCCGGCCGTCGAGATCCCCGAACCCCAGGACGTCCTCGACCGGTGGCCGCTCGCGGAGACCGCCCGGGCGGGGGTGCACAAGTACACCCGCGGGGTGCTCGGGCTCGTCGCCGGGTCGGGTCGGTACCCCGGTGCGGCGGTGCTCGCGGCGGCCGGGGCCGTGTCGACGGGTGTCGGCATGGTCCGATTGCACACGACCGGCGAGGTGTCCTGGCCCGCTCTCGAACGGTACCCGGAGATCGTCGTGGGGACCGGACGGGTGCAGGCCTGGGCGATGGGGCCGGGCACACCCGAGGAACCCCGGATGCGGCACGCGATCACCGATGCCGTCTCGCACGGACTGCCGATCGTGGTCGACGCCGGCGGCCTCGACCTCCTCACCCGGCCCTTGCACACCTCCGCCCTGCTCACCCCGCACGCCGGGGAGCTCGCCGCGCTGCTCGGCCGGGTGACGACCGGTGCGCCGACCCGCGAACAGGTCGAGGCGCAGCCCGTGCGGGCGGCGATCCGCGCGGCGCAGGCGATGGAAGCGACGGTCCTCCTCAAGGGGCGGCGGACGATCATCGCCCGGCCCGACCGGACCGTCGTCGCACCCGGGGTGGGGGTGGCGAACCTCGCGACGGCGGGCTCCGGGGACGTCCTCACGGGCATGCTCGGCTCCCTGTGCGCGACCTCCCGGGACCATCCGGTCGCCGAGCACACCGACCTCGCCTTCCTCGCCGGGCTCGCCGTCCTCGTCCACGCGCGGGCCGGGGCCACCGTCACGCACGCCTCGGGGATCCCGCCGCAGGTGGAACGGACCGTGCTCGAACTCGCCTCGGCGACACTCGGTCCAGACCACGTGGGTGCCCCTGACCGGCACTTCCTGGGCTGATCTGACGCCGCCCTGACCCCGGCACCCCACCGCTGCTGAAGCCGACCCGCCTGCCCGCGGGCCAGAACCGCCCCGGAATCCTTCACGGCCCTCGATATGTCATGGCATATCGAGGGCCGTCGAGCACATCTGGGCGGTGTCGGGCTCAGTGGCGGGGTGACCCGGCGCACTCCCCACTGGGTGAGATGATGGATCCATGCCGCAGCCACATCCGTCCACCCTCGTGAGAGCCCGCATCGACCTGGGCGCGATCGAGCACAACGTGCGCACCCTCGCCGCGCGGGTCGCCCCGGCACGCCTCATGTCCGTCGTCAAGGCCGACGCCTACGGACACGGTCTGCTGCCGGTCGTCGACGCCTGCCGGGCCGCCGGGGTCACCGACCTCGGCGTCGCGACCGTCCCGGAGGCACTCACCCTCACCGATCACCTGGGGGTCGATCCGGACACCCGCGCCGAGCGGGTGCTGTGCTGGTTGCACGACCCGGACACCGACCTCACCGAGTGCGTGGCCCGCGGCGTCGAACTGGGCATCGGCGCTCCCGAGGCGCTCCCCGGTCTCGTCACCGCCGCGCGGTCCGCGGGCCGGACCGCCCGCATCCACCTCAAGGTCGACACGGGTCTGGGACGTAACGGACTGACCCCCGACCAGCTCGGGGCGGTGTTGGACGGACTGACGGTGTCGGACGGACCGACGGCGGCGGGGATGCCGGGGCAGGGCGCCTCGGCAGCGGAGTCCGGCGACGGGACGACACACGTGCAGGTCGTCGGGGTGATGACACACCTGGCGGTCGCCGACGAGACGGACCACCCGGTCACCGACGAGCAGGTGCGCGCGCTCGACGTCGCGGCCGACCGGGTGCGTGTGGCCCTCGAAGCCGCCGGGGGAGTGCTCGGTGACCCGGCCGCGCTCGAGGTCCACTGCGCGAACTCGCCGGCCGCCCTGTCGCTCGACCCGGTGCCCGGCACGATGGCGCGTGTCGGTCTGTCCACCTACGGACTCAGCCCCTTCGCCGGGGTCGCCCCGGCCGAGCTCGGGCTCGTCCCGGCTCTCACGCTCCACTCGACGGTGCTCGCGGTGAAGGAGGCGCCGGCCGGCCACGGCGCCAGCTACGGTCTCGTCTACCGGGCGCCCTGCGACACCCGGTTCGCGCTCGTCGCCGGTGGGTACGCCGACGGGATCCCGCGCAGTTCCTCGACCCACGGCCAGGTTCTCATCCGCGGTCGGCGGTACCGGCAGGTGGGTAAGGTCGCGATGGACCAGGTCGTCGTCGACCTCGGTGCGCCGCTGCCCGACGGTTCGGTCGCCTCCGCCGAGGAGATCGCACGGGTGGAGGTCGGTGACCCGGTCGTCCTCATCGGACGGGGCGGGGACACCGGTCCGTCCGCCGAGGAATGGGGCGACTGGTCCGGGACCGTGAACTACGAGATCGTCACCCGGTTGGGTGAACGCGTCCGGCGCGAGTACGTGCGAAGCGAGTCGGAAGGAGTGGGCCGATGACGGGTACGGACCTCGCCGTCACCGACATGGACGACATGCGCCACCTGGCCGAGGGTCTGGCCGGGCGGTTGCGCCGCGGTGACGTCCTCGTCCTCACCGGTGACCTGGGAGCCGGTAAGACGACCTTCACGCAGTTCCTCGGGACGGCACTCGGCGTGGGCGGACGGATCTCCTCGCCCACCTTCGTCCTCGCCCGGGAGCACGCGAACACCGGCGACGGCCCCGGACTCGTCCACGTCGACGCCTACCGGCTCGGCGACGCCGACGAGTTCGCGGACCTCGACCTCGACTCCGACCTGTCCGAGGTCGTCACCGTCGTCGAATGGGGCCACGGCATGGCCGAGCAGCTGAATGACGACCGCGTGGAGATCGTCATCACCCGCCGGTTCGAGGAGGCCTGGGCACCCGCCGACCTCACCGACCTCGACACCGAGGACGAGAACCGTCGCATCACCCTGCTGCCGAGCGGGACCGACTGGACCGCGCGCGTCGCGGACCTCGCCGCGTGGTACCGGGCGGGAACACCCGATGACACGTCCGCGCCCGACGACACCTCCACCCCTGACGACTCCGAGGAGGACGCATGATCGTCGTCGCGATGGACACCTCGGCGGCCGCCTCCGTGGCCGTCGTCGAACGGGACGAGGCGACCGGCACCGAGACCGTGCACGCCGAGTGGACCGAGTTCGGGGCCCGGAAGCACGCCGAACTCCTCGGGCCCGCGCTCCTCCGTGTCGCGGAGGAGGCCGGGATCACGGGGGAGAGCGGGCCCTCGGGGAACAGGACCTCCGGGAACGACACCGAGAACGGCGGGCTCGCCGTCGTCGCCGGGGTGGGACCGGGCCCGTTCACCGGTCTGCGCGCCGGGATCGCCACCGCGATCGGCTACGCGATCGGTCGGGGGGTGCCGGTGTACGGCGTCCCGAGTCACGAGGCGCTCGCCCTCCGTGCGTACTCCCTCTCCACCACGTCGCAGTCCACGCCGTCGACGGCACCCGCCGCCGATCCGCTGGTCGTCGCCACCGACGCCCGCCGCAAGGAGGTCTACTGGACCGCCTTCGCGGGTCTCGACGAGGCCGGCCTGCCGGTCGTCTCGGCCGGTCCCGCCGTCGCCACCCCGGCGGATCTCGCGGGGTCGGGGCACCTCGGCGACGCGGCATCCGGCGGGTCCTCACCACGCCGGTACGGCCGGGGCTTCGCGCTGTACGCCGAGGTCCTCGGCGCCCCCGCCGAGGACGTCCCCGAGGCGCTCGAACCGACCGCGGCGTGGCTGGGCCGGGTGGCACTGCGTCGCCTGGCCGCCGGGCGGCCGCTGCTCGACACCTCGCCGCTCTACCTGCGCGAGGCCGACGCCCGGCCCTCTCCGGCGCGCCCGAGCGTCTTCCGGTGAGCGCGCAGGATCCTGTCACCGGGGTCGTTCCGGCCCCCGTGACCGCTCCGGCCCCCGTGACCCTGCGCCGCATGCGGTGGTGGGACATCGCCGGGGTCGCCGAACTCGACGCCCGCATCTTCGGTCCCGACGCCTGGTCGACCGCGTACTTCTGGGCCGAGACGGCCGCCCCGGGACGGACCTTCCTCGTCGCCGAGGCGCCCGCGGCGGACGGCGCGCCCGGCGAGGACGGGACGGCGGGGCGCCTCGTCGGCTTCGCGGGTCTGTCGGTCTCCGGCCCGCAGTCGGACGTCCTCACGATCGCGAGCGCTCCCGAGGCGCGGGGCAGGGGAGTGGGTCGCCTCCTCCTCGACGCCCTCATGGACCGGGCACGGGAGGCCGGGTGCGAGGTCGTGCACCTCGACGTCCGGGACGACAACGCGCCCGCGCTCGGTCTCTACGCCTCGCGCGGCTTCGAGGAGCTCCAACGCCGGCCCGGTTACTACGCCCCGGACCCCTCGACCGGCCGCGCCCCCGACGCGGTCCTCATGCGCGCCTTCCTCTGAGAGTCAGCCGCAGTCGGGTGGGTCGAGTCCGTCGACCTCGACCGGGAGCCGGCCGGGTGCGGTCGCCTCGCCCGCCACCCAGTCCGCCGCCGCGGCCAGGCCCTGGGCGTAGTCGTCGTAGGTGAACAGGACGGGGATGTCGTCCCCGGCGGCGTCGACGAGCGCGGTCGCGTCCCAGGGTGCCTGCGTCGAGACGAGGACGTCGCCGTCGGTCCCGTCGATCGCGACCCTGAGGTCCCCGCCGCCCTCGACGACCTCGAGCCCGGCGTCCTCGGCGGCGGTCGCGAACACCTCGACGTCCGTCGCCGAGGCGCCCTCCACTTCCACGGACCCCGGGATCCCGGCGCCGGTGTCCTCCACGCGGCAGGGTCCGGCCGCGACGGTGAGGGCGGCCGCGCCGAGATCGGCGAGTGCGGTGTCGAGCGCCGCCTCGGTGCCGTCGGAACCCTCGGCGTCCTCCCGGGCGGTGGCAGCGGCATCGGCCTGCCACAACCGCAGGGCCATGACACGCTCGGACGCCTCGACCAGACGGTCCCGGGGCAGGTCCCCGGAGTCGAGCGCGGCCTCGATCGCGGCCACCGACGCCGCGGTGTCCGAGGGCATGAGCGCGAGGTCGGCCCCGGCCGCGATCGCCTGGAGTGCCGCGTCCGTGGATCCGGCCGACTGCGTCACCGCCCCCATGTTGAGGGCGTCCGTGACGACGACGCCCTCGTAGCCTGTTCTGTCGCCCCCGGTGCTGTCGCTGCTCGTACCGCTGCCGACCTCAGGCCCCAGCCGTTCGCGTAGTTCCGCGTAGGCCTCCGGGTCGAGGGAGGCGGGGAGGGCCCCGCCGCCGGGCAGGTCGATGTGGCCCATCATCACGGAGCTCACGCCCGCTTCGACCGCGGCCTCGAAGGGAGGCAGGTCGGTGTTCGCCATCTCGGCGATGGTCCGGTCGGATTCCGGGAGTGCCAGGTGGGAGTCCGTGTCGAGCGCGCCGTGGCCCGGGAAGTGCTTGGCCGAGGACGCGATCCCGGCCGCCCCGTATCCGGTGACGGCCCCGGCGACGACCTCTGCGACCGTCTCCGGATCGGACCCCGCCGAGCGGACGTTGATGGTGGGGTCCGCCGCGCCGATCGTCACGTCGGCGACGGGCGCGAAGTCGAGGGTGAAACCGAGGTCCCGCAGTCCGGCTCCCTGGGCGCGGGTGACGGCGGTACTCACCTGTGGGTCCGCGGCCGCCCCGTGGACGAGCAGGGGTGGGACGACGGGGCCCGCCCCGTCGAGTCGGGCGACGGGACCACCCTCCTCGTCGACGCCGACGAGGACGGGGACGTCCGCGGCCGCCTCCGCCGAGGTGCCCCGCCCGATCTCCTGCACGATCGCGTGGACGTCCGCCGGGCCCGCACCCGCCGGCAGATTGGTGCCCATGACGATGACACCGGCCAGGTGGAGGTCGGTGACGAGATCGGCCGCCGCGGCCCCGTCGGTCCCGGCATAGGTCGCCATGACGACGGATCCGGCGAGTTCCTCATCGGAGAGGTCCGCGACGATCCCGGCGGCCTCCTGACGGAAGTCCTCCGGGACCACCGGGTCGGGTGTCTGCGCCGGTTCCGTCACGGCGACCGGCGGCAGGGTGCCGTCCCCGGTGCCCGTGCCGGGGGTGGAGGGCGCCTCGGGAGCGGACCCGGGGAGGACGGAGCACGCGGTGAACACTGCGGGCAGGGACGCGGTGAGGACCGCGCGGGCGAGCACGGTGCGCCACCGGTGGGTGGGCGGACCGGAGCGACGGCGGGCGGGGGAGGTCGACACCGTTCCACGGTAGCGGGTGGGGACGGCCGGAATGCTCCGATACCCATAGGATTGCGTGCATGGTGGATTTCGCTCGCTCCGCCCGCTCGACCCTCGGGGTGGAGTGGGAACTCGCCCTCGTCGACGCGCACTCGATGGACCTCGTGCCGCGCGGTCCCGACCTGCTGCGCGCCGCCGCCCGGGTGCCCGAGCTGGAGGGGCGTGTGGTCGGTGAGATGCTCACGAACACCGTCGAACTCGTCACCGGTGTCCACGAGACGGTCGGCAGTGCGCTCGGGGACCTGCGGGAGGCGCTCGGGCTGGTGCGCGGGCTCGCCGATCCGCTCGACGTGAAGATGCTCTCGGCCGGGACCCACCCCTTCTCGCGCTGGTGGCAGCAGGAGATCACCGATGCCGCCCGCTACGCGGAGATGGTGAACCGGACCCAGTGGTGGGGACGGAACATGCTCATCTACGGCGTGCACGTGCACGTGGGGATCGACGACGGGGCCAAGGCCGTACCGATCGTCAACAGCATGCTCCGGTACATCCCGCACCTCCAGGCGCTCAGCGCGTCCTCGCCGTTCTGGGACGGGACGGACACCGGGTACGCCTCGAACCGCGCGATGATGTTCCAGCAGTTGCCGACGGCGGGTATCCCGTACCAGTTGCGCGACTGGGACCACTACAACGCCTACGTGCGGGACATGCTCACCACCGGGGTCATCGACGAGATCAACGAGATCCGCTGGGACCTGCGCCCGGCACCCGTCCACGGGACGATCGAACTGCGGGTCTGCGACGGACTGTCGAGCCTGCAGGAGATCGGTGCGATCACCGCTCTCTCGCAGTGCCTGGTCGACGACCTGTCGGAGCGCCTGGACGCGGGCGAGACCCTGCCGACCATGCCCGACTGGTTCCACCGGGAGAACAAGTGGCGGACCGCCCGCTACGGCATGGACGCGATCATCATCGAGAACGACCGGGCGGACGAACGCCTGGTCACCGAGGTGCTCGCCGACGAGGTGGCACGCCTGACCCCCGTGGCCGAACGACTGGGCTGCGTGGCCGAACTGCAGGACGTGCTGGCGATCTGCGAGGCGGGCGCGGGGTACCAGCGGCAGAAGAAGGTCTTCGAGCGGGAGGGTTCGCTCGTCGACGTCGCCCGCTTGCTCGTCGACGAACTCGGCTGAGAAACGGGGACGTGCTCAGAGCATGGTGCGCAACAGCGGCCAACTGGCCGCGAACCCGGGGTGGAGCGGGTAGTCGGTGACCTCGTCGAGGGGCACCCAGCGCAACTCCAGGCTCTCGACGTCGTTGATCGACTCCTCCAGGTGCCCCGTCGCCCGCGCGACGACCGTCGTGTAGCTCCACCCGGTCTTCTCCAGGACATGGGTGTCGAGCACCTCGATACCCGAGCCGTCGAGCTCCGGGACCCCGGCCTCCTCGTGGCACTCCCGGATCGCACCGGTCACGGCGGTCTCACCCGCGTCGATCGCACCGCCCGGGATCCCCCAGGTACCACCCTGGGCGGACCACAGTGCACGGTGCTGGAGCAGAACACCGCGGGCGGGATCGTGCAGTAGGAGTCCGGCGGCGCCGAACTTTCCCCAGAACCTGCCCTCGGGCGTCTCGACCCAGCCGTCACCGGACCGTCGCTTGCCCCGCAGGTGCGCCACGAGCTCGTCGCGCGTCATCCCGGTCCCCGGCACCTGCTCGTCCCCGGCGAGCCTGCGCAGGTCCTCCCGGCGCGGGGGCGTCGCCCCCAGGTTCTCCGGCGGGTTCTCAGGCGACCCGGACATGATCGACCTCCAGTCCCGAGGTGACGCCGAACCCGAAGTCCCCGGCGGGCAGTCCCCGGCGTACGATCTCCGCGCCGAGGGCCGCGACCATCGCCCCGTTGTCCGTGCACAGGCGCAGTGGCGGGACGCGCAGGGTGACCCCGGCCGCGTCGCAGGCACTCGCGAGTCGCTCGCGCAGCCGCCCGTTGGCCGCCACGCCTCCGCCCAGCAGGACATGGTCGATCCCGGTGTCCTCGCAGGCCAGGAGGGTCTTCTTCACGAGCACGTCGACGACCGCCTCCTCGAAGCTCGCCGCGACGTCGGCCAGCCGGGGTGCCGCCGAGGCGCCCTGCCCCGCGGTGCCGACCCCCGCGGACCCTGCCGACCCAGCCCGCGCCTCGGCCGCGGTGACGTAGCGCAGGGCGGCGGTCTTGAGGCCGGAGAAGCTGAAGGAGTAGCGGCGCGCGGGGTCGCGCAGGTCCTTCTTCGTCGCGAGTCCGCGGGGGAAGGTGACGGCCGTCGGGTCGCCCGGGATCCCGGTCCCGTCGAGCAGGCCGGCGGCGGCCCTCGAGATGTTCGGCCCGCCGGGGTAGGACAGTCCGAGGAGGCGGGCGGTCTTGTCGAAGGCCTCGCCGGCGGCGTCGTCGATCGTCGCGCCGAGCAGTTCGATGTCGTCGACGATGTCCCCGATCCGCAGGATCTCCGTGTGCCCACCGGACACGAGGAGCGCGATCGTCGGGGTGACGAGCCCGGGGCCTGTCGGATCCTGGTCCGGTGCCACGAGGTCGACGGCCACGTGGGCGGCGAGGTGGTTGACCCCGTGGAGCGGCAGCCCGGTCGCGGCGGCCAGCCCATTGGCCGCACTCACGCCGACCATGAGAGCCCCGGAGAGTCCGGGACCGGCGGTGACGGCGAGGGCGTCGAGGTCGTCGAGTGTCACCCCCGCCTCGTCGAGGGCGGCGTGGATCGACGGGCCGATGGCCTGCACGTGCGCGCGGCTGGCGACCTCCGGGACGACCCCGCCGAACCGTACGTGCTCGTCCATCGACGAGGCGACGGTGTTGGTGAGCAGTTCGCGACCACGGACGATCCCCACGCCCGTCTCGTCGCAGGAGGACTCGATGCCGAGGACCAGGGGTGCGTCGGCGCTCATCCGCGGTCCTCCGCGTCATTCCGGTCCTCCGCGTCGTCCTGGTCCGCGAAGGCCTCGTCGCGGACCTCGGCGGCCAGCTGCGCGTACTTCGCGTAGAGCTCGTCCTCGCTCACGTCGATCAGTTCGAGCCCCAGGACCTCGCCCAGGTACCGCAGGTGGGTCTCCCAGACCGGGCCGATCTCGTCGATGAGACCGGCGGCGTCGGCGAGCGACGTGTAGGTGTGCGTCACGACGATCCGCGTCGCCGAGGCGGTGTCCTCCGGATCGGGCGCCTCCAGGGTGATGCCGACCCGGCCGAGCGCCTGGAACTCCAGGAGGACGTGGACCTCCTCCTCGCAGGCGAGGAGTTCGGCCTGCAGGTCCTCGCCGTCGAGGGTGAAGGTGAGGATCTCGCCGTCCTCCGTGGCGCCGGTGTCGGCTGCGGATTCGGCCGCGTCGTCCCGGGTGAAGGGGGCGAACCACTCGGCGACGACCTCCGGGTCCGTGATCGCCCGCCAGACCTGTGCCGGGGGCAGGGGCGCGGTGGCGTGGAGAACGAGGTCGGTGCCGTTCTCCCACGTGACGACGGAAGCTGTGATCATGCCGTCCATGGTACGGGGGAGGGGACACCCGTGCCGGTGGACGCGCTCACCCCACGCGGGTGGACCGGCTCACCGCGATCCGCTCATTCCTCGCCGGTCGCCACCGGGCGGGCCGGGTCGTTCGACCAGGCGGACCAGCTGCCGGGGTAGAGCGCGGCGTCGACACCGAGCAGGTGGAGGGAGAGGACGTCGAGGCTCGCGGTGACGCCGGACCCGCAGTAGACCCCGACAGGACCCTCCAATGCGCCGTGGGAGCCGTAGATCCCGGCCAGTTCCTCGCCGCTGCGGAACATCTGTCCGTCGACGTTGTCGGTGACCGGGGCATTGCGTGCTCCGGGGATGTGCCCGGCCTGCGGGTCGAGCGGTTCGGTGTCGCCGCGGTAGCGCTCGGGGGCGCGGGCGTCGAGGACGGTGGCGGCCGCGTCCTGGGCAAGGGCCGCCACCGCGTCCGCGTCGAGGGTCGGCATGGACCCCGGCGTGATCGGCACCTGCGAGGGGACGGGCTCGGACTCCTCGGTCGAGAGGTCCCCGCCGGCTCCGGTCCAGGCGGACAGTCCCCCGTCGAGGACCCGGACGTGGGTGAACCCGGCCCACTTGAGCAACCACCAACACCGGGCGGCACCCTGGGAGGCGTTGTCGTCGTAGACGACGACCGGCGTGTCCGTCTCCAGTCCCCAGCCGCGGACGGTCTCCTGGAACTGCGCGGGTGTGGGCAGCGGGTGGCGCCCGGCACGCGGATCGGTCTCCGTGTGGTCGGCCAGGTCCCGCCCGAGGTCGACGTAGAGGCTTCCGGGGATGTGCCCGGCCTCGTAGTCGGCCCGTGTCTGTGGAGCGGACCCGGGAACCGCGAGCGACCAGCGGACGTCGAGGAGGACCGGACACATGCCCATGTCCCGCAGGGTCGCGAGATCACCGGCGGTCACGAGGACCTCCTCCCGCGCCCGAGGTGCCGCGGACGGCTCGGGGGTACTGCGCGTCGTCTCCGTCATGGTTGCTCCTGCAGGTGGGTCGAAGGGAGAGGATAGACGGGGGAAGGCGTCACACCTCGTCGGCGAGGAGGACGACGTGGTCCTCCCCGAGCCGGGTGAAGACCAGGGTAGCCCGCGAGCCCGCCGGGAGCTTGAGCTTGCGGCGCACGGCATCGGGCACGATGTCGGCCCCGCGCTTCTTGATGACGACCTGGCCGATGCCGCGGGCCACGAGCGCCTTGCGCAGGGGCTTCATCCCGGCCGGGAGCACCTCGCGCACGCGCCAGGTCCGCACGAGCGAGGCCGCGGGCCCCTCCGGCAGCCGGTCCCCGGTGAGATAGGCGATCGGGGCTGAGACCCGGCGCGCGGCGAGCGGTTCGCACAGGGCGGTGACGAGCCCGGCGCGGACGACGGCCCCGTCCGGTTCGTGAAGGTACTCGCCGAGCGTGCCGATGCCCTCCTCGTCATCGGCGGGCACCTGCGACTCGTGGACCCGGACGGCGCCCTCGGGTCCGAGCACGAGGGCGTTGCGGCCGGGCGCCTCGATCGCGGCTCCGGCGTAGAGGGCCACCTCGACGACGTCCCGGCCGTGCGAAACCCACTGCGCCTCCCAGCCGGCGGGCACGAGTGAGTGGTCGAGCGCGGGACCGAGCTTGATGCCGAGGGCCGATACCCGGTCGGCCACGGAGAAGGCCCAGGAGAGGGGCGGGGAGAAGGCCTCGGGGTCGTTCAGGCGGAAGGCCTCGCCCTTCCCCGTCGTGCCCTTGCGGCGGGCGGGGTCGAGCCACACGGCGTCGGCGCGGTCCAGGTCGTAGTCCTCGGCGAGTCCGTGGGTGACCGAGGCGTTCTCCAGATGGCGGAGGTTCCAGGTCGCCAGGGCCGCGGTGACCTCGTCGGCCTCGACCGCCTCGACGACCCCGTCCATCCCGGCGAAGGCCAGCGCGTCGGCTCCGAGACCGCAGCCGAGGTCCGCGATCCGGCCCGGCACCGCCGAGAGCATGCGCCGGGCGTGGTGGGCGGCCACCGGCAGCCGGGTGGCCTGGGCGAGTCCGTCGCGGGTGAGGAGCATGTCCGCGGCGAAGGGGCCGAACTTGTCGACCGCCTCGGTCCGCAACTGGGCCTGGAGGAGCATCGCGGAGGCGACCTCCGGGTCGAAACCCTCCTTCCGCAGGGCCGTGGCCTGGGCGAGTTCCGTGCTCGGTGCCCACTCGATCGTGTCGATCCGGTCGAGGGTGCGGGTGTCGAGCAGGCGCGCGAGGGTCTCCGGGGTCATCCCTCCAGCCTAGGCGTCCCGGTTATAGGGTGGCCACGTGACCACTCTCCTGAGCGCCCGCGACGTCCGTGCACTGGCGGACGAACTCGACCTGCGCCCGACCAAACAGCGCGGCCAGAACTTCGTCATCGACCCCAACACCGTCCGGATGATCGTCCAGGCGGCGGACCTCGGCGACGCCCCGCGCACCGTCGCGGAGATCGGGCCGGGCCTGGGGTCGCTCACGCTCGGCCTGCTGGAGGCCGGTCACCACGTCGTCGCCGTCGAGATCGACCCCGTCCTCGCCGGGCGCCTGCCCCGCACCGTCGCGGAACTCCACGGGGACACCACCGTCCGCGGGGGGACCGCGCCCGAGGCGCCCGCCGCGGACGGTGCCCCCAGGCAGGGCGCCTCGGCGGCGGGATTCGACCTCGTCCACGCCGACGCGATGGACGTCACGGAACTGCCCGCGGCACCGAGCGCACTCGTGGCGAACCTGCCGTACAACGTGGCGGTGCCGGTGCTCCTGCACTTCCTCGCCACCTTCCCGACGATCGACACCGTGCTCGTCATGGTGCAGTTGGAGGTCGCGGACCGGCTGGCCGCCGCCCCCGGCTCGCGGGTCTACGGCGTCCCGAGCGTCAAGGCGCAGTGGTACGGCGAGGTGACCCGGGCGGCGACGATCGGCAAGAACGTGTTCTGGCCGGCCCCGAACATCGACTCCGGTCTCGTGAAGATCGTGCTGCGGGAGACACCCCTGGGCGACGAGGACCTGCGGGTCCGTGTCTTCTCCCTCGTCGACGCCGCCTTCGCACAGCGGCGCAAGATGCTGCGCTCCGCACTCAAGGACCGGTTCGGGTCCGCGGCCGCCGCGTCCGAGGCGCTTGCGGCCGCCGGCATCGACCCGCAGGCCCGCGGCGAGACCCTCACCGTCCACGACTTCGTGCGGCTGGCGGAGGTGACGGTGTCATGACCGTCCTGTCCTTCCCGGGGCGGACCGCGTACACCGAGGTCACGGCCCGCGCCCACGGGAAGATCAACCCGTACCTGCACGTCGGTCCGCGCCGCGACGACGGCTACCACGACCTCGTCACGGTCTTCCAGTCCGTGTCGCTCGCGGAGACCGTCACCGTCCGGGTGCTTCCGGCCGGTCAGGAGGACTCCGTCACCGTCACCGGTCCCTATGCCGAGGACGGCGACATCCCGCTCGATGCCCGGAACCTGGCGCTCGCCGCCGTCCACGCCCTCGCGGAGCGGCTGGACCGACGGGTCCCCGTGGCCCTCAGGATCGACAAGCAGGTGCCGGTGGCCGGGGGCATGGGTGGCGGGTCCGCCGATGCCGCCGCCGCGCTCGTCGCGTACGCCCACCTGCTCGGCGGGGTCGACGCCGAGGTGCTCCACACGGTCGCCGCCTCGCTCGGGGCGGACGTCCCCTTCGCGCTGACCGGAGGGACCGCGCTCGGGGCCGGCCGGGGTGACGAACTCACCCCGGTGCTCGCACGGGGCACCTTCCGCTGGGTGATGGCGACCTCGACCGGCACGCTCTCGACGCCGGCCGTCTTCGCCCGTCTCGACGAGATGCGGGCGGCGGGCACCGTCCCGGATCCCACGACGACACCGGCGGTCGCGGAGGCCGGGGCTGCAGACACCGACTCCACGGCCGACACCGAGGCCGGCGTCCGTGCGGTGCTCTCCGCGCTCGCCGCCGGGGACGCACATGCCCTCGCGGCGGCCGTCCACAACGACATGACCGAGGCCGCGGCGGACCTGCTGCCCGATGTCGCGGAGGTGCTCGGGGCCGGACGCCAGGCCGGGGCGCTGCGGGCGCTGGTGTCCGGTTCGGGGCCGACGGTCGGGTTCCTCGTCGACGGGCCCGAGCACGCGCTCGACCTCGCGGTGCTCCTCGCGGCCACCCGCGGCGTCCGGCACGTGGTCCGGACCACGGGCCCCGCCTCAGGCGCGGAAGTCATCGACGCCCGCTGACGGCACGCCCGGGACAGCGGTACTCCCGGGTCGGCGGATAGAGTGGGTTCCCATGGCTCCCACGCATCTGCTCGGCTCCCAGACGATCTCGCTGTCCTACCCGAACCGCACGGTCCTCGCGGACGTCACGGTGGGACTGGCCGCCGGGGACCGGATCGGTATGGTCGGTCGCAACGGCGACGGCAAGTCGACGCTCATGCGGATCCTCGCCGGGTCCCTCGAACCGGACTCCGGACGGGTCACCTCCCGCGGCGGGACCCGGATCGGCTACCTCGAACAGACGGATGTCCTCGACGGCGACCTCACGGTGCGGCAGTCTGTCGTCGGTGACGTCCCCGATCACGAATGGGCCTCCCGTGCCGAGGTCCGGGACGTCATGACCGGGCTGCTCGGCGATCTCGACCTGGAGGAGACCGTCGGCGGTCTCTCCGGTGGTCAGCGACGGCGTGTCGCGCTGGCCCGGCTGCTCGCCGGTGACTGGGACGTCCTCATGCTCGACGAACCGACCAACCACCTCGACATCGAGGGTGTCCGCTGGCTCGCCCAGCACGTGAAGAAGCGGTGGCCGGTCGGTCAGGGTGCGCTGCTCGTCGTCACCCACGACCGGTGGTTCCTCGACGAGGTCACGACGCTCACCTGGGAGGTCCACGACGGGACGGTCGACGTGTTCGAGGGAGGTTACGCCGCCTACGTCCTCCAGCGGGTCGAACGCGACCGGCAGGCCGCCGTCGAGTGGACGAAACAGAAGAACCTCATGCGCAAGGAGCTCGCCTGGTTGCGCCGCGGTGCCCCGGCCAGGACCTCGAAGCCCAAGTTCCGGGTCGACGCCGCGAACGAACTCATATCCGGCGAACCACCCGTCCGTGACACCGTCGAACTCGTGAAGACCGCGACCAGCCGCCTGGGCAAGGACGTCTTCGAACTCACCGACGTGGCCGTGCAGTACCCGGGCACGCCTGCCCCGGCGATCGAGGACGTCACGTGGATCATCGGCCCCGGTGACCGGTTCGGCATCCTCGGCCCCAACGGCGCCGGCAAGTCCACGGTGGTGAAGACCCTCACCGGCGAGGTCACGCCGACCGTCGGCCGGATCAAGCGGGGCAAGACCGTCCGGGTCGCCGTCCTCGACCAGCAGCTGCGGGAACTGGACGGTCTGGCCGAGGACCGGGTCCGTGAACTCCTCGACCGCAAGAAGGCGAGCTACTCGACGGACGCCGGTGACCTCGCGCCCTCGCAGTTGCTGGAGAAGCTGGGACTCGGCGGGGTGCTCCAGTCCCGGGTCAAGGACCTCTCCGGTGGCCAGCAGCGCCGCCTGCAGCTGCTCCTCATCCTCCTCGACGAGCCGAACGTGCTCATCCTCGACGAGCCGACGAACGACATGGACACCGACATGCTCGCGGCCATGGAGGACCTGCTCGACTCCTGGCCCGGCACGCTGCTCGTGATCTCCCACGACCGCTACTTCATGGAGCGCGTCACCGACCACCAGTTCGCCCTCCTCGACCACCACGTCCGCCACCTGCCCGGCGGCGTCGACGAGTACCTGCGGGCGGCCGCCGACCGCGAGCGGGTCAAGGGCCTCCCGACGGGGTCCTCGGCCACCGCCGCCGGGGCGGCAGACGCCACCGCCGTCGAGGCGCCCGCCACGTCCGGTGCCCCCGGTGCGGGCGCCTCGGGCGCGGGGGAGAGCGGGGCCGGGACCGGCCTGTCCGCGGCGGAGGAGCGGCAGCTGCGCAAGCAGGCGCAGGGTCTGACCCGGAAGATCGAGAAGGTGGAGAAGAAGCTCGCCGCCCTCGACGAACGGATGGCCGCGGCCGACCCGAGCGACTTCACGGGTCTCGCGGACCTCTCGGCCGAGCGCGGGGCGCTGACGGACGAGAAGGACGAGTTGGAAATGGAGTGGCTGGACGTGAGCGAACGGCTGGAAGGCTGACCGGAAGCCTCAGTCGGCGGCCTCCAGGCCGTCGATGAGGTCCTGTGTCGACTCGGCCATGAGCTGGACGAAGCCCGTCCGGTCGCGGATCTCCTCCGTGCTGGAGCGTGCGAAGAAGGGTTCGTAGGCGGCGGCGAGCAGGCGGTCGAACTCCTGGCTGAGCTCGAGCGAGGTCTGGGTGTAGTAGATCGAGATCCGGCGGCGGTCCGCGGAGTCCCGTTCCCGGGTGAGCAGGCCGCGGGCGACCAGCCGTTCGAGGATCGAGGTGAGCGTCGAGGCGGACATCGACAGCATGGAACTGATGTAGCCGGGGGTCGCGGTCCGGCCCGCGTCGCTGAGGGTGACGACGGACTGCAACACCTGGAAGTCGATGAGGTTGAGGTCGTTGGTCTGGGCGAACCGCGCCATCGCGGTCCGCATGACCATCGCCTCCATCTGCACCGCGTGGACGAAGACGGACATGTGTTCGCTGCGTTCGAGCGCGTCGGTGTCCCGGTCCTCGCCAGTGAGGCCGGCCAACCGCGCATCGAAGAGCTCGATGAGTGGATCGGGCAGCATGCGTTCCATGCTAGACCCGACTCGTCCGATTTCGGTAGGTCTGCGGCATGTCGGTCCGCAGGGGCATGACCTGGGGAGATCCTCGTGCGCGGGGTCCGGGGCACAGGAGGTGTCCGTGACGTTTCGTCCCACCTATGTTGCGGTTCGACAACAGTACAGAGTCCTTCGGGGGAACTCTGTGCGAACTCCCCGTTCCGCGTCTAGGCTGTGCCCGACGACATCCCGGCTCGTGCGCACGGACGTCCGTGAGACCGCTCCACCCGGGCCCCGACTCCCACAGGAGATCCCATCGTGATGAAACGACTCGCTCTGCCGTCGATGGCAGCCGTCGCCGTTCTCGGACTCTCGGCCTGCGGTGCCGCACCGGAGGAGGAGGGCTCCACCGCCGGTGGCGGTGAGGGTACCGATTACAAGGCTTGCATCGTCTCCGACGCCGGTGGCTGGGACGACCAGTCCTTCAACCAGTCGACCAAGGAGGCACTCGACCAGGCCGTCGCCGACTTCGGTATCGAGTCCGCCGAGGCACAGTCCGCCGGTGACTCCGACTTCGCCCCGAACGTCGACTCCATGGTCCAGCAGGGCTGCAACCTCGTGATCGGTGCGGGCTTCCTCCTCGAGGACGCCCTGCAGTCCGCCGCCGAGGCGAACCCCGACGTCGACTTCGCCCTCGTCGACTCCTCCTTCGCCGACGCGGACGGCAACCCCGTCGAGCTGGAGAACGGCAAGCCCCTGCTGTTCAACACGGCCGAGGCCGCCTACCTCGGCGGCTACCTGGCCGCCGGTGTCACCGAGACGGACAAGGTCGCCACCTTCGGCGGTATCCAGATCCCCTCGGTCGCCATCTTCATGGACGGTTTCGTCGACGGTGTGGCCGCCTACAACGAGGCGCACGGCACCGAGGTCGAGGTCCTCGGCTGGGACAAGGACGCCCAGAACGGCGCCTTCTCCGGTGACTTCGAGAACGTGGGTCAGGGCAAGACCCTCAGCGAGCAGTTCATCGCCCAGGGTGCGGACGTCATCATGCCGGTCGCCGGTCCCGTCGGTGAGGGCGCGGCCCAGGCCGCCGCGGACGCCGAGGGCACCCGGATCATCTGGGTCGACACCGACGGCTTCGAGTCCACCGAGTACGGCGACGTCATGCTCAGCTCCGTGATGAAGGGCATCACGACCGCCGTCTACGACACGATCGAGTCCGGCGTGAACGGCGAGTTCAGCGCCGAGCCCTTCGTCGGCACCATCGAGAACGAGGGCGTGGGACTGGCCCCGTACCACGACCACGAGGGCGACGTCCCGGCCGAGCTGCAGACCGAGATCGACGACCTGCGTGCGCAGATCGCCGCCGGTGAGCTCGTCGTCGAGTCGCCGAACGCCCCCTGACATAGCAGCGGGAACCGGGCCGGTGGGTCGCGGAGGACGTATCGTGAGATCGCGTCCTGCCGTGCCCACCGGCCCGGTGGCGTGCCCGGGCCGCAGCTGTCCGGAACCAGGCCCGTGCCATCGCGATCCCCTTTCCCGGAGGGGCCGCCCGAGACACAGGAGAGATCCGTGAAGCTCGAACTGAGTGGGATCACCAAGAAGTTCGGTTCGTTCACCGCCAACGACGCGATCGACCTCGTCGTCGAACCCGGGCAGATCCATGCCCTGCTCGGTGAGAACGGTGCCGGCAAGTCCACCCTCATGAACGTCCTCTACGGGCTCTACGCGCCGGACGGCGGGCGGATCCTCGTCGACGGGGACCCGGTGACCTTCTCCGGCCCCGGTGACGCGGTGGCCGCGGGCATCGGCATGGTCCACCAGCACTTCATGCTCGTGCCGGTCTTCACCGTCGCGGAGTCGGTGGCCCTCGGCTACGAGCCCACGCGCGGTGCCGGACTGCTCGATCTGCGCAAGGCCCGCAAGCGGGTCCGTGAGATCTCCGACCGTTTCGGCTTCCACGTCGACCCCGACGCCTTCATCGAGGACCTGCCCGTCGGCGTGCAGCAGCGCGTCGAGATCATCAAGGCGCTGTCCCGCGACGCCGAGGTGCTCATCCTCGACGAGCCCACGGCGGTGCTCACCCCGCAGGAGACCGACGAACTGCTGGAGATCATGCGCGAGCTGCGCGCCTCGGGCACGTCGATCCTCTTCATCTCCCACAAGTTGCGCGAGGTCCGGGCGGTCGCCGACGCGATCACGGTCATCCGCCGCGGAAAGGTCGTCGGCGAGGCTTCACCGGAGTCGAGCGAGAACGAGCTGGCCGGTCTCATGGTCGGCCGCGAGGTCAACCTGAAGACCGACAAGACCCCGGCGGACCCGGGGGAGGAGACCTTCCGCATCGAGGGCCTCACCGTCGTCGACAAGGCCGGGACCACCGTCGTCGACGACCTGGACCTGGGGATCCGGGCCGGGGAGATCCTCGCGGTCGCCGGTGTCCAGGGCAACGGGCAGACGGAACTCGCCGAGGCGATCCTCGGCCTGGAGACCCCGACCGCGGGCACGCTCACACTCGCCGGCAGGGACCTGCGCGGCGCCGGCGTCAAGGCGCGCCTCGACGCCGGGATCGGGTTCGTCCCCGAGGACCGGTCGACCGACGGCGTCATCGCCTCCTTCTCTATCGAGGAGAACATGATCCTCGACCGCTACGACCGGGAGCCCTACTCCGGTGGTGTCGCGATCCGCCGCGACGTCGTGCGCTCCACAGTCGAGCAGAAGGTCGAGGAGTTCGACATCCGGCTGTCCTCGATCGAGGACCACATCTCCACGCTCTCGGGCGGCAACCAGCAGAAGGTCGTGCTCGCCCGTGAGCTCAGCCGCCCCCTGGAACTCTTCGTCGCCAGTCAGCCCACCCGTGGCCTGGACGTCGGCTCGATCGAGTTCGTGCACAAACGGATCGTCGAGGAACGGGACAAAGGGGTGCCCTGCCTCATCGTCTCGACGGAACTCGACGAGGTCATCAATCTCGCGGACAGGATCGCAGTGATGTACGAAGGCAGGATCGTCGGCGTCGTCCCGGGGGACACCCCGCGTGACGCGCTCGGTCTCATGATGGCCGGGGTCGACGCTGCGGAGGCGCTCGACCGCGTGGCCCACGGCGAGGGCACCCGGGTCTCCACCGCCGGTGAGGGGGAACTGGCATGAGCACCGACCCGAACTCCGCCGAGGCGCCCACTCCGGGCGAGACCCCGGCACCGGGCACCGCCGGTCCGCAGGCCTCCTTCCTGCCGCGTTACGTGGCGATGCTGCTCTCTCAGTCGGTGTGGGTGCCGATCGGCGCGGTCGTCATCGCCCTCCTCGTCGGCGGTGTCCTCATCGTCGGTGCGGACGAGGGCGTGCGGGGCACGCTCGGGTACTTCTTCGCCCGGCCCACCGATTTCTTCGCCACGGCGACCAGCACCGTCCTCGAGGCCTACGGGGCGCTGTTCCGGGGTTCGGTCTTCGACTGGCAGGCGAGCTCCGCCGTCCGGGCGGTCATGCCCTTCACGGAGACCCTCGTCGCGGCGACCCCGCTCATCCTCACGGGTCTCGGCATCGCCCTGGCCTTCCGCTCGGGCCTGTTCAACATCGGTGGTCAGGGACAGGTGGTCCTCGGGATCACCGTCGGTGGATTCGCCGGCTACGCCTTCGGACTGCCGCCCGTGATCGCCTTCGTCGTGGCCCTCCTCGCCGGTGCACTCGGCGGCGCCGTGTGGGGTGGGATCGCCGGTGTCCTCAAGGCCCGGACCGGCGCCAACGAGGTGATCGTCACGATCATGCTCAACTCGATCGCCGGTTTCCTCCTCGCGTACCTGCTCAAGCAGGGCTGGTACACGCACACCGAGTCGGCGAACCCGGCGAGCCGCCAGATCGACGCGGTGGCCGAACTCCCGGCCCTGCTGCCCGCACCCTTCCGTCTCCACCTCGGCTTCCTGTTGGCGATCGCCGCGACGGTGCTCGTGTGGTGGATCCTCTCCCGGTCGACCCTCGGCTTCGAGCTGCGGGCCGTCGGGGAGAACCCGCACGCCGCCCGGACCGCGGGCATCAGCGTGGGTCGCGTGACGATCATCGCCATGCTCATCGCCGGTGCGCTCTCCGGGATCGCCGGCGCCTCGGTGGTGCTCGGTACCGACTACAAGGTGACGGCCGGTGTCGCCGGATCCATCGGCTTCGACGCGATCACCGTGGCCCTGCTCGGACGGTCCAAGCCGTTGGGCACGTTCTTCGCAGGTCTCCTCTTCGGCGCCTTCAAGGCCGGTGGTTACCTCATGCAGTCGGCGACGGGCACGCCCATCGACATCATCCTCGTCGTGCAGTCGATCATCGTGCTCCTCATCGCCGCGCCGCCGCTCGTCGTCGCGATCTGGGGATCGCCCGCGCGGTTGGTCAAGAGGCTGGGCCGCGGTCGGAGAACCGGGTCCACCGAGGCGAAGGAGGTGGCGGCATGACCGCGCCGCGCAACTGGAAGATGCCGGTCCTCTACGCGGTGCTCGCGCTCCTGGCGCTCGCGGTGTTCGGATTCGGCACGCCGGGCGGGGAACAGACCGTGTTCCGGTTCGCCTCGGCCGGGGACTTCTTCGCGATCCCCGACCTCACCGTGGCCTCCAGGACCACGGCGCTCACGCTCTCGTTCGTCCTCGTGGCACTGGCCGCGACGGCCCTCGTGGCGACCTGGCAGCGCTGGGAGACCGGGATCTGGTCGGCGCGCGTCCTGCCGATCGCCATCGGTCTGTTCTTCGTCCTCTCGCTGCTGACCTGGGGTGCCTCGAACCGTGGCTTCATCGACCTCACGTACCTGCTCGCCGGCGCCCTGGCCCTGTCCGTGCCGCTCGTGTTCGGTGCGATGGCCGGTGTCATCGGTGAGCGTTCGGGCATCATCAACATCGCGATCGAGGGTCAGCTGCTCGCCGGGGCCTTCTGCGCCGGAGTCGTCGCCTCGGTGATGACGAACCCCTACGTGGGCCTCATCGCCGCCCTGTTCGGCGGGATGGCGGTGGCCGTCATCCTCGTGTTCTTCGCGGTGAAGTACTGGGTCGACCAGATCATCATCGGTGTCGTCGTCAACGTCCTCGTCGTCGGCCTCACGAGCTTCCTCTACTCGACGGTGCTCACCCAGGACTCCGCGACGTGGAACTCCTCTCAGCCACTGCCGGACCTGCCGATCCCGGTGCTCTCCGGGATCCCCGTCCTCGGCCCGGTGCTGTTCAACCAGACTGTCCTCGTCTACCTCATGTACGTGATCGTCGCCGTCCTGAGCGTCTACATCTTCCGGTCCCGCTGGGGTCTGCGGATGCGGGCGATCGGCGAGCACCCCAAGGCCGCGGACACCGTGGGCATCCACGTGAACAAGTGGCGGGTCATCAACACCGTCGCCGCCGGTGCGATCGCCGGTCTCGGCGGTGCCTACCTCACGGTCGGTGAGGGTCTGGCCTTCGGCAAGGAGATGTCCGCCGGGCAGGGCTACATCGCGCTGGCCGCGATGATCCTGGGCCGCTGGAACCCGGTCGGTGCCATGTGCGCGGCCCTGCTCTTCGGTTTCACCAAGAACCTGGGCAACGTGTTCCGCTCGATCGACAGCCCGCTGCCCGACGACTTCCTGCACATGCTGCCCTACATCGTCACGGTGTTCGCCGTCGCCGGGTTCGTGGGCCGGGTGCGCCCGCCGGCCGCCGAGGGCAAGCCCTACGCCAAGCAGTGAGCGCTCCGTCGTCCAGTGAGCAGTCCGTCGAGAAGTGAGGTGATCACCATGCGTGAGTTCGAACCGCAGGTCTGGGAGGACCTGCGGGCGGCCGCGACCGCGGCGATGCACCGGGCCTACGCGCCCTACTCCGGCTATCCGGTGGGTGCCGCGGCGCTCACCGCGGACGGTCGGACCGTCGTCGGCAGCAATGTCGAGAACGCGGCCTACGGCGTGACCCTGTGCGCCGAGTGCGGGCTCGTCTCCGACCTGGCGCGCACCGGCGGCGGGAGACTGGTCGCCTTCGCGTGCGTCGACGGGCACGGCACCAAACTCGTGCCCTGTGGCCGCTGCCGCCAGCTGCTGTACGAGTTCGGCGGCCCCGACCTCGTCCTCGACATGCCCGGTGGGCTCGCCCCGATGACGGCGGTGCTCCCGGAGGCCTTCGGACCCGACCACCTGACCGCATACGCGGACGGGACCGAGGCCGCCGACGCCTCGGGGGCGGGCCCCACCACCGACATGACCGCACGTCCAGCCTGAGGAGACAGACGCATGACCGAACCCTTCGACGCCGTCGACGTCATCCGGACCAAGCGAGATCGCGGCACCTTGTCGGACGAGCAGATCGACTGGGTGATCGACGCGTACACGCGGGGCGTCGTCGCCCACGAGCAGATGTCCGCGCTCGCGATGGCCGTCTACCTCAACGGGATGGAGCGGACGGAGATCGCCCGGTGGACGACCGCGATGATCGCCTCCGGGGAACGGATGGACTTCTCCTCGCTGCGCAACCCCACGGCGGACAAGCACTCGACCGGGGGAGTGGGCGACAAGATCACACTGCCGCTCGCCCCGCTCGTCGCGGTGTTCGACGTCGCCGTCCCGCAGCTGTCGGGCCGCGGGCTCGGGCACACCGGGGGGACGCTCGACAAGCTGGAGTCGATCCCCGGCTGGAACGCCGCCCTCGACAACGCGGCGATGCTCGCACAGCTCGACGACCTCGGCGCGGTCATCTGCGCCGCCGGGTCCGGGCTCGCGCCGGCCGACAAGCTGCTCTACGCCCTGCGGGACACGACCGGCACCGTCGAGTCGATCCCGCTCATCGCCAGCTCCATCATGTCGAAGAAGATCGCCGAGGGCACCGGCGCGCTCGTCCTCGACGTGAAGGTCGGGTCCGGTGCCTTCATGAAGGACCTCGACTCCGCCCGGCAGTTGGCCCGCACGATGGTCGACCTGGGCACCGATGCCGGGGTACGCACCTCGGCACTGCTCACCGACATGTCCGTACCCCTGGGCCGGACGGTCGGCAACGCGCTCGAGGTGCGGGAATCCGTCGAGGTGCTCGCCGGTGGCGGCCCCGCCGACGTCCGGGAACTCACGGTGGCACTCGCCGAGGAGATGCTCGCCGGGGCCGGGCGGACCGATGTCGACGTCGCCGCCGCCCTCGACGACGGCCGTGCGATGGACGTGTGGAAGCGGATGATCTCCGCCCAGGGTGGCGATCCCGAGGCGCCTCTGCCGCAGGCGGCCCACACCGAGGTCGTCACCGCGGAGACCGACGGTGTGCTCACGGAGCTCGACGCGTACGCCGTGGGTCTGGCCTCCTGGCGTCTGGGTGCCGGTCGGGCCCGCAAGGAGGACCCGGTGCAGGCGGGTGCCGGCATCGAGATCCATGCGAAGCCGGGCGAGGCCGTCACCGCCGGGCAGCCCCTGTTCACCCTGCACACCGACGAGGCGGACCGGTTCGCCCGGGCCCGCGACGCACTCGCCGGTCACGTGACCGTCGAGGCCGCGACCGAGGGGTCCGACGCCGCCACCACCTGGACGGGGAACGCCCGCGCGTCCGTCGTCATCGAGAAGATCTGAGGAGCCCCGTCATGACCACTGGTCCCGATTCCACCACCGAGCCCACGCGCGCGTCCGTCGCCGCCCTCATCGACCACACCCTGTTGAAGCCGGAGAGCACGCCCGAGGAGGTCGCGGCACTCGTCTCCGAGGCACGGGACCTGGGTGCCCTCGCGGTGTGCGTGTCGCCCAACCAGCTGCCCCTGGCCGACACCGGTGACCTCGTCGTCGCCACCGTCTGCGGATTCCCCTCCGGTGCTCACAAGCCGGCCGTCAAGGCGGCCGAGGCCGCGGAGTCCGTGGCCAACGGTGCGGCGGAGGTCGACATGGTCATCGACCTGTCGATGGCACGGACCGGTGACTGGGACGCGATGGAAGCGGACATCCGTGGGGTGGTCGAGGCCTCCGATCCGGCACTCGTCAAGGTGATCATCGAGTCCGCGGCCCTCACCGACGAGCAGATCGTCGCCGCCTGTGAGCGGGCCGAGGCCGCCGGGGCCGATTTCGTCAAGACCTCGACCGGGTTCCACCCGGCCGGCGGCGCGAGCGCCCACGCCGTGGCGCTCATGCGGAAGACGGTCGGCGATCGCCTGGGCGTCAAGGCCTCCGGCGGTATCCGCACGGCCGAGGCCGCCCGCGAGATGATCGCTGCCGGCGCCAGTCGCCTGGGCCTCTCAGGCTCCCGCGCCGTCCTCGACGGCTTCTGATCCGCCGCACCTCCTACTTTCCAGCACACGACTGCGCCCCGGCCGGGATCCCGACCGGGGCGCAGTCATGTGCGTGACGATCACACGGGGCTCCGCGGTCTACCGGCCCGGGCCGAGGCGACGATTCCGCAGACGAGGAGCGCGAGGAGCGCGGCGGTACAGATCCCGAATCCGATGTACGTGGGTATCAGGATCCAGTCACTGGTCCCGGGGTGAATCGGGTCGCCGCTCGCTTCCCACCGGCGATATTCCAGTCCTGCGAATACGTAGTAGTAGGCGAACGTGAGCGTACTGCTTCCGATCACGATCCCCGTGAGCCATGCGACGATCCGTACCACAGTGGGTCCCTTCCTTCGGGGCGTCGGGCCGGGAGCAGGCCGACGATCGCCCTGGGGCAGGGGTCCCAGCGACACATCCGAGGAGTATGTGCGGAGCCCGTGGGGAGCCGGTGTGGTCGGTAGTTCCGGTCAGGAGAGTCCGAGGACGACGAAGTAGGCGAAGGCCGCGGCGCCGATGCCCCACAGGACGATCGAGATGATCTGCCACAGGATCACCCGGTCCTTCGAGGCGCCGAAGGAGACCATCATGCCGGAGGTGATCTGGCTGGGCAGGAACCACTGCCCGAGCAGGCTCACGCCGGGCACGCCCCATTTGTCGAACATCCTCTTGACCCGGGCCCGGCGCCGGGACTTCCGGGTCTGTTCCTCGGGGGAGGGCGCCTCGACGTCGGTGCCCGCCTCGGCCGCCTTGCGCTCCTGGTGGGCGAGGACCTTCTCGCGGCCGGTGTGGGCGGCGAGGACGACGATCACCATCGTGATCGTGTTGCCGACGACGGCGGCGGGGATCGCGACCCACAGGGGCAGGCCGGCGATCACGCCGACGGCGGAACCGACATAGGACTCGATGAAGGGCACGGCAGCGATCAGCACGATGGCCAGCCACTGGAGCCAGAGGGGGAAGCCCTGGGTGAAATCGGTGAGCGCCTCGTACATGGTGACCTCCGGATGGTGAGGGATCGGGTGCCGGCGTCGGGGTGGTCCGCCGTGCAGGGTGTCAAGCGTGCTTGACAGGTCAATCGTGGACGCCGCGCCCCCGAGGTGTCAAGCACGCTTTACAGCTTCGGAGGGAAACCCGACAATGGACAGGTGATCAGTCGTGTACGGGAACTGCGGACGGGCGCCGGTCTGTCGCAGCAGGCACTGGCGAAGGAGATGGGCGTGTCCCGCCAGACCATCAACGCCATCGAGACGGGCAAGTACGACCCCTCGCTCGTCCTCGCGGTCCATCTGGCCCGCTACTTCGGGTCGACCGTCGAGGAGGTCTTCGATGTCGACTCCTGAGGGACCGGGGGAGCCCCGAGCCGATCGTCCGCGCACACTCCCACCCGAGGCGGTCGGGAGGAAAGGCGCGAAAGGGCGTCGCCTGCCGATGTCGCCGGTGAACATCGGCCTGTCCGTGATGTTCGGGCTGGTGGCCGTGCTGTTCTTCGTCGACGGGAACATCGTCTCCGGGGCCATCATGACGGTCTGCCTCGTCGCCACGATCGCCAGTGTGCTGTGGGCACGGTCGGGGTCGAGCGGCGATGTCACCCGCCTCAACGCGTTGGAATACTCGGATGAACGCGATCGTCGGCTCGGTGTGCGCGGCCTCGCGGCCGTCGGTGTGGCGGGCCTGTCGATCGGAGGAGGTGCGTTCGTCGCCTTCGTTACCCTGCAGGTGTTCGATGTGGCGATGTCCCCGTTCGTCCACGGCGTGTTCCTGGGCCTCGTGCTCCTCGTCGTGGTGCTGTGCATCGTGTGGTCGATCGCGAACTGGATCGTCGCCCGCCGAGGGTGAGGAGGAGCGTGTGTGGAGGGTCCGCCCTCCGGTGTCCGGACCCTCGGGAGATCACTCCGGCCCGTAGGTCACGTACTCGTAGAGGACCCGGGCCTGACCGGCGGAGACGAGGCCGTCCAGGAGTTCGGTGACGACCGGCATCTCGGAGGTCACCTCGATCTCCACCGGGGTCTCCAGGGACAGGGATGCGACGAGCACGGCGGCGTCGCCGAGGGCCGCCTGGTACTCCGCGGACTCCCGGTCGATCGTCGTGACGTCGGCGACCCGGGCGTCGTAGAGGGACGCGAGGGTGAGCTCGGTGGCCGGGTACTCCTCGCCGGCCTCCTCGATCTGCTCGACCTGCTCCTCACTCACCGGGCGTGCATAGGAGACGGCGAAACCGCTCACGCCGCCGTCGCGGCGGAGCATCGCGGCACCGTGGGCGCCGGTCGCCTCGGAGAGGAACCGTCGGTTGACCTCACCGACCGACATCTCGGCGGCCGGATCCTTGCGGTTGACCCCGGCGTACCACTCGCCGAAGAGCTGGGTGAGGACGACCGACCCGGTCGTCGTGACCGCGAAGTCCTCCTCTCGACCGTGACCCAGGCCGGCGAGTGTCCCCGGTTCCACGCGGATCACCCGGGTGCGGAACAGTTCGGCCGCGCCGAGGTGGCGGAGGACCTCGTCGCCGGTCGACCCCGCGGCCACGCGGGCACGCAGGGGCAGTCCTGCGAGCGGGGTCCCCGCGGCGTGGGCCCGGGCGCCGGCGAGCAACCGTCGGCCCACACCTCGGCGGCGTTCGGTGTCGGCGACCTCGACGTGGGCCCAGGCCCGGGTGGGGTGTACCGGCGCCTCGGCGAGCACGGCGGCACCGACGACGACACCGGAACCGGCAGCGGCCGGATCGTCCGTGTCGTCGATCACGGCGGCGACGCTGCGGAGGACCGGGGAGTCCTGGTCCGGGCGCAACAGGCCCCGGGCGACGAGGTCCGCGGGAGTGGCGGGATCGTGCAGGAGCTCCCCCAGAGCCAGGTCGTCCTGTGCGGCGAAGGGTCGGATCTCCATGTGCCTGGTGCTCCCCTGGTTCGGCGTGTCCGGTTCGATTAGTGTCGGGATCATGACGACCCCGGAACGCCCCGATCCTACCGCCGCAATACCCGCAGATCCCTTCGATGCGGCAGCCGATGCCGCCACCGTGATCAATGCCGCAGCAGGTGTGGAGAAGCACGACATCGCCCTCGTCCTCGGCTCCGGGTGGGGCCAGGCGGCCGACCTCATCGGTGAGACCGTCGTCGAGATCCCGGCGACCCGGGTGCCAGGCTTCCACGCCTCGGCCGTGAGCGGGCACACCGGCACCCTGCGGTCCGTGCGGATCACCGGGACCGACAAACATGCGCTCGTTCTCGGCGCACGTACCCACTTCTACGAGGACAAGGGTGTGCGCGCCGTCGCCCACGGTGTCCGCACCGCTGCCGCGGCCGGCTGCACGAGCCTGGTCCTCACCAACGGATGCGGCGGCCTCGACCCCGCCTGGGGTCCGGGCACGCCGGTCCTCATCAACGACCACATCAACCTCACGGCGGCCTCCCCGTTGGAGGGCGCGACCTTCGTCGACCTCACGGACCTGTACTCGACGCGGCTGCGCGACCTCGCCCGGGAGATCGACCCGGATCTGCCGGAGGGCGTCTACGCACAGTTCCGCGGCCCTCACTACGAGACCCCCGCCGAGGTCCGCATGGCCGGTGTCCTCGGTGCCCAGTTGGTCGGCATGTCCACCGCGCTCGAGGCGATCGCCGCCCGCCACGTCGGCCTGGAGATCCTGGGGATCAGTCTCGTGACCAACCACGCCGCCGGCGTCACGGACGAGCCGCTCGACCACGCGGAGGTCCTCGAAGCCGGACGTGAGGCGGGCACGCGGATCTCCGCGCTCCTGTCGAAGATCGTCGCGCGGATGGCCGCCTGATGGTCCGCGTGGCCGACCGGTTCACCGCCGGCTTCGACGCCGAGGTGGTCCGCGCCTGGATCGCCGACGACCCGGACCCCGTCACCCGCGAGGAGTTGAGTGTTCTCCTCGACGCGGCGCTCGCGGGTCCGGACACGAGCGGCGTCGATACCGCTACGGATCCCGCCGCCGCACGTGCCGACCTCGAGGCGCTCTTCCTCGGGCCCCTGGAGTTCGGCACCGCGGGACTGCGTGGGGCGCTCGGCGCAGGTCCCCACCGGATGAACCGCGCGGTCGTCATCCGCGCGGCCGCCGGACTCTCGGCCTTCCTGTCCGAGGCCGTCGGTCCCGGATTCAGCGTGGTCATCGGGTGCGATGCCCGCTACGGGTCCGTCGAGTTCGCCCGCGACACCGCGGCGGTAGTCACCGCCGCCGGGGGACGAGCCATGCTGCTGCCGGAGCACCTGCCGACCCCGGTCACCGCCTTCGCACTCACCGCCTTCGGCGCGGACGCCGGAGTCATGGTGACCGCCAGCCACAATCCGCCCCAGGACAACGGCTACAAGGTCTACCTGGGCGAGGCGCCGCTGCGTGCCGTCCACGACGGGCGACTGCCCGATGCCCCTGCGGAGTTCGTCGACCCCGAACGCGCCGTGGCGCTGGCCGCGGACGGTGCCGGGGCACAGATCGTCCCACCCTTCGACGCGATGATCGCCACCCGGATCGCCGCCGTCGAGTCCGTCGCCACGGTCCCGCGCGCGGAAGAGGGCTGGGAACGGTTGGGTGACGAGGTCGCCGAGTCCTACCTGCAGTCGCTCGAAGCCCTCGGGGACCGTCTGGGTGCCCGCCGGGACGGCGACCTGCGGGTCGTCCTCACCTCCCTCCACGGCGTCGGTGGGCACACGATGGCCACCGCCCTGCGCCGTGCCGGGTTCACCGACCTCCACGAGGTGCCCGCCCAGTCCCAGCCGGACCCGGACTTCCCGACGGTCGACTTCCCGAACCCCGAGGAGGCCGGTGCCCTCGACGCGGCCTACGCGCTCGCCGCCGAGGTGGACGCCGATCTCGTGATCGCCAACGACCCGGATGCCGATCGGTTCTCCGCCGCGGTGCCCGTGGCCGGTGACGGGGGAACCGCCGGGTGGCGTCAGCTCAGCGGTGACGAGGTGGGTCTGCTGCTCGGGGAGACGGTCGCATCGCGTTCCTCCGGTGGCGTTCTCGCCTCCTCCGTCGTGTCCTCACGGGGCCTCGCCGCAGTCGCCCAGGCCCACGGGCTCGCGCACGTACCGACCCTCACCGGCTTCAAGTGGATCTCCCGTGTGCCCGGGATCGTGTTCGGCTACGAGGAAGCACTCGGGTACTGCGTCGACCCGGACGTCGTGCGGGACAAGGACGGTATGTCCGCCGCCCTCGTCTTCTGCGGTCTCGTGAGCCGTCTGGCCGCGGCCGGGCGCTCGGTCGAGGACGAACTGGCCCGCATCCGCGCCCGTGACGGCGTGTACCTCACCGGGCCCCTCACGTTCCGGCTCTCCGACCTGTCCGTCGTCCCGGGTGTTCTCCGGGGTCTGCTGACCGCGCCGCCGGCCACGCTCGGTGGGGTGCCGGTGAGTGGGGTGACCGACATGTCGGTCGGGACGGACACACTGCCACCGACCACCGGTGTCATGGTCCACATGGGGGCCGACCGGGTGGTCGTCCGGCCCTCGGGGACCGAACCGAAGCTCAAGTGCTACCTGGAGGTCGTTCAGGCGGTGCCCTCCGGGGCCGAGTCGGACGTCCCGGCCGCTCTCGACGCGGCTCGTGCGCGTCTGGACGGTATCCGCATGGACCTGGGCGCCTACCTGGGACTGTGAAATGGGGCGGGACTGTGAGGTTGAGCGGGCGTCACCGCGTCACCAGTCGCGGATGACCGTCGTGTTCCGGTCGTAGAAGGGTTCCTTGGTGAACCGGGACAGATACTCCGGACCGAGGGTCTCCACCGAGTGGAGGGAGTCCTGCGGATCACCTTCGAGGGTCCCGGCTGCGACGAGGACGTCGTCGACACGTGTGGACCAGATGGTCCAACCATCACGGGACCACTCGGTGGCCTCGTGCGGATCGCCGTCGATCGTGACGGCGCAGGGCGAGGGGTCCGGTGAGGATTCGTCGATGATGAAGGCCTTGAGTGAATCACGCTGGGTTTCAGATGTGGCTTCACTGTGGACGAGGCGAAGGGCGACCAGGAGTCGTGCTCCGCTCTCGTCGTCGGGGATGTTGTCGTCCGACGGTCCTGCGGCCGGGATGATCGGTTCGATCGCAGTGCAGGAGACGGTCTCCTTCGGCGACGGGCCGTAGGCGTGCAGTTCCCACGTGTCGTCCCGGTCGTCATGGCCCGGGCGCGAGTTGACCGCCCACGACATCGGCGGGTGATGCGTCCGGGCGAATCCGACACCCATGTGTCCTCCTGTAGATGGCTCCGGCCGTGCGATCTCATTCGCATGTGACCTGTCACACGCTGTTGGCCACGGTACGTCATCCCTCGCGGAGGGCGCCGCGGGCGGTGCCCGTCGCCTCGTGGGTGATGAGGCCGGTGGCGAAGGTGCTCACGAGCACGGGGGAGTGGCCGGCGCGGACCGTCACCTCGATGCTCGAACCGTCCGGTGAGGTGCCGACGATCTGGACGTCGCTGTAGGCCGCGAGCAACCCCGATTCGGCCATGAACGCCGTGGCCGCGGCATCGACCTGGGCGTCGGTGAAGAGGATGGCCGGATCGGCACCGTACTCCGGGACGAAGGACTCCGCGGCCGCGAGGGCCGCGGAATCGGCCGCCGCCTGGACCCGCGTCGCCGCGAGATAGTGGTCGGTGATGACCGCGGCGAGCACGACGAGTGCGAGTGCGATCGCGGAGAACCCGATGCCGAGTGGCAGGACGGAGCCTCGGTCCGTCGTTCCGGTCCCCACACCCCTGCGCCTCCGGATCGGTTCCTTCACGACGGATCTCCTGCCGGTCCCTGGCCGTACATCAGGTCGGCCGGGTTGTGCGTGTACGGGGCGACCCGGTCGGTGTGGGAGGCCCGGACCGTCACGTGCGGGGCCTGACCGGACCCGCCGAAGAGCACGGGTGTCCCCGGGACCGCCACCTCGGTCTCGATGTGCGCGGTGACGAGGGAACCGGGCTCGGCGCACGGGCCGTCGCAGGTGAAGGACACCGACCAGGATTCGGGATCCACCCCGTGGTCGTCGAAGTGCAGGGTCGTGACGGCCTGCGCCCGGGTCTGGGCCTCGGTGGGGAACCGGGCTGCCGCTCGGGCCGAGGTGACGGCCGCCGCGGTCGTCGCGAAACTCGCCGCCTGGATCTGGGCGAGGGCGACGACGAGGTAGACGATCGGCACGAGCAGGACGACCGAGACGAACACGAACTCGACGCTCGCACTCCCGGAATCGCGGTTCCTCATCCCGTGTACCCCTCGTCGAGCGCCCGGCCGGAGAGTTCCCACGCCCCGGCCGGACCCAGGGGTCCGAGCACCGGTAGCGGAGCCCGGACGGTCACCGTGACGACGGGCAACCCGGCCTCGACGGTGCGGGTCACGCTCACGTCCTTCGCATAGGCGGAGCCGAGCGAGCCGGTGAGGAGCATGCGGGTGTGGGCGCGGCCGGCTTCCGGCCCGGCGTCCACCATCGCGCCGACCCGGGCCCCTGCGATCGCCGCGTCGACGACCGTGTTCCGGACATGGAGGGCCAACCCGAACTGGAGCACCGCGGCGAACACGAGGGCGAGGAGGGTCCCGACGAGGACGAAGTCGGTGACGGCCGCTCCCGCATCGCGACGCCGCGCCGGTGTTCGGCGGGGATGCACGGACCGCATGTCACTACGGGTGCACATGTCACTGCGAGTTCACGAGGTCCATCGAATCGCTGAACATGCTCGTGAATGCCTCGCCGGCCAGTGCCCAGAGCGCCACAACAAGTGCTGCTGTCATCATGGTGATCAAAACCCAACCAGGCACGTCCCCGCGGTCCCGGAGGTGCCGACGGGCACCTCCCGAGGACGGAGCATGTCCCGACGACAGTGCAACTCCCGAGGACGGAGTATGTCCCAGGGACAGGGCGCCTCGGGAGCCCCTGCGCGGGGGACCGCCGAACAGCAGCGTGGGCAGCGCGAGAGTGAGCAGGATGAGTGCGGCGCGGAGTCGGCGGGTCATGGCGAGGTCCTTCCGGATCGAGAGGCGACGAAGATTACGGCGATGAGATCGGTGCGGTGTTGTCAGGGCGTGAGGTCGAGGACGGCGAGCGACGGGTAGACGGCGAAGAGGACGGTGATGGGCAGGACGAACGCGACGACCGGCACGAGCATGAGGATCTCCTTGCGGCCGCTCATCTCCATGAGACGGCGGCGTCCCTCGGTGCGGACGTCGGCGGCCTGGGCGCGGAGGACCTCGGCGAGCGGGGTACCGCGGGCGATCGCGACGGCCACCCCGTCGACGAACCGGACGATGCCGGGCACCCCGGAGCGGCGGGCCATCCCGTCGAGTGCCTGGACGAGCGGGGTGCCGGTGCGGGCGGCGGCCAGGGCGGTCTCCAGTTCGTGGCCGAGCTCGCCCTGGGTCGTGCGGCTCACGCGCTCGAGGGCGTCGACGGTCGATTCCCCAGCGGTCACCGAGAGGGCCAGGAGTTCGGCGACGGTGGGGAACTCCTCGAGGATCAGGCGTTCGCGGCGGCGGACGACCGTGGACAGACGCCAGTCGTTGAACAGGTGGCCGGCCACCCCGCCGATGCCGACGAGCAGGAGGGCGACGACCGGGTTGAACCCGCGGCTGAACGCCACGAGGACGGACAGCCCCGCGCCCGCGGCGAGCCCGCTGCTGATGCACAACACCTGCCACACGCGGAACCGTTCGACGGTCTCCTTGCCGCCGGTCCGCGCCAGGCGGGCGGCCACCCCGGTGGTCGTCGTGAGGCGCGCGGACAGCCAGTCCGCCAGGCGTAGGACGGTCCGGCGGGCCGCGGCGGTGACACCACCGGTCCCCTCCCCGGTGGGGACGACCTGCTGCCGAGGCGCCCCGGGCCCGGCCCGGTCCCGCAGGTAGGGTGCCAGCCGGTCACCGAGGGTGGGGCGGCGGAACACCGGCAGGGCGCACACGAAAACGGTGAGTGACAGGCCGGTGGCGAGTCCCGACAGGAGCACGAGGAGAGGGGAGACGTGCACGGCGGCTCACCTCAGCACCCGGGGCTCGGCCGGCAGACGCCCCATGCGTTTCATGAGCCCGTAGGCGATGACGGAGACGACGAGCCCGGTGAACAGGAGTGCCGCACCCTGGGCGGAGTCGTAGGCGCGGGCGGTCTCCGGGCGGGTGGACAGGAGCGCGAGCACGATCCACGGGGCGGCGACGGCCAGACGGGCACCGGCGACGGTCCAGCTCTGGCGGGCGGTGAGCTCCGCCCGGGTCCTCGAGTCCTCCCGCAGGAAGGTGCCGAGCGTGCCGAGCATGGTGCCGAGGTCCGTGCCGCCCACCTGCCGGGTGATGGCCAGCGCCGCGACGATCCTGTCGGCCACGGGGTCCGCGCTCGCCTCCCGGAACCGGGCCAGCGCGTGGTCGAACCGGCCGGTCGCACGGTACTCCCGGGCGAACACGGCGAAGAGGGGGCGCAGTCCCTCGGGGCCGCGATCGGCGAGGCCGACGACCGCCTCGGGCAGGGACAGCCCGGCGCGGACGGCCGAGCGCAGGTGGTCGATCGCCTCCGGCCACAGCACCCTGCGTTCGACCCGGCGGGACGCGGCCCGGGCGCGGACGACGACGAGCGGCAGACCCGAGGATAACAGTCCGAAACACAGGGCGATGACCGTCGACCCGCTCACCACGAGCACGATCGCGGTGACGAGGACGGCGAGACCGAGCGACAGGAGGGCGAACCGTCCCGGTGTCACGCGGGGGAGTCCGGCATTCACGAGGACGTCCCGCAGGTCCGCGACGACCCGGGGTTCCGGCGTGCTCCGCCGGGGCGCGCGCACCCACGTGGAACTGAAGACGAGGAGCGCCCCGCACCCCGTCATGAGACCGAGGACGAGGGCCTGGAGGGAGGTCGTCATCCGGCGGTACCACCCGTCGGTGCGGGGGCGGGCGAGACCGCGGGGCTCGGGGAGGTGCCGGAGGCCGGGGAGGGGAAGGGCGCCTCGACGGCATCGTCGCCCAGGAGGCGGTGGACGTCGACCCCGGCGTCGGCGAAGGACTCCGCCAGGTGGGTGAACCCGGACCCGCGGACGAGGGTGCCGGTGGAGGGGTCGGTGTGGAAGACGGTCTCCAGCTCGACGACCTCGTGCTCGACGCCACCGGGGACGGCGACGACCTCGTGGACCCGCCGGTGCCCGGTCCGGTCGCGGCGCATGTGGACGACGAGGTCCACACACCCGGCGACGGTGGGGGTGACGAAGGAGGAGCCGATGTTGGGCCCGGCGAGCAGCGGCAGGGTGCACAGTTTGGTGACGGCGGCGCGGGCGGAGTTCGCATGGATGGAACCCATGGAGGCGATCCCGGCATTCATGGCGACGAGGAGGTCGAAGCACTCGGCCTCGCGGACCTCGCCGATGATGATCCGTTCGGGGCGCATGCGCAGGGCCTCCTTGACGAGGCGTCTGAGCGTCACCTCGCCGGTGCCCTCGAGGGAGGGCTGGCGGCACTGGAGGGGCACCCAGTCGCGGGCGGAGACGCTGAGCTCGAAGACCTCCTCGCAGGTGACCACCCGTTCGCGGGCAGGCAGGGACCCGGTGAGCGCATTGAGGAGCGTCGTCTTGCCGGCCTGGGTGGCGCCGGAGACGAGCAGGTTGGCCCCGGCGCGGACGGCGTGGTGGAGGAACCGCGCGACGTGTGGGGTCATGGTGCCGGTGCGCACCAGGTCGTCGAGGGACCGGGAGCGGGCGATGAACTTGCGGATGTTGACGGCCGGATGGGCCCGGGTGATGTCCGGCAGCACGACGTGCAGGCGCGCCCCCGAGGGCAACATGGCGTCGACGAAGGGGCTGGAGAGGTCGACGCGACGGCCGGTGGACCGCAGCATGCGTTCGATGAGGTCGTCGACCTGGGTGGGGGTGAGCACCGTCGTCGTGAGCTCGCTCAGGCCCCGCCGGCTGATGAACACGGCCGACGGCGAGTTGATCCAGAACTCTACATGCGTGTTTGGGGCTTACTGTCAGTGGTTGCATATGGTGTCTGACCTGCGATGTTTCTCCAGTGGGTGATTGCAGGGTACTGGCCGCTGTCGGACCTTCTGCGGACCGTTTGCGGACAACCGTGGGATACGCCTGGCGTACGTCACCCGACCGGGGGAGGTTGCCGACCGGCGATTGAGGCTGTCGAGGCGCGACTCGCCAAAGACCGGCAACGGGAAGCAGGCGGGGACCGCAAGTCGGAAGACGCGCAGAATCGCTTGTGCTCACCTGAGCACAAGCGATCGGATCCGAACTCGGGTCGGACTCGGGAGCGGGTCGCGTCGGGGGCGATACTGGAATCACACCGAACACGAGGAGGACCCATGGCGACCTGGCGAAACGACCGTGAGTACGTGAAACGACGTGAAGCACTCCGCAGGAAAGCCCGCACGACGAACGCACCGTGTTGGCTCTGTGGAGAACCCTTCGACTGGACCGTCGAATGGAAACACCCTCTCAGCTTCACCGCTGACCATGTGAAGCCCATAGCGAACGGAGGATCGATGCTGGGCGAACTCCGCCCAGCACATTAGCTCCGCAGTTGTAACTCCAAACGGGGATCACGAGAGCACATCGGACCGACACCTAAACCCGTCGTCACGACAGACTGGTACTGACCCCCTGGGGGTGAAACCCCCGGGGATGGGGTGCTGCGCTTCAGCGGGCGTAGGCGCAGCTTCCCTCCCCAGGTTTCAAACTAGGTTTCAATCCGTATGACATCGCCGCTCGCACCCTGCCGGCACCGCGTCAGACCACGCCGTGGAGCCGGATTATTCACCGTCGAACATTCCGATGTCAGACCGTTTTTTTCAGCGTGTAGATTTTCGGTGCCTACGCCCGCTGAAGCGCAGTGAGGGGGAGGCCGGGGTGCATCCCCCTGCCCTCGATGACGACGAGCGGCCGGAGTCACAAGGTCAGGGCCGGTATCCACATTGGGGACAGCGCGACGGCCGGGAGTGCTCACCACTGCTTCTCCCGGCCGTCGAGGTATCCGGTCCTGGACACCTGCTGCTGTCTATCGATCGTGCACCCTCACGTGACGTTCAGGGCGCACGGGCTCACCTGGTGCCGGCGGCCACCGAGCCCCGCGGCTGCGCGTCGGCGTTGTCGACGAACGTTCGCTCCCATGCGCGTCGTGCTCGTGCGTGACGTTCCCGCAGTCCGTCGACCGTGGCGAGCGACAGGGTGACGCCGGGGTACTGCCCTTGCGCGACCTTGACGAGCACCGTGTCGATGTCCTTCTTCGCGTCGGGTCCGAGTGTGTTCCGCACCAGGTATGTCGGTGCGAGATCGGCACGGTTCACGACCTTCGCCTCGGTGCTGAGGGTGCCACGTTCACACACTTCGACGACGGTCTCGGGGAGGTCGATCACCGGCAGGAGTCGACGCAGTTCACGGGGTACCCGGTCGTCGGTGGGAATCCCGTGGATCGATGCCCACCGTGCGAGTCCGAGGAGCGCGTTCCGTACCCGTGTGAGGCTCTGCCCTGCGTCGCGGGCGAGGGCTTTCTCCACGTCGAGCGGGGTGTCGCGGTCGAGGTGTGCGGCCTCCTCGATGAGCATGTCGATGTCTGTGCTCACCTTCTCGTCGAGGTCGTCGCGGGCCTGGTCGATGGCCGTGGAGAGTGCGACGATTCCGGCTTGCGTCTCTGCGCGTCGGTATGCCTCCTTGAGTGCCGTGGCGGCCTGGGCTTCACGGATGTTGGCGATGGCAGCCTTGAGGAACTTCTCCGGGTCCTTCACCGCGGCCGGCGTATAGGCCTCCCGTGCGACCTGGGCGGCCACCTGGTCGACGGTCGGGAGGGCGTGGATCTTCTCCGCCAGGGCCATGTGCACGTTCGGGTAGGTGAGCCCCGCGGCCGCATACGCTTTGGCGATGCTGGAATGGTGTTGCTTGACAGCCGGCGCAGGGAGTCCTGCGTGGGATCCGGGGTTGTTGTCGGGCATGTAGATGGGCATGATTCGTCCTTTCGTCAGTGCGTGCTGTTGCCGGTACCGAGAGCCGTGTTCACCCAGGCGGCGAACCTGTCCCCCGTGGGCATGTCGGTCGACTGTTCGTCGTCTTCCGCAGTCCGGCCCTTCGCGTGGATCGCGGCGAGGATCGTGGTGCTCTGGTCGTCCTCGTCGATGTCCTCGGGGTCGAGTCCGTCGAGGGTGCCGCCGTTGCGCAGGGCTGCGAGGATCGCCCCACGACTGTGCGGAGCCTCGTGTGCAGGTGCGTCGGGGGTCCCGAGTCGAGAGTTGATGAACTGCCGAAGGTGCCCCGCGGCGGGGGTCTCATGGTGTGGGTCATTCGTCATCGGTCCTGTCCTTTCTGTCGAGCCGGTCGAGGAGGATCGTGAGCTTCACGGTGAGCCGGTCGACTCGATCCGCGAGTTCTGTAATGCGGGTGCTCTGCTTCTGGATCGCACGGGCGAGAGCGGACCGTGATTCGAGGGGCTGAAGGACCGCCTCCTCGGTCCTGCGTCGCCGGTCCCGTTCGAGTCGCGTCTTGATGAGCTCGTCGAGCTCGTCCTGTGTGCGCGGTAGGTGCGGACTCATGCGGGGCCTGCCTCTTTCCGCGCTCGGGTCCGGAGTCCGCTGCTGGGGTGCCTGAGTCGGGCGCCCAGGTCGACGAGCACGTCGATCCGGTCGCGGAGTCCGTCCTCGTCGAGCTCGTCGAGGTGTCCGGGCTCGACGGGGCCGCCCGAAGGGCCTGCGATGAGTGCGAACACCTCCTCCGTGAGCTCCAGCACCTGAGCGCGTAGTGCGGTGCGTGAGTCGGTCATGGTCGTGTCTCCTGTCGTGTCGGGTCGACCGTGCACGTGGGGTGCCGGTCCTGGTCGGGCATGTAGGTCGTCATGGGTAGCCGGCACCCGGCGCACCAGGTGTCAGTGAGTGGCCATGCGTGCCCCTCGGGGTCGATCCACCGGCCGCTCATGCTGCGGTCTCGCACTGTGCGCAGTGGCCGGGGAAGTACATAGGTCCGTGCTCCGGGCACTCCTCAGACGTAGAAGGTCGGGAAATGTCACCCGCAACACCCGCATTACCCGCATTGGACTTCTCACCAGGGAAAACGTCTGTTTCCGGGTGCGGGTGTCCTGCGGGTGTTGCGGGTACTGCGGGTGACAGCGACACCCGCACCGGATCGACACCCGCACTGTCACCCGCAGATTTTTTCGCTGTTTCCGCAGGTGAGCGGCCTGGTGCGGGTGTTGCGGGTGTTGCGGGTGTCGTTTTCGACCCTTCTACGTCCGAGGGGTGTTTCTCGTCCTGACCTTCTCCACCCGTGGGGTGCTCCTCGTCCTGTGGGGGAACGACGGTCCACACGACCGTGTGGTTGCGGTCCTCCCCCTTGGTGACCTCCCAGCCCTGTTTCCGCAGTGCCGGTGCACGACGTTTCAACAGTGACGTGACATGCCGTGCGTCCTTCGGCCACCCGCCGGGGACACGTCCCGACGCGGACTGTTTGGGCTCGACGAACTCCCGGAACAGGTCGACGGCCTTCACCTCATCCCACTCCCGACCGTCCGCCTTCACCGCCGCGAGGAACGGGTCTGAGTCGATCGCGTCAGCGGCCATGTTGTCCGCCTGGCCCATGTAGTCGGCCAGAGCATCGGTGCCGTTGATCCTGTCGAGCGTGGCGAGGATGAGCGCGAAGTCGGCCATACGCGGCGACCGCTCCAAGCGCGTGCCCGAGCGTTCCCGCAGGACCGCGACGCACTGGTCGAGGAGAGCCCCGAAGATGCCCGGAAGGGCCTCGTCCCAGTCCGCCGTGAGTTGCCGCTCGGTCCGCCGCTCGTCCTCCGGGATGCGGTCGAGCTCGACGACGATGAGCCGGTCCGCAAGGTCACTCCGGAGAGACCCCAGGTCGATCCCGTTGAACAGGATCACGCGACGGAACGAGAAGGCGACAACCCCGTCGTCGGTGTAGAGCGCACGGCGTACGTCACCGTCCCCCGTCACCGCCTTGCAGATGGTGTCCGAGAGCCAATCGGGCATCGTCGACAGGTTGTCGAGGGCGACGACCCAGGATGCCGCCGCCGCGGTCATCCATCCATCGGCGTCCTTCGGCGGCTTCCGCAGAGGTGCCGGCGACGGGTCGACGAGCGTGGCGGCCATGCGCGTCGCGGATGACTTGCCGGTCCCCTGCTCCCCCATGAGGGCGAGCACCGGGTGAGGGATACCCGGGTCGACGAGCGCGGCGACGAGCCATGCGAGGAACAGCGGACGATCCGAGGCCTTCACGTTGAGGAGGCTCCACAGTGCGTCGAGGTCACCGCCACGCTCCGGGGTCGGGAAGACGCCGGTGAGGTTGGTACGTCGGAACAGCACCGGCACGTCACGGTTCACCACGTCCCAGCCGTCGCGGTCGAGGCGGATCACGTGCTCCTCGGCATCGCCCTGGTCGAGGTAGACGACCCCGTCGTGCTGGGCCACCCGCAGGTTCACCTCGGCAGGGTCGGTGTCCTGGGCGTCACCGTGCAGGACGGACATGGCATCGGCCAGGGCGGCCTGAGTGGCCACCTTGTCGGTCTTCTTCCGATACGCGAGCGACAGTTCGTGCCTAAGCGAGGTACGCCCGCCACGCAGGGGGCGCACGACGTGACCGCCGGGCATGGGACGGGCGTACGGGTCTCCCGTGTCCGTGACGCCGAACTCGTAGCGGTCGAGGGCCATGTCGACGAGGACCGCCGCCACCGACCTCTTGTCCTTCTCGTCCCCGCTCGACGAGGAGCCGGTCGAGGGCTCCAGGTCGAGCATGTCGTCGAGGGCCATGTCGGGCTCACTCATGCGGCCTCCTGTTCCGTGGTGCGCGGGGTGAATCCGCGTTCCCGTGCGACTCGTGCCGCCTTGCGTGCCGGTGCCCCGTTGACGATCGCGGTGATCTCCTCGTCGTTGTGCAGACGCACGGCCAGCCGATCCGCGACGAGGGCGGCGAACTCGTCCTCACCGGCCGTCACGAAAGCGGCACCTGCGGCGTGGCCACGGTCGTATCCGACGCGGAAACCGTCGAGAAGTCCGCACCGTCGACCCTCGTCGTACCCGAGCCCGTACCCGGCGCGGAACGATCCTTCGGCGATGAGACGAATACCGGGAATGCTGGTGTCGAGAGTCATCGGCCCTCACCCCCGTCGACCGTGGACGGGTCGTAATCGTCACCCTTGTCGAGCATCGCCTGGCAGTGCTTCGGGAAGTCGACACCGGTAGCGGCACGGGCGAGTCCGGCGACCATCGGCACGAGATCGCACGCAAGGTGTGTGAGCGCGGATGTGAGCACGTAGCCCTCGTGGGGACGCCACTTGTCGATGTACTCGACGAGCGCGTCGCGGGTCGTGTCCTGGTCACCGTGTGCGGCACCCATGCGCAGGGCGAGAGTCCACCCGTCATTCATCACCTCGGCGGGATTGAGGATGTGGTCCGGGATGCCTTCGGCGTCGAGGACGGTGAAATCCTGGTCGAGGTCGACACCCTCGGGGAACGGGCTACCCTTGCTGTCAGACTTGCGTGCGGTCATCGTTCGGTCTCCTTGCTGGGGGTCTGGTCGGTGTACTGCTGGCCCTCGTCGGTGCTGTGCTTGGCGGCTGTTGCACCGGCGGGGGTCTCCTCGTGTCTGCGGGTGCACACGGGTCCGGAACGGTCGAGGATCGACTCGTCCCTCGTGAGCGCGGCCCCGCAGTGCCGGCACCGGGTCGTGAGGATGAGCCCGTGTTCGGCGGCCTCACGCTTGAGGCGGTCGAGGTCGTCGATCGTGAGGCGCATATCCGAAGTGCGCACGGGGGTCTCCCGTGGGATCGGCCGGCCGGTCATGCCGGCACCTCTGCGAACTGTTCTTCGATCCACGCGAGGACGTCGGACTCCCGGAACATGACTCGGCCGCCGATCTTGGCTGAGCGGGGAGCATTGCCGGTGTGGATCATGTACCGGAGCGAGGCCTCCGAGCGGCGGATCATCTCGGCGACCTCGGGGACGTAGAGAAGTCTGTCGGACATCTGACTACCTTTCCTAGTGGTGATGACTGACATTTATAGTCTGCACTCGCTCGACTATTTTTCGCAAGGTGGGTCACTGAGGTTTCTAGTAGCCTGGTGGCATGAGTGGTGCAGATGAGACGACGGGTACGCCACCGGAACAGGCGAACGAATGGATCGGTGCCCGCGTTCGTGAGGCACGCGGAGTCACGTCACAAGCGACGCTTGCCGATCACATGCGCGAGATGGGACACAAGTGGTCACAGGCGACCGTCTGGGCCGTCGAGAAGGGCGACCGGGCGCTCAAGCTTGCCGAGGCGCAGGACTTGGCCGAGGTGCTCGGGGTGTCCGTGCTCGACTTCCTTGCCGATCCTGAGCAACGGACGGCGGGACACGTTGTGCGCTCACAGATTGCGGCGTGGGAGCGTTCCGTTGACGAGATGGTCGACGCGATAGCGGTATGGGCTGCATGGCACGAACGCATACGAGCGTTGAGGGTGTGGATCGACGACACCAGCAACCTCCTAGCCCTTCCGGAGAGCGAGCGAGGGCAGCTCGTCAAGCACCTGGACGAGTCGGTTCGTTTCACCCTGCTCGACGCTGCGGACTCGGCGTCATTCTGGGATTTGGTAGGGGATCGGCTGGACGACTTGGCAACGCACGACACGCCTGAGATAGACCTCGGAGAGTACGTCGAGGGGTGCACCCTGCGGGAATACGTGCGCCGATTGAAGCGCCTGGAGGAGGCCGACAATGGCGAGCATCAAGAGGCGCCCGAACGGTAAGTGGCGGGCGCGATACCGGGACGACGACGGCAAGGAACACGCCCGACACTTCGACCGGAAGATCGACGGGCAGGGGTGGTTGGACACCGTCACCGCCTCGATCGTCCGCGGCGACTACGTCGACCCCAAGGCCGGAAAGGTCACGTTCCGATCGTTCTTCGACTCGTGGGCCGCTGACCAGGTGTGGACGTCGGGCACCGAAGACCACATGAACCACTCAGTGAGCGGCGCGACGTTCGCCGACATGGAGCTGGCGAAGATCCGCAAGAGCCACATCGAGAAGTGGGTCAAGAGCATGATCGACCGGGACTTCGCGCCCTTGACGATCCGCAACCGACTCGTCGCCTGCCGGACCGTGTTCCGGGCGGCGGTGGCCGACAGGATCATCACACTGGATCCGACGACCGGAGTGCGCACACCGCGACTCCGGCAACAGAGCTTCGCCATGCGGATCCCGACACCGGAGGACGTGGCCCAGCTAGTGAAGTCAGCGGACCCGTTCTTCCGGGTCGCTGTCGTCCTGGGTGCATTCGCCGGCCTCCGGCAGGGCGAGATCTGCGGACTGCAACTGTCCGACTTCGACTTCCTCCGGCGCGAGCTGCATGTGCAGCGGCAGGTACAGCGCCGGTCACCGCGCCCGGTCGAGATCCGCGCACCGAAATACGGGTCGGAGAGGATCGTCCATCTGCCCTCGGAAGTGCTCGACATGGTCGCGTGGCACGTGAAGGAGATCGGCGTCTACGGCGACGACGAATGGCTCCTGCTGGGTCGTGATGGGGGACCGATGTGGCCGCGGGCGTTCGACTACCGATTCGGCGTCACCGCGAAGGCAGCCGGCGTCGATGTGCAGAGTCACGATCTGCGCCACTACTTCGCCTCGGGCCTCATTGCTCAGGGGTGCGACGTCGTCACTGTGCAGAGGGCCTTGGGGCACAAGTCCGCGAGCGTCACCCTCAACACCTACAGCCACCTGTGGCCCACGGCGGATGAGCGGACGAGGACGGCGGTGTCGTCGATGTTCGCGGACTCCGTGGCGAATCCTGCGGACTATTTGCGGACTGCTGACGGCGAATAGGCCGCTCACCTGCTAGAACGCGGGTATGGGTGAGGTGATCCAGATCTCCTCGACCTCCGGGTCGTCCAGGTAGGTCTGGATCGGCCCGTACCCGGTGAGGGCGTCGACGATGTGGTGGACGGTCGCCTCGAGGTCGGGGAGCAGGGGCAGGGAACCCGACAGCGTCCGCTCGTCGTAGTCGTGGACGACGTCGACGACGAGGTCCCGCACCGCCGCGGTGTCCGTCCGGGGGTCCAGGCCCCGGTCCCGGACAGCGGCCGTGACCTCCGCGTACACGAGCGCCCGGGCGTCGGGGCCCGCACCCTGCCGGGTGCCGCTGCCGGGTTCGGTGGTCGTGTCCGTGTCCACGGGGTCCTGCCGTTCGTGCTCGGTCCTCCGTGCGGAGGGTGTCCAGGGGTGGCCGCGATGCATCGGAGTCACCGCGAACGAGCACAAACATCATCAAAGAGGAACGACACGGTCAAGGACTTTCAGTGCGCCGTATGTGATACAGGACTCGAACAGGCCATTTCTGCCATGCATGCATGGCTTCCATCGATGTGATTCGGGGGTGATGAGGTGTGCAGGTGTCACCTCCGGGAAACACTCCCTCGCATAGTGTGGGCGGCGAGGAGGCGTGACCCGTGTCACCCTTCCTCGCCCGTCCCCGTCCCCTCGATCCCCTCTCCATTCCCCACCTCGAACGGATGATCCCCATGCACCGTCGTACCGTCCCGTCCTCCCCGTTCCGTCGCGTGCACCTCCTCGCCCCTGCCGTGGCGGCCCTCGGCGCCCTCGGCCTGCTCGCCGCCTGTGGCGGTGGGGAGTCCGCGGGCGAGCCCGATGTGACCGAGCTCCACGTCGGCTACAACGCGCAGCCGCCCTCGCTCGATCCGCACATGTCGACCGCCAACGCGACGGCGGATTTCATGCGCGGGGTGTTCGAGCCCCTCGTGGCCCTCGACGAGAACGACGAGGTGCAACCGGTCCTCGCCTCGGACATGGTGCCGAACGAGGACTACTCCGAGATCACCTTCACGATCCTTGAGAAGCCCATGCACGACGGGTCGACCCTCGACTCGACCGACGTGAAGGACTCGATCGAACGGTGGCAGGCCTCGAGCCCCGCCGGTTCCTACTTCGCCGATGTCACCTGGGAGACCCCGGACGACCGCACGCTCGTGTTCTCCAGCCCGGAACCCTTCTACTCCGCACTCACTCTGCTGGCCGATCCCTCGCAGTTCCCCGCCGTCATGTCCTCGGAGGCGATCGCGGCGGCCGGTCCCGAGGGGCTCACCGAGTTCGTGGGCACCGGTCCGTACTCCTTCGTCGAATGGGCCGACAACCAGTACGTCCACCTGGAGATGTTCGCCGATTACCAGGCCGTCGAGAACGAGTACGGCAACATCGCGGGGACCCGGGAACCGGTCTACGAGAACATCTACTTCGACATCGTCCCCGACGCGAACACCCGTCTGGCCGGACTCCAGACCGGCGAGTACGACATCATCACCCAGGTCCTGCCCGACCAGAAGCCGCAGTTGGAGAACGACCCGACGATCGAGATGGTGACGAAGCCCGGTGGGATCGCCGGTCCCGTGTTCAACAAGGCGCCCGGGCAGATCTTCGCCGACGAGAACATGCGCCACGCGGTCGTCGCCGGCACCGACGTCGAGGAGGCGCTGCGCGGCGCCTATGCCGCCGAGGACAACTACATCCTCAACGGATCACTCGGGTTCGAGGACACACCGTGGTACGCGGAGCCCGGCGAGGAGTACGCGGGGGCGGATGTGCAGAAGGCGCAGGAGTACCTCGACGCCGCCGGCTACGACGGTGAGCCGGTGAAGCTCATCGCCACCCGCGACTACGTCGACCACTACGACGCCGGAGTCGTCGTCGAGCAGCAGATGAAGGACCTGGGGATCGACGTGACCCTCGAGGTCTACGACTGGCCGACCGTCCTGCAGATGGCGAGCGAGGAGTCCGCGACGGACATGTACATGTCCTCCTGGGCACCGGCCGCGATCCCCACCAAGTACACCTTCATGTCGACGCTCGGCAACGGGGTGACCGACGACCCGGACCTGTTCGCCGCGGTCGACGCCGTCCATCACGCACCGAGCGCCGAGGCGGCGCAGGCAGCGATGCCCGCCCTCCAGGAGGAGTTCGACCGGTACTTGCCGATGATGAAGCTTGGCGACTACACGTCGACCGTCGCGTGGAGCACCGAGATCGCGAACGTCGAGACACCCCTGGGCGTCACGGCGATCTATGCGGACATCGCCCCGGTCGAGTGATCCATCCCACATCGTGGGACTGGGCGGATCTGCGTTGACGGCGATGAACGGCATGTGAATACATCTACCCATGATGTAACTCACATGAAACGGTCAGGCCGTAGCGTTTCACCCACGGCGGCGGCCCGGAACACCACCTTCCGGACCCCTCTCACACCGTCACCGTGATCCCCTCTCACCCGCGTCACGGCCCACCCCGTGGTTCCCCGGACCCGCAGCGGACTGCGGGTGTCCTGCCTCCCGGCAGGGCGCCTTTCGCCGCGGGGCCCGTGTCAGTACCGAAGGACTCCATCCCCATGACGACGCACTCCCGTTCCCGCCTGACCCGCGCGGTCCTCGCCGGTGGATCCGCCGTGGCGCTCGCCGCGCTCGCCGCCTGTGGCGGTGGGCAGACGGAGGCCGCCTCCGACACCTCCGAACTCCGGATCGCCTATGCCGCACAGCCCTCGACGCTCGACCCGCACCTGTCGACGGCGGAGGCGACCTTCGACTACATGCGCGGCGTGTACGAGGGCCTCACCGCCCTCGAGATGACGGTCGCCGACTGGCCCACGACGCTCGACACGATGAACAGCAACACCGGATGGGAGCTGGGCTTCGCCGCCTGGTCCCCGCAGTCGATCCCGACGCGGTACACGTTCATGTCCCAGCAGTCCGCCGAGGGCGTCGACGACGAGGCGTTCTTCGGCGCGATCCACGACGTGAACTTCTCCGACTCCGAGGCCGCCGCCCAGGAGGCCATGGCCCGCACCCAGGAGGAGTTCTACCGGTTCCTGCCGATGGTGAAGTTCGGCAACAAGTCCGCGGCCGTCGCCGTGAGTGAGGAACTGGCCCCCTACGACATCCAGTCCGGTGCCGGGTCGATCGGCATCTACTACAACGCGGCTCCCACCGAATAAGGAACCCCATGACGACCTACGTCATCAAACGCGTCCTCGCGCTGATCCCCGTCCTCGCGGTGGTCGCGATCGTGACCTTCGCCCTCATCCACATGATGCCCGGCGACCCCGCGGCCGTGATCCTCGGCCCCGAGGCGACGGCCGAGCAGATCGAGGCACTCCGCGAGGAGCTGGGACTCACCGCCCCGCTCTACGTGCAGTTCTTCGCGTGGCTCGGGGACGTGCTCACCGGTGACCTCGGGACCTCCGTGTTCACCCGGGACCCCGTCACGCAGATGCTGGTCACCGCACTCGGCCCGACGGTGAGCCTCGCGGTCCTCGCCCAGCTCCTGGCCCTGTTCATCGCGATCCCGGCCGGTATCATCGCCGCTCGGCGCCGCGGCACCCTCGTGGACCAGGGCATGATGGGCGGGGCGCTCCTGGGCATCTCGGTGCCCAGCTTCCTCCTCGGTCTTCTCCTCATGCTCGTCTTCGCGGTGTGGCTGCAGTGGTTCCCGGTCGCCGGTTACGCGCCCCTGTCCGAGGGGCTCGGCCGTCACCTGCAGTTCCTCGTGCTCCCGGCCGTCGCGCTCGGCACCATGCAGGCCGCACTCATCGCCCGCATGACCCGGTCCTCCATGCTCGACGTGTTCTCGCAGAACTACATGAAAACGGCGAAGGCCAAGGGCCTGAGCGAGTGGATTCAGGTGATCAAGCACGCCTTCCGTAACGCGGCACTCCCGGTGCTCACCGTTGTCGGCCAGGGATTCGGCGTCCTCATCGCCGGTGCCGCCGTCGTCGAGACCGTCTTCAACATCCCCGGCATCGGCCAGCTCATCGTCAACTCCGTGGAACGACGGGACTTCGTCGTCATCCAGGGTGTCGTGCTCATGATCGCGGTCGTCTACGTCCTCGTGAACCTCGTCGTCGACCTGCTCTACAGCGTGCTCGACCCGCGGGTCCGGTTCGACTGAATCCGACTGATTCGAGAAAGGGACTCCATCCATGTCGACAGTCACCGTCGAACCCACCTCCGCGGTCATACCGCGGGTCAACCCCACGCGGGCCGGTCTCCTGTGGCGCCGCATCAGCGGCAACACCATGGTGATGACGGGCGGCAGCATCCTCCTGTTCTTCACCGTGCTCGCGATCCTCGGCCCATTCGTCTATCCGCAGGACCCCCTGGCGGTCGACACCGCCAACCGCCTGCAGGCACCGAACGGTGCACATTGGCTGGGCACCGACAACTACGGCCGTGACCTGCTGGCCCGCGTCATCGAGGGTGCCCGGGTCTCGCTCACCGTCGGGTTCCTCGCCTCCCTGCTCACCTCGGCGACCGGCATGGTGATCGGCCTGATCGCCGCGTACAACCGGGTCGCCGACGCCGTGCTCATGCGGATCATGGACGGCCTCATGGCCTTCCCCGGGATCCTCCTGGCGATCGCCATCATGGCCGCTCTCGGGCCGCAGACCTCGAACGTCGTCATCGCGCTCGTCATCGTCTTCACGCCCTACGTCGCCCGCATCGTCCGCTCGGCGGCGATCTCCGTGAAGGAACAGACCTTCGTCGAGGCGCTGCGCGCCCAGGGTGCCGGCCTGTTCCGCATCCTGTTCATCAACATCGCGCCGAACATCGTCTCGCCGCTCATCATCCAGGCGACCTTCGTCTTCGCCGACTCGATCATCACCGAGGCCGCCCTGAGCTTCCTCGGCGCCGGTGTGCCACCGCCGGCCCCGTCCTGGGGCAACATCCTGCTCGACGGCAAGACGATGATCTACAACGGCTGGTGGATGACGGTCTTCCCGGGCCTGGCCATCATGGCGACGGTCCTCGGCATCAATCTGCTGGGCGACGGTCTGCGCGACCTGTTCGACCCGAAGTACAAGAAGTGAGGTCCCGTCATGACCGCTGAAGCCACCACCACCGGTCCGCGGGCCACGGCGGACCCCGTCCTGCGGGTCGAGGGCCTGCGCACCGGGTTCACCACCGAGACCGGGGCCGTCACCGCCGTCGACGGGGTGTCGTTCTCCGTCGCCCCCGGTCAGGTCCTCGGCGTCGTCGGCGAATCCGGGTGCGGCAAGTCCGTGACCGTCGAGTCGATCATGCGCCTGCCCGACGAGAAGCACACCCACTACGAGGGGGAGGTCCACTTCGACGGGAAGAACCTGCTCGACCTGTCGGAGAAGGAGATGCAGGAGTACCGGGGCGGGAAGATCGGCATGATCTTCCAGGACCCCATGAGCTCTCTCAACCCCGTCTATCCCGTCGGCGACCAGATCGTCGAGGGGATCCTCCGGCACATGGGCCTCGACAAGAAGGCGGCCAAGGCCCGCGCGATCGAGATGCTCCGGCTCACCGGGATCCCCTCGCCGGAGAAGCGGTTCAAGGAGTACCCGCACCAGCTCTCCGGCGGGATGCGGCAGCGCGTCGTCATCGCGATGGCGCTCGCCTGCCGGCCCCGGCTGCTCATCGCCGACGAGCCGACGACCGCGCTCGACGTCACCACCCAGGCGCAGATCCTCGATCTCGTCGAGGACCTGTGCCGGGAGTTCGACACCGGCACGATCTTCATCACCCACGACCTCGGGGTCGTCGCGGAGATCTGCGACCGGGTGGTCGTCATGTACCTCGGGCAGGTCATCGAGGAGACGAACGTCCAGTCGCTCTTCGACGATCCCAAGCACCCGTACACCCTGGGACTCATCCGGTCGACACCGGACATGGAGGCCGACCGGTCCCAGGAACTCCACATCATCCCCGGCCGCGTCCCGACGCTGGCCAACGTGCCCACCGGCTGCCGGTTCGCCGATCGGTGTGCGCTCGCCACCGACCACTGCCGGGAAACCGCACCGGAACTGCGCGAGATCGCGCCCGGCCACACCGTCCGGTGCCACCGCGCCGAGGACATCGAGGAGCTGAAGTGATGACCTCCCCATCCACCACGAGCCGGACGGGCACCACGCCACGGACCGTCGTCCAGGTCACCGACCTCACCAAGGAGTTCGTCGTCCGGAACTCCCTGGGCCTGCGGACCGGCGCGGTCAAAGCCGTGGCCGGCGTGAGCTTCGACCTGTACGAGGGGGAGACCCTGGGCATCGTCGGTGAGTCCGGCTGTGGCAAGTCCACGACCGGTCGCCTGGTCCAGAGCCTCATCCCCAAGACCACCGGGTCGATCACCTTCGACGGCAAGGACCTGGACGACGCGAGCGCCGAGGAACGCAAGAAGTACCGCGCCGCGGTCCAGATGATCTTCCAGGACCCCTACTCCTCGCTCAACCCGCGCAAGCGCGTCGGGTCGATCCTCGAGGAGGCACTGCGGATCCAGGGCGTGCGCGACCGGAAGGTCCTGCGGGAGCGGGTGATCGAGGTCCTCGAGACCGTCGGGTTCTCCGAGGAGCACTACCACCGCTTCCCGCACGAGTTCTCCGGCGGTCAGCGTCAGCGCATCGGGATCGCCCGGGCCCTCATGGTGAACCCGCGGGTCATCATCTGCGACGAGCCGGTCTCCGCCCTCGACGTCTCCATCCAGTCGCAGGTCCTCAACCTGTTGCGCAAGCTGCAGCGCGAGCAGGGCCTGACGTACATGTTCATCTCCCACGACCTGTCCGTCGTCAAGTACATCGCCGACCGGGTGGCCGTCATGTACCTCGGCAAGATCGTCGAGTCGGCCCCGACCGAGGAGCTCTACGCCGACCCCAAGCACCCCTACACGAAGGCGCTGCTCTCGGCGGTCCCCGTCCACCACCCACGGGACAAGGAGGACCGCCAGATCCTCCAGGGCGACGTCCCCTCCCCGCTCGATCCGCCCAGTGGCTGCGTCTTCCGCACCCGCTGCCCGATGGCGATGGACGTGTGCGCGACGAAGGAACCGACGACCGTCACCCTCGGTGACGGCCACCGCGTCGCCTGCCACCTCTACACCGAGGACGCGACGCGGGCGGCCGTCCACCCCGACGGCACCACCGCCCTCCCGACGCCGACCGTGGCACCCTCTCCGGGCGCCTCGGACGCGGGGAGCTGACCATGACCCCCACTCCCGAGGCGCCCGGGCCCGAGCTCCAACACAACCAGAACACGGGTGCCGGGGCCGCTCCCGAGGCGCCCGGGCCCGAGCTCCAACACAACCAGAACACGGGTGCCGGGGCCGCTCCCGAGGCGCCCGGGCCCGATCTCCGACGCAACCGGACCGCGGGTGCCGGGGCCGCTCCCGAGGCGCCCCGGACTCCGGAGACCCCGCTCACCCACCGTCCGGCGCGGTGGCTCGCCGCAGCCGTCGCCCCGGCCTGAGGCCCGGCCCGCGCCCCGGCACACCGGGCCCGACGCCCCACAGACCCTGTACACACGACTCACGTCGATCGATGGAAAGGCACGACGCCATGACCCCTCTACACTCCGATCCCACCGGGATCTCCACCGCCACCTCGGAGGCGCCCCGTCCGCGGGACACCTCCCGGAGGTACCGCACCCCTGCCCGCCGACTCGGGCTCGCCGTCGTGGCGGGCGCCTCGGCCGTGGCCCTCGCGGCCTGCGGTTCAGGCTCCGGCACATCCGGCGGCTCCGGCGGCGAGGTGGACACCACCGAGCTGTCCATCGCCTACTCGGCGCAGCCGGGTTCGCTCGATCCGCACATCAGCACCGCCGAGGCGACCTTCGACTTCATGCGCGGTGTGTACGAGGGCCTCGTCGCCCTCGACGACGAGGGTGTGCCGCAGCCGCAGCTGGCCGAGTCGATCGACACGAACGAGGACTACTCGGAGTACACGTTCCACCTGCGGGAGGGCATCACCTTCCACGACGGCTCCGCGCTCGACGCGCAGGACGTCGTCGACACGATGGAACGGTGGACGGAACTGGCCCCGGCCGGTGGCTCCTTCTCCGATGTCACCTGGGAGGCCGTCGACGACCTCACGGTGACGATGACCTCGCCGGTGCCCTTCTACGCGGCACTCACCCTCATGGCGAACCACCAGAACCAGTACCCGGCGGTCACCACCTCCGAGGCGATCGAGGCGGCCGGTCCCGAGGGACTCGGCGAGTTCGTGGGCACCGGCCCGTACTCCTTCGTCGAGTGGGTCGACTCGCAGTACGTGAAGCTGGAGAAGAACGAGGACTACGTGCCCTACGAGGTGGACTCCACCGGTGGGGCCTCGCCCTCGGAGGTCGTCTACGACACGGTGACGCTCAACGTGGTGTCCGACCCCTCGACCCGGGTCTCCGGTCTGCAGTCCGGCGAGTACGACATCGCCTCGCACATCCTGTCCGACCAGATCCCGCAGGTCGAGGGCGCCGGTGCGCAGCAGGAGACCTTCGGCAAGGGTCTGTCCGGCATGTACTTCAACCTCAACGAAGGGCCGATGGCGGACAAGAACCTGCGCCACGCGGTGCTCACCGGTCTCGACATGGAGGCGATCCTCACCGGCGCCTACGGTGGCCCGGACTTCTTCACGGTCGAGGGCGCGATCGCGACCGAACTCCAGACCAACTGGTACACCGATGCCGGGACGGAGGAGTACAACGTCCAGGACCAGGAGCTGGCGCAGGAATACCTGGAGAAGTCGGACTACGACGGGGAGCCGGTGCGCCTCAACGTCACCCGCGACTACCAGGACCACTACGACACGGCGGTCGTCGTCGAGCAGCAGTTGAACGAGATGGGGATCGCGGCCGAACTGGTCGTCTCCGACTGGCCGACCGTGCTCGCGACCGCCAAGGACGAGCCGGGCGCATGGGAGATCTCCTTCTCCTCGTGGTCGCCGCAGTCCATGCCGACGCGGTACACCTTCCAGGGCGAGAACGCCTCCGGCGCGCTCATCGGGGACCCGTACTACGAAGCCGTCAAGGCCGTGCACTACACGGACTCCCTGGAGTCCGCGCAGACGGCACTCGACGAGCAGCAGACCGCGTTCTACGACTTCCTGCCGGCGATCATCTTCGGCAAGAAGACCGGGACCGTCGGCTACAGCGCGGACCTCGCGCCCATCCAGATCCAGGAGGGTGCCGGCTCCATGGGCCTCTGGTACCTCGCCACCCCGGCCGGATAAGGCACCCAGGGCGGCGTTCTCGTCGCTCGAAGTACCAAGCCCACGTACGTCTTCGCTCCTCGGCCTTGCCCTGAGTGCCTTCTCCGGCCGGGGAGCACGGATGAATGAGCCGAGGCGCCCGTCCGCTCTCCAGGAGAACGGACGGGCGCCTCGCCATGACCCCCTCTCACAAAGGTCACGAGGGGAACCGTAGCACTCGTGACCCGGTGATCACTTCCAGTCACGGCGGATGTCCTGGGACCTGTGAGTGGGATCACCGGCCGCGACCCGTCCCGCCTGGGAGGACGGTCGTGATGCGGACGACTGGGTGTGCCCGGTCCGCGGGCGATAGGATGGGCGTCTATGGCCTCCATTGACTTCGCTTCCGAGATCGCTGCCCTGCAGCAGACATTCGCCTCCGTGCGTGAGGTGTCCGACGTCGAACAGCTGCGGTCCGAGGTGGCCGAGCTCACGGAAGCCGCGGCCGCGCCGGACCTGTGGGACGACCCCGAGTCCGCCCAGCAGGTGACCTCCAAGCTGTCGGCCAAGCAGAGCACGCTGGCGAAGCTCACGAAGTTCGAGGAGCGGATCGGCGACGTCGAGCTCATCGTGCAGATGGCCGAGGACGAGGGGGAGCCCGAGCTCCTCACGGAGGCCGAGGAAGAGCTGGACAAGCTCAAGGAGGAGATCGGGGCGCTGGAGATCGCGACCCTCCTCTCCGGTGAGTTCGACGAGCGTTCGGCCGTCATGACCATCCGGTCCGGTGCCGGTGGTGACGACGCGACCGACTTCGCCCAGACCCTCACCCGGATGTACGTCCGCTGGGCCGAGGCCAAGGGGTACAAGGTCCAGGAGCTCGACACGAGCTACGCGGAGGGTGCGGGCGTGAAGTCCGCGACCATCCAGATCGACGCCCCCTACGCCTTCGGGTGGCTGTCGGTCGAGGCCGGTACGCACCGCCTGGTCCGCATCAGCCCCTTCGACAACCAGGGGCGTCGCCAGACCAGCTTCGCCGCGGTCGAGGTGGTCCCGCTCATCGAGTCGACCGACCACATCGACATCGACGAGAACGACCTGCGCATCGACGTCTTCCGGTCCTCCGGCCCCGGCGGTCAGTCCGTGAACACGACGGACTCGGCGGTCCGCATCACCCACAACCCCACGGGTGTCGTCGTCTCGATGCAGAACGAGAAGTCCCAGATCCAGAACCGCGCGGCCGCTATGCGCGTCCTCCAGTCCCGCCTGCTCCAGCTGAAGAAGCAGGAGGAGGACGCCCAGATGAAGGAACTGGCCGGCGACATCAAGGCGAGCTGGGGCGACCAGATGCGCTCCTACGTCACGCACCCCTACCAGATGGTCAAGGACCTGCGGACGGGGCACGAGGTCAACAACCCCTCGGCCGTCTTCAACGGTGACCTCGACGGCTTCCTCGAGGCCGGCATCCGCTGGCGCAAGGAGGAGCAGAAGAAGGCCGCGGAAGAGGCCGCACAGCCCTGAGCGAAGCCGTCCGGAGCGCCCGTCCACACGCGAGTGTGGGAGGGCGCTCCGGCGTTCCCGGGCCCGTCCATTCGTGCGCGGGCGCGAAGTGCGGTAGGACTGTGGGGTACGACACCTCCACGCCCCCTCGCAGAAGGACCGATCCCCGTGCCGCACGCAGCATCCTCCCCGCCCGTCACCTTCACGAACGCCCGCGTGTTCACGGGGGAGGGGTTCTCGGAACCCCTGGACGTCCACGTCTCCCACGGACGCATCGCCGCCGTCACCCCGGCCGCGAACACCACCCCGGCCGCGAGAACCTCCGCCACCACCCCAGCAGCGTCCGCCCCCACCGCATCGGAGATCGTCGACCTCGACGGTTCTTACTTGATGCCCGGCTTCGTCGAGTCCCACGCACACCCCACCTTCTACGGCCTCAACCTCCTCAACCTCGACGTGCGCCCGAGCGCGGTCCAGTCGATCACCGAGATCCAGAAGGTCGTGCAGATCGCCGCCCAGGACACCCCGGAAGGCGAGTGGGTGCTCGGCGCCGGTTTCGACGAGACCTACATCCTCGAAGGCCGCATGCCCACCCGCGCGGATCTCGACGAGGTCGCCCCCGACGTCCCGGTCTACCTCGAACGCACGTGCACCCACATGGGCGTGGTGAACTCGAAGGCACTGGAAGTCTCCGGTGTGGACGAGTCGACCCCGGACCCGGAGGGTGGCACGCTCGTGAAGGACGCCGCCGGGCGCCTGACCGGGCTCGTCCAGGAGGACGCGAAGAAGCTCATCGCCAAGCCCGCGGCCACCGACGCCCGGATGGAGAAGGGCTTCCGCCTGGCCCAGCAGGACTTCACCCGCTGGGGTGTCACGACCGTGAACGACTGCATCGTCACTCCGCAGATCATGCGCGTGTACGAACGCTTCGACGCCCGCGGAGAGTTCGCGGTCCGCATGCGTCCCTGGCTCTACGCCGTCCCCTTCGCCGACTATCCGGGCATGCTCGACGCGGCACTCGGGGCGGGGATCTCCTCCGGATTCGGCAACGACATGTTGCGGATCCAGGGTGTGAAGTACCAGCTCGACGGGGCGATGGGGCCGAGGACCGCCGCCATGTGCTGCCCCTTCGAGGGCACCGAGGAGACCGGCATCCTCGCCCACGACTTCGACCTCCTCGTCGACACCTTCGGCCGGGCCGTCCGCGGCGGGTTGCGCCTGGCCATCCACGCGATCGGCGACGGCGCGATGGACCAGGCCCTCCGCGCGCTCGAGGCGACCGGTGAACTCGACTGGATCAAGGCCAACCGGATCCGCATCGAGCACTCCTCACTGCCGACGACCTCCCAGCTGGACACCATGGCCGAGTGGAACCTCATCGCCTCCTCGTCGATCGGGTTCGTCTACCACCTCGGCGACTCCTTCCCGTCGGTCCTCGGCGCCGACCGGATCGAGCGCCTGCTCCCACACCGCTCCTATCAGGAACGTGGCATCGTCGCCCCGGGCAATTCCGATCTGCCGGTGACCGACGGCAACCCCTGGGCCGGCATCTACGGTGCCGTCACCCGCACGACGAAGACAGGCCGGGTCCTCGACACCGTCCAGAACATCGACCTCGCCGCGGCCCTGCGCGCCTACACCTCGGACGCCGCCTACGCCACCTGCGAGGAGGACCGCGCCGGTACGGTCGAACCCGGGAAGTTCGCCGACCTGCAGGTCTACGCACACAACCCCTTCGACCTCGAACCCGAGGCCTGGCTCGACCTCTCCCCGGAGCAGGTCTGGCTGGCCGGGAAGCGACTGCTGTGACGACCACCCCCACCCTCCACACCGACGCCCGCCTGTTCGACGGCACCGGGTTCTCGGAACCGACCTCCTTCCTCGTCCTCGACGGACGGATCCGGGCCCTCGGCGAGCAGGCGGAGGCCCTCGCCGCCGAGGCGCCCCGCACCTCCCGGCTCCCCGAACCCGGGCGGGAGGCCCACGCGGGCGCCTACGTGCTCCCCGGCTTCACCGAGTCCCACGGACACCCGACCGCACTCGGCACCTCGCTCCTCGACGTGGACCTGCGCCCGGGCACGGCCCCCGACCTCGAAGCCCTGTGCAAGGCCGTGACCGAACGCGCGGCACACACCCAGGCGGGGGAGTGGATCCGCGGTCGGGGCTGGGACGAGACGGCGCTGCCCGAGGGCCGGTACCCCACGCGGGACGACCTCGACGCCGCCGCCCCGGACCACCCCGTCGTCCTCACCCGGACCTGCGGACACATGTACGCGTGCAACTCGCTCGCGCTCGAACGCTCGGGTGTCGACGAGGAGGTCGTCGACCCGCCCGGTGGTCGGTTCGTCCGGGACGGAGCCGGGCGCCTCACCGGCCTCGTCCAGGAGGACGCGAAGACCGCGATCGCCGTCCCCGAGGTCACCACGGCAGAACTCCGGGAGGGGTTCCTGGGCGCCCAGCGGATGTTCACCGCCTGGGGTGTGACGACCGTCCACGACCTCATCGCCACCGCCGATGCCATGCGCCTGTACACGGACCTGTCGACCTCGGGTCTCCTGGACGTCCGGGTCCGCCCCTGGCTCTACGCCGAGGCGCTCGCCGCCTACCCCGCCATGCTCGGTCACGCGATCGACGTGGGCCTCACGTCCGGGTACGGCGACGACATGGTCCGCCTCCAGGGGATGAAGTACCAGCTCGACGGGGCGATGGGCGGACGGACGGCCGCGGTCTCCTGTCCCTTCCACGGCAGTGAGGACGACCACGGGATCCTCACCCACGACACGCAGAAGCTCGTGATCTCCTTCGGACGGGCGGCGCGGGCGGGCCTGCGGATGGCGATCCACGCCATCGGAGACGCCGCGATCGACCAGGCCTTCGAGGCGATGGAGGCGTGCGGGGAACTCGACTGGATCAAGGACAACCGCATCCGGATCGAGCACGCCTCGCTGCCCACCCCTGACCACATCCGGACGATGGCCGAGTGGGGAGTCGTGGCCTCCTCGTCGATCAGCTTCCTCCACCACCTCGGCGACTCCTACCTGCAGGCGCTCGGCCCGGAACGCGCCGACCGCGTCTTCCCGCACCGGGACTACCTGGACGCCGGGGTCCGCGCCGTCGGCAACTCCGACGTCCCAGTGACCAACGGGAACCCGTGGGAGGGCATCCACGGTGCCGTGACCCGGCGGACCCGTGGCGGGGCGGTGCTCGGCGCCGACCAGGCGATCGACACGGCCACGGCGATCTCGCTCTACACGACGGAGGCCGCCTGGGCCGCGATGGAGGAGGACCGTGCCGGGCACCTGGCCCCGGGCATGTTCGCCGATCTCCAGACCTACGAGATGGACCCCGTCGTCCTCGGTGACTCCGACCCCGACGCGCTCCTCGACCTCGCGCCGACCGCGGTGTGGACGGCCGGCCGGCGGGTGCACGGGTAGGACCGGGGCCAGGGCGCCTCGGAAGCGGCGGGGCGCCGGCACCCGGCCACGACTGCACCGAACGCCGCCCACGCCCCGGCACCCCACCGACGACACACCGCACGGTGGGCGCCTCGGGGTACTCACGGGTAGGAGTTCTACAGTGGGGGAGGACGTCCACCCGGATGTCCTCCCTCGCCCCTTCCCGGCCGCCGAGTCCCTCGGTCCGACTTGTGCAGGAGACCCACCGAACACCGTGATCACCTTCGAGTCCGTCTCCAAGACGTACGACACCAAGTCCGAGCCGGCCCTGGCCGACGTGTCCTTCACGGCGGAGGCCGGGGAGTTCGTATTCCTCACGGGCGCCTCGGGATCGGGGAAGTCGACGGTCATCCGCCTCGCCCTGCGGGAGGAGGTGCCCACCCGCGGGCGGATCCGGGTGGCCGGCCGGTCGATCGTGCGGATGGCCTCGTGGAAGGTCCCCTACCTGCGGCGCAACATCGGCACGGTCTTCCAGGACTTCCGCCTGCTGCCGAACAAGACGGTGTTCGAGAACGTCGCCTTCGCCCTCCAGGTCATCGGGAAGTCGCGGGCGGCCATCTCCACGCTCGTGCCTGACGTGCTGTCGACGGTCGGTCTCACCGGCAAGGAACGCCGGTACCCACACGAACTCTCCGGCGGTGAGCAGCAGCGCGTGGCGATCGCCCGGGCGGTCGTGAACAAGCCAGGGATCCTGCTCGCGGACGAGCCGACGGGCAACCTGGACCCCGTCACCAGCGAGGACATCATGAAGGTCCTCCTCGACATCAACCGGACGGGGACGACCGTCCTCATGGCCACGCACGACGAGGAGATCGTCAACCGCCTCGACAAGCGGGTGATCCGGCTGGAGGACGGCCGGATGATGAGCGATGTCGAGCACGGTCGGTACGAGGTCCGCACGGGCATGATCCCCGTCGTGAAGGCGGAGGATGCGGATGCCGGAGGCTCCGCGGGGTCCATCGGGTCCGGTGCTGGTCGGAGCCGTCCCCGCACCCGGGCGGAGATGCGGGCGGCCGAACGGCGCCGCAAGGAGGAGAAAGCCGCAGCGGAGTCGGCGGAACGGACCGGGAAGACGACGAACGAGGAGGACGCGACGCGATGAAGTTCGGTTTCATCCTCGGCGAGGTCGGTTCGGCCCTACGCCGCAACGTCTCGATGGTCGTCTCCGTCGTGCTCGTCACCTTCGTGTCCCTCGTCTTCGTCGGCACGGCCGCGCTCATGCAGATGCAGATCAACGGGATGAAGGACTTCTGGTACGACCGGGTCCAGGTCGCCATCTTCCTCTGCCCCGAGGGTTCACCCCAGGCCACCTGCGCCGACGGCGAGGTCACGGAGGAACAGAAGGCCGAGATCGAGGCGGCGCTCGACGGTCCGGATCTCGCCGGTTACGTCGACCAGGTGTACTTCGAGGACAAGGCCCGGGCCTTCGAGCTCTACCAGGAGCAGTTCGAGGGCACCTCGCTGGAGGGCGCGGTCACCGAGGACCAGATGCAGGAGTCCTTCCGCGTCCGCCTGGTCGATCCCGAGCAGTACGAGATCATCGCCGAGTACTTCTCCGCGACCGCCGGCGTCGACGAGGTGGTCGACCAGAACGAACTCCTCGACCGCCTGTTCACCGTCCTCAACGTGCTCACCATGGTCGCGATCGCGATCGCCGCCATCATGCTCCTGTGCGCGGTCCTCCTCATCGCCACGACGATCCGCCTCTCCGCGTTCTCCCGCCGACGTGAGACCGGCATCATGCGTCTGGTGGGCGCGTCGAACACGTTCATCCAACTGCCCTTCGTGCTCGAAGGGGTGCTGGCCGCCGCCCTCGGTGCCGTGCTCGCGTGCCTGTCGCTCGCCGGCGTCGTGTACTTCGGCGTCGACGGCTGGCTGCAGGGCCGGACGCCCGGCTTCGACCTCGTCGGCGTCGGCGACGTCCTGCTCGTCTCACCCGCACTCATCGGCACCGGCATCGTGCTCGCCGGGGTCTCCTCCGTCGTCACCCTCCGTCGGTACATGAAGGTCTGACGCGATGGCCCTGCTGCGTTCCGGCACCCCACACCCCGCCCGCCGAGGCGCCCTGTCCTCCGGTGCCCGCCGGTGCCTGGCCGGCACCGCCCTGGGTCTCGCCCTGCTCATGCCGATGAGCGCGGTGCACGCCACGGAATCGAGGGCGGACCTCGCGACGGAGAAGTCGGACATCGACACCCGGGTGGACGAACTCATGACGGAGTTCGAGGGACTCGACGAGGACCTGGCCCGGGTCGTGGCCGAACTCGAGGACGCCAACGAACAGTTGCCCGATGCCGAGGACGCCCTGGACGAGGCACAGCAGGAACTCCAGGACGCGATCGAGGAGGAGGAAGAGCTCTCCGCCCGGCTCACCTCGGCGGAGAACGCCGAGGACGATCTGGAGGAGACGATCTCCGACGACGAGGACGCGATCGCCGAGAGCGAGGACGCCGTCACGACGATCGGTCTGCAGGCCTACAAGAACTCGGGGATCACCTCGGACGTGGCGTTGTTGCTGCAGATGGCGACCGAGGAGAACGGCGCCGACGGCCTGGTGCGGGTCGACTCCGCGGTGCGGTCGCAGCAGCGGACGCTCACGACGCTGAGCGAGCAGCGGACGGTCAACGAGAACAACCTGCTGCGTCTCGACGCGGTGTCCGGGGAGGTCTCCGACCTGCAGTCGGAGGCGGCCGCCGCCGTGCTGACGAAGGAGGCGGCGGAGCAGGCCGCACAGGACCGCAAGGACGAACTGGACGAGCTCATCCTCACGAAGGACGAGGCCTCGCAGACGATCGAGGACAACCGTGACGCGGTGGCCCTCGAGCTGGAGGAACAGCAGGCCGAGCAGGACCGCCTGCTCCAGGAGATCGAGGACTGGGAGGAGGAGCACGGGGAGTCCCTGCCGGACGTCGGCCAGGGCAGCGGCAGCGACGGAGACGGGGTGCTCGCGAGCCCGGTCTCCGGGTACCCGATCACCTCGGACTTCGGGTACCGCATCCACCCGATCTCCGGCACCCGGCGCCTGCACAACGGCACCGACTACGGCGTGCCCTGCGGCACCCCGATGAAGGCACCGGGGGACGGCACCGTCGTCTCCGCGGGGTGGGCCGGAGGGTACGGGTACCGCGTCGTCATCGCCCACGGCACCATCGGGGGTCACTCGATCCAGTCGACCCTCAACCACAACCAGAGCGTCGAGGTCTCCGCCGGACAGACGGTCGCGCAGGGCGACCTCGTCGCCTATTCGGGGACCACCGGTTCGTCGACCGGGTGCCACCAGCACTTCGAGATCATCGAGGACGGGACCTACGTCGACCCGGTGCCCTACATCAGTTGAGACCAGAACCCCTGGTGGCGGGTAGACTGGAGGGTCCGTGCGTCACGGAAGTGGCGGACGGATCGAACGTACACACGATCCGTGCCGGGAGAGGCACGGCCCGAGTGAGCCGGGACTCACGACCGATCTCACCGGGGAGGAGGAACACATGGCCAAGATGAAGTCCGTCCGCAAGGCGGCGGCCAAGGAGGCGAAGGGCGACAAGAAGTCCATCGTCCGGAACAAGAAGGCGCGTTTCGATTACCACATCGAGGACACCTACGAGGCCGGTCTCGTCCTCACCGGGACCGAGGTGAAGTCCCTGCGGGAGGGCCGGGCGAGCCTGGTCGACGGGTTCGGTCTCATCTTCCAGGGTGAGGCCTGGCTGGAGAACGCCTACATTCCCGAATACCTGCAGGGGACGTGGACCAACCACGCCGCGCGGCGGCGGCGCAAGATGCTGCTGCACCGCGAGGAGATCCGGAGGATCGACCAGAAGATCAAGGAGCCCGGGCGGACCCTCGTACCGCTGGAGCTCTACTTCGACGGGTCCCGTGTCAAGGTCGAGATCGCGGTGGCCCGCGGTAAGCAGGACTGGGACAAGCGGCAGACCCTGCGCGAGAAGCAGGACAATCGCGAGGCCCAGCGGGCCATGTCCGACGCCCGGAAACGCAACCGCTGATCCGCCGCCGAGGCGCCCCGGCCCGGTGGGTCTGGAATACCACTGGACGTCCGCGACGTTGCAGTGGTACCGTTGAAGGTCCGCGCGAGAGCGGGTCCGAGAGGTCCGGTGGATCGCGCGGGACTTGGTAATCACATAGGGGGATGATCGGTTTCGACGCCGGTCATTGATTCAGGGGAAGCGGGTCGAGAATGCGAAGTCATCTCGTTAACGCTCTTCGCAAACCAATAAGTGCTAAGTCTAACGACCGCACTGCATACGCCCTCGCCGCCTGATCGAGCGAGCTGCGTAGCCGTCAGCCCGGGGTAGCTTCCGCTCCGGTTCCTGGCGTCAGCTAGGAAGCCACTGCTCCTGCCACTCGTCGGTGGTGTCAGGGGGACTTTCAGCCGAATCCGTCCGTTGGTCCGTGTGTTCGTGCACGGGACCTGGACCTAAGACAGCCATTCACGGACTGCACCCGGAGAAGACCTGATGACATGCCGACGGACGCGGGTTCGATTCCCGCCATCTCCACGTACCCCTCACGACGGGCCCCGACCACACGGTCGGGGCCCGTCGTGTATTCAGCACCTGGCAGGCGGCCCGGTCAGGGCGCCTCGACGCGGACACAATGGACGTGATCGGAACCGTCCGACCACGAAGGAGTGGATTCCCGATGACTGTCGTCGCCGTCGCAGGAGGGACCGGGGTGGTCGGCCGTGCCACGGTCGAGGCCCTGCGTTCCACCGGACACGAGGCCCGCGTGCTCTCCCGCTCCACCGGGGTCGACCTCGTGACGGGCGCGGGCCTGGCCGAGGCGCTCGTGGGGGTCGAAGCAGTCGTGGACACCGCGAACAAGACGACCATGGGGGCGCGGCCGGCCATCGACTTCTTCGCCGCGGCGACCGGGAACCTGCTGGGCGCCTCGGCCGCGGCCGGGGTCCGCCATGCGGTCGTCCTCTCGATCGTCGGCATCGACCGCGTGCCCCACGACTACTACGCCGGCAAGGTCGCGCAGGAGGCGGTGGTGCAGGCCTCGCACCTGCCGTGGACGATCCTGCGGGCCGCCCAGTTCCACGAGTTCGCGCTCCAGATGCTCGATCGGTCACGGTTCGGCGGCGTCCAGTTCCCGCCCAAGGGCCGGGTCCAGCCGGTCGCGGCCGCGGTGGTCGGGGAACGGCTGGCCGAACTCGCGCTCGGTGAGGCACAGGGCCGCGCGACGGACCTGGCCGGTCCCCGTGAGGAGTCCCTGGAGGAGATGGTGCGTGCCGTCGCCCGGGACGAGGGCCGCCGGGGGTGGATCCCACCCATGTCGTTGCCGACGGGCATGATGCGCGGTCTCGCGCTCGGGGACGTCCTGCCCGGGGAGGACGCGGACCTGCGCGGCCCCACATTCGACGAGTGGCTCGCCGCCCGCTGATCGCTCCGGCGCGATCAGCGTGACGACGAGCCACTCGACAGGGGAGGCGTTACTCAGCTCGCGGGCTCGGCCAGGTAGTACAGGCCGGTCGCCCCGGCACCCGTCTGGAGCGTGATCTCCTGGACGGAGGCGGAGTCCCAGAACATCATCGCGTTGTAGGTACCGGTCTTGGCCATCGGCACCTCTTCCCAGAAGACCTCCTGGAGGTCGGCCATCGCGGCCTGCGCCTCCTCCTCGCCGGCGGCGTGGTTCACCGCGTCGATCGCCTCGTAGTAGGCGGTCTCCTCACCGGCACCGTCCTCGTTCGGGGACATGTACGTGTACCGGGTCGGGATCGACTGCGGGGACCAGGCCATGGGGCTGAGGTCCCAGGCGTCCGGCGAGTTCGAGAGGATGTCGAGCATCGTCGCCCAGTCGTAGGTCTCCATCGACACGGTGAAGCCCAGGCCCTCGAGCTCCTGCTGGATCACGACGCCCATGTCGTAGAGGGTCGGGTACTCGCGGGTGGTGACGAGGGTGAGCTCGGCGCCGGTGTTCCCGGCGGACTCGATGAGGTCCTTGGCGCCGTCGACGTCCACCCGGTCGTAGTTCTCCAGGCCGGCCTCGGTCATCCAGTCCTCCTGGCCCGGCAGGGCGAGGGAGCCGTCGGCCGAGTAGAACATCGGGTCGACGTAGGCACCCTGGAGGACCGCCTCGTTGTCGAGCCCCATGGCGAGTGCCTGACGCATCGGCTTGTCCCCGAACACGGAGTCCGCTGTCCGGTTGATCGTGATGCCGCTGACGCCACGGACCTGGGTGGCCGAGGCGACATCGGGCATCTCGCTCAACTGGACCAGCTGGTCGGCACTCGGGCTCGCGTACACGTCGTAGTCCCCGACCTGGAACCCGGACAGCGCGGTCGAGGGGTCCGGCACGAAGTCGAACCAGATCTCGTCGTAGTGCGCCACCGACGGAGCTGCGCCGCCGGTCGTGTCGACCTCGTAGGGCGTGTAGTCCGCGAACTTCTCCAGCTGGACGTGCTGGGTGTCCTGCCATTCGACATAGGCGTAGGGCCCGGTGCCGACGATGTCCTCCATGCCGGCGGCACCTGCCGAGGCGATCGCCTCGGAGGACGTGATCGCCGGGTACTGGTTCTGGTGGTTGGCGAGCATCGTGAGCGCGGCGAAGAAGGAGGTCGGTGACGTCAACGTCATGGTCGACTCGTCCGTCGCCTCGAAGGTGACCTCGGCGAAGGCGGCACCGGCGGGGGAGTTCTCCTGCCAGCGGGTGAGCGAGTCGACGACGTCGGTGGCGTCGAGCGCGGACCCGTCGTGGAAGGTGACGCCCTCGCGCAGGTGGAAGACGAACTCCGTGTAATCGTCGTTGACCTCCACGGACTCCGCGAGCTGCGGCTGGGGCACCCCGGCGTCGTCGAGTGCGACCAGGCCCTCGAAGACACCCCGGGTGATGTCGTAGGTCGCCTCGGCCGTCGACATGTGCGGGTCGAGGCTCCGCGGCCGCGGCACGGAGGAAGGTGGGCAGGTCGGCGGTCCCGGCCTCCAGCTCGAGGCTCGTCGTCACCCCGTCGAGCACCTGCAGTCGGTGCCCCGTGAGGTCCTGGGCGTGGGAGTGGAGGTCGACGAAGCCCGGCATCACGTACCGGCCCGCGGCGTCGATCACGCGGGTGCCGGCGTCGTCGGCGAGTGCACCGGGGGAGCGTGCACCGGGGGAGTGTGCACCGGGCGGCACGAGGCCGGTGATCGTGTCGCCGGTGACGAGGACGTCGGCCGCGGTCACAGTGCCCGCCTCCGGGTCGACGACCCGGCCGCCGGCGACGAGGAGGGTGGGGGAGGTCATGGGAGTGAAGAACATCACGTACCTGTTTCGGGAAGTGGCAGGATCCTGGGAAACTATCGTGATCGTGACCACATCGTGACATTCTGTGACGTCCTGGTAGCGGCCGTGCCCTTCCCCGCGCCCGAGGTGTTCCGGGACTACCGTGGGGACCGTGACCGTCACCATCCCGCCCCCGCCCTCCTCCGGTTCCGCGTCCCCCTTCACCCCGGGCTTCGGGACGCAACCGCCCACGCTCGTCGGGCGGCAGGCCGAGGTCGACGCCTTCGCCCGGGCGATCGACGGCGGGCCCGGCGCGCGGGGTCGGGCGACTCTCGTGACCGGCCAGCGTGGCGTCGGCAAGACGGTGCTGCTCGGCACCTTCCGGGAAGTCGCCTCGACCCGGCAGTGGATCACGGTCCAGGAGCAGGCCTCGCCCGGGTTCGCCCAGCGGCTCGCCCGGGCCCGGCTGCCGGAGGTCCTCGAGGCCTTCGACGCCGCGACGACCTCGAAGGCGAAGATGATCGGCCTGACCCTGCCGGCCGGTCTGGGCGGGGTCTCCTGGCGCGACGAGAAGGACCACATGGGGATCCCGGACATCCGGACGACCCTCATGACACTCCTCGGGCTCCTCGAGGAACGAGGAACCGGCCTGCTCATCACCCTCGACGAGGTACACCGCTCGACGATCGACGAATTGCGCGTCGTCACCGACGCGATGGCCCACGCGATCGGGGAGGGCGCGCCGCTCGCCTTCGTCGCCGCCGGCCTGCCGCACTCCATCAACGGGCTCGTCAACGACGAGGTCTCCACCTACCTGCGCCGGGCCGAGCGGGTGGAACTCGGGTACTTCGACCGGGAGTCCTCGGCCCATGCGATCCGCACCCCGATCGAGGAGGCCGGGAAGACGATCGACGAGGACGCGCTCGCGCTCGCCACCGACCGCAGCGAGTACTACCCCTACCTCGTCCAGCTCCTCGGGGATCTCGCCTGGGAGGCCGCGGGCGCGGCGTCCGCGATCGCGGTCGAGCACGTCGAGGCGGCCGTGGGGCAGGCCCGGGAGATCATGGGCAGGCAGATCCACGAGCCCACACTCGACCCGCTCTCGGCCCGGGACCTCGACTATCTGCGGGCCATGGCCCTCGACGACGGGCCCTCGCGCACCGTCGAGATCGCCCGCCGGATGTCCGTGACGGACAAGTACGCGAGCACCTACCGCAGGCGGCTGGTCGACGCCGGGGTGGTCGTCCCGGCCGGGCACGGGCTCGTCGATCTCGCGGTGCCCTATCTGCGGGAACACCTGCGGGTACGGTCGAGGTGACGTGCCGTGATGCGACGCCGTGGCGAGACGGCTCACATGTACCTGTTCAGGGAAAGTTGACCCGGGCGTCGCCCGCAGGTCGCCGGGTGGTGGCCGACGGCCACCGTGCATCCGGTAGCGTCCTGCGGACATTCCACGTTGCGGGACGTGCCAACCTCCGCCGCACCCGGCGCCTCGACGGTGTCCAGTACGCCGTCGGCGCCCACATCCGACACCACGAGGACGAGACATGACGACTGCCGAGGCCGATCCCGCAGAGCTCCCGGACGCCGGGGGAGTGCTCGACCGGATCCGGTCACTCCTGCCCTCCCTCGTCCCGAGTGAACAGCGGGTCGCGCAGTGCGTGGCCGACGACCCGGAGGGGGTCCTCGACCTGTCCGCGGCGGCGATGGCCGCCCGGACGGGCACCTCGGCGGCGACGGTGAGCCGGGCCTGCAAGAACCTGGGCTTCCAGGGCTACCAGCACTTACGCCTCCTGCTGGCCCGGGACATCGGGTCCCGGCGGGCGCAGGCGTCCGCGCCGGTCGAGTCCGGGGACGCCGGGATCGTGCACGCCACCTACGACAGCGCCTCCCGGGCACTCGCCGAGGCGGTCGGCACGCTCGACGTCGCCGCCTTCTCCCGGGCCGCCGACCTCGTGGCCGCGGCACCCCGCCTGCTCGTCATCGGCACCGGGGGATCGGCCCCGCTCGCCCAGGGTGTCGCGGTGCGGTTCGTCGCCTCGGAACTGCTGTGCGAGGCGCCGGCCGACGCCGTCCTCCAGCTCTTCGCCGCCAACTCCCTGCGGTCCGGAGACGTGTGCCTGGTCATCAGTGAGTCCGGGTCGAACTCCGTGACCCTGGAGGCCGCCCGGGGTGCCAAGGCGGCGGGCGCCGCGGTCGTCGGTCTCACAGCCTTCGGGCGGACACCGCTCACGGACCTCGCCGACGTCGCCCTCGTCGCCGGCGCCACCTACAACCAGTGGCAGGAGGACCGGGTGGGCGGCAACATCGTCCAGATCCTGCTCCTCGGTGCCCTCCACTCCGCCGTCATGGACCGTCTGCGCGGGACGACCCGCAACTCCGACCGGTTCATCGCGACCGTCGCGACCGTCACCTCGGACGACGAGAGCGGTGCCGTGGGTGCCGAGGACGGTGACCGCCCGTCCGGGGAGTGACCGCCCTCACCCCACTGATGCGCCCTCGTCATCACAGTTCGCCGGCCCTCGCCACGGGTTCACCGTGGTCGGGGGCCGTGTTCGTCCCCAGGCCGCCATGTATTCACGTTCCCTGTGAACACTGATCCATGTAAAAACCTTCCATACGGTTCCCGAATCCTCCGGGGACCCGACACACGAGGTGAGACATGGGCACCATTTCCATCACGGGCCTCACCCGTGCCTTCAAGGGCACGGAGGCCGTGGACGCCATCGACCTGCAGATCGCCGACGGCGACTTCTGCGTCCTCCTCGGGCCCTCCGGCTGCGGGAAGACGATCCTCCTCCGCATGCTCGCCGGGCTGCTCGAGCCGACCTTGGGCACCATCGACCTCGACGGCCGCGACATCACCGACGTGCCGTCCAAGAAGCGCGACATCGCCATGGTGTTCCAGAGCTACGCGCTCTGCCCGCACCTGACCGTCCGCCGGAACCTCCGCTTCCCGCTCACCCAGGCCCACAAGAACGGCGGGCCGAAGTACACGCCTGCGCAGATGGACATCCGGATCCAGGAGGTCGCCGCCTCCCTGGAGATCGATCACCTGCTCGACCGCCTGCCCAAGCAGCTCTCCGGCGGTCAGCGCCAGCGCGTGGCCGTCGGCCGCGCCCTCGTCCGGGAGCCCAAGGCCTTCCTCATGGACGAGCCGCTGTCCAACCTCGACGCGGCCCTGCGCACGCAGACCCGGCAGGAGCTCACGGCCCTCCACCGCTCCCGAGGCGCCCCGCACCCGTCTGCGCACGCTCGGGTCCGCGGCCCGGGAGTTCATGAAGCACATGACCTCCCCGGAGGCCTACGAGGCGATCACTGCGGGCATCGGCTACCTGCCGCTGCGGAACTCGATGACCGAGGAGGGCGGCCCGCTCCACGAGTGGTCCGAGGCCACCGACCTCGACGATCCGAACATGGCCCAGCTGGACCGCCTCGTCGCAACCGAGGCCTACCCGGGTGATCAGTTCCAGGAGGTCGACCGTCTGCTCGACGTCGCCATCCAGGACGCGATCTTCCAGGGGCAGGACCCCTACGAGACCCTGCCCGAGGCGGCCTCCCGCGCCCAGGACCTCATCGAGGAGTGAGCACCATGACCGACACGACCTACGCCCCCACCTTCGTCCCGAACGCGCCGCTGCCGGTCACCGGCACCCACAACTTCCGTGACCTCGGCGGGATCCCGCTGCGGCGCGGGGGAGTGGTGGCCTCCGGTCAGGTGTTCCGCTCCGACGCCTTCCACCTGGTCGCCGAGGCCGGCCGTGCACACATGGCCGAGCTCGGGATCACCCGGATGGTCGACCTGCGGCACGACGGCGAACTGGCCGACATGCCCTCGGCCGTCGGCCGGGACGCCGTCGAGGTGCTCCACATGCCGGTCTTCGCGGCCGCCGAGGCCCAGGGCATCGACGTCGTCGGCATCACGACCGCCAGCCCGGCCCCGCTCATCGAGGCGCTGCTGCACCGTCTGGACGAGGAGTTCGACGGCGCCGTCGCCTACCTGGAGGCCCACGGTTTCGGCCCGGTCCAGTTGAAGGCCCTCCGCGAGCGCCTCACCGCCTGATACCACACCCGTCCGCACCACACACCCGTTCTTCACCGAGGAGACCCCATGACCTCCCAGCACGGCACCCCGTCCCACACGATCCTCCACATCTCCGACACCCACTTCGTCGAGGACGATGCCCTCCTCCACGACAAGGTGGACTCCGACGCGAACCTGAAGCTCCTCTTCGAGCGTCTGCGCGCCTCGTCGATCACGCCCGACTCGACGGTCCCGGGGCACCACCACGGTGAACTCACCGACGAGCAGCTCGACTGGCTGGCCGAGGAGCTCACGACCCCCGCCGAGCACGGCACGCTCGTCGGCCTCCACCACCCGCCGGTGCCCAGCCCCCTCGGGCTCATCGAGCTCGTCGAGCTCAAGGACCAGGAGCGCTTCGCCCGGGTGATCGAGGGCACCGACGTGCGCGGAGTGCTCGGCGGTCACCTGCACTACAACACGACCTCGACCTTCGCCGGCGGGATCCCGGTCTCCGTCGCCTCGGCCACCTGCTACACGCAGGACCTGCAGGTCGTCTTCCCCGGTGCCTGCGGCATGGACGGCGCCCAGGGGTACAACCTCGTCCACGTCTACGAGGACCGGGTGCTCCACACCGTCGTCCCGATCGCCGCGCACCCGACGGTCTACGAGATGACCCCGGAGATCCTGCAGGCCTTCATGGAGAAGTCCGCCGAGGAACAGGCGGCCATGGTGGACGCGGCCAACCGGACCGAGGACTCCGAGCAGGTCCTCGCCGGCGCCTCGGCGGGGGAGTCCGCCTGATGTTCGCCCCCGTCGAGGAGGAGAAGCGCAGCGCGGAGTCGCTGGTCGAGCACAAGGACCTCGACCACCGGTCGCGGGCGACCTTCCTCCAGCGTGTTGCCCCGTACCTCTACCTGCTGCCTGCCCTGTCCATGCTGATCCTGTGGACCTACTGGCCGCTGGCGCAGACCTTCTCCCTGTCGACCTACGACTGGAACATGCTGCCCACGAGCCCCAAGGAGTTCGTCGGCGCCCAGAACTTCGTCGACGTCGTCACCCTGCCGGAGATGCAGCAGGCGGTGTGGAACACCGTGCTCTACACGGTCGCATTCGCGGTCTTCTCTCTCGGCCTGCCGTTGCTCATCGCCCTGCTCTCGCAGCACGTGCGGGGCCGGTGGAAGACCTTCTACCAGGCCATGATCTTCGTGCCGTTCCTGCTCACCCCGGTCGCCTCGGCGGCGGTGTGGCGCTGGCTGTTCGCCCCGAACGGCGGCACGATCCCGCAGGTCGTCGGGTTCTTCGGAGGCGACCTGGGCAATGTCTTCCGCGACCCGACGATGGAACTGTGGGCGATCGTCCTCATGGTCGGCTGGCAGATGCTCGGATTCGGTGTGCTCGTCGTCTCCGCCGGCATGGCGGGGATCAGCCCCGAGTACGGGCAGGCGGCCAGCCTGGACGGTGCCGGCACGTGGACCGTGATCCGGTGGATCATCCTGCCGCTGCTCTCGCCCACGCTCGTCTTCCTGGGCCTCATGACGGTGCTGCTCGCCGCCCAGTGGACCTACCCGCTCATCGACGTCCTCACCCAGGGTGGGCCCTCGAACGGGACGACGAACATCTACTACCTGCTCTACCAGTTCGGCTTCCGGAACTTCGACTCCGGTCTGTCGAGCGCCGCGGGTGTGCTGCTCTTCCTCGTCTTCGGTGCCATCGCGGTCCTGTACCTGCGCCTCACCCGCAAGTTCGCCTTCTACGAAGACTGAGCGTCGTCCACTCGATCAGGAGATCCCATGGCATTCGTCATCGACACGAGCGGACCGGCCGACCAGGAGGCCGGGACCCGCAGCGTCCACCGGGACCCCGTGCTCGCGGGCACGCCGGAGACCGGAGGACAGGGCTCCTCGGGCGCGGGGAAGGTCCGGAAGGGCAGCGACAGCGACCTGCCGGTCGGCGCGCGCAGCTCCGGGGGACTGGCGATCGGGCACGTGGTGCTCGCCGTCGTCGCCGTGTTCCCCGTGTACTGGCTGTTCGCCACGTCGTTCCGGCGGCCGGAGGACCAGCTGTCGCAGAGCCCGGTCCCGTGGCCCTTCAGCGTCCAGAACTACTTCGACGTCATCGACCAGATCCCGATCCTCGCGATGATGTGGAACACCCTGGTGATGGCGGTCGTCCTCACGGTGTTCCAGCTGCTCACCTCGATCCTCGCCAGCTACGCGTTCGCGCGGTTCGACTTCTTCGGCAAGCCGGTGGCGCAGTTCCTGTTCATCGGGTCGTGGCTGGTGCCCTTCCAGATCACGATGATCCCCAACTACCTGCTCGTCTCGCAGATGGGTCTGCTCAACACGATCGCCGGTGTCGTCGTGCCCAACCTCGTCTCGGCCTTCGGTGTGCTCATGCTCGTCCAGCACATGCGGGCCTTCCCGGGCGAGCTGCTCGACGCGGCGAAGATCGACGGTCGCTCGTCGTGGCAGGCACTGTGGTCGGTGGTCGTGCCGAACATGAAGCCGGCGCTCGCCGCGCTCACGATCATGTTGTTCATCAGCGCGTGGAACGACTACCTGTGGCCCTCGCTCATCCTGCGGCAGACCGACGCCCTCATCCAGGTGGGTATCCGGTCCTTCCTCACCGCCGAGGGCAACAACTGGGGTGCGGTCATGGCGGCGGCCGGCATGGCGTGCCTGCCCGTCTTCCTGCTCTACATCTTCCTGCAGAAGTACGTGGTCGCGGCCTTCGTACGATCCGGCATGAAGTGAGGGGAGCTTGCGGGTGTCAATGAGTTTGTGCTGTGAGTCACCTGCGGGTATGTTCAGTGGGTCACAATTGATCCCCTGAAGCATTTCTTCCCTGAGGAGTCCCCATGTCCGTCACCGGTCATCCCCGCCGGGTCGTGAGTCGCGCGGGCCGTGGCCTCGTCGCCGCAGCCACCGCCGTCGGCCTGGCGCTCGCCCCGGCCGTTCTCGCCGGCCCCGCCTCCGCGACCGAGGAGATCCCCGAGACCCCCGTGGCCGTCGAGGCCGCCGAGACGACGCTGCGCATCGCCACCAGCGGTTTCGTCGACTCGTTCAACCCCTTCACCTCCGTCTACCTCACGCCCACGCAGATCAACCGGTACGTCTACCACAACCTCGTCCTGTACTCGCAGGAGGACGGATCGCCCGTCGGCGGCCTCGCGGAGTCCTGGGAGGCGAGTGAGGACGCGAAGACGTGGACCTTCACCATGCGGGAGGGCGCCACCTGGTCCGATGGTGAGCCGATCACCGCGGCCGACGTCAAGTGGACCTACGACCAGATGGTCGCCGACACGGAGCAGTCGGGGATGGCGAGTGCCAACGGCAGCCTCGTGCAGAACTTCGAGTCCGTCGAAGCGCCGGACGACTCGACCCTCGTCGTGACGATGAAGGAGCCGCAGGCCGCGGTGCCCGGCGAGGAGATCCCGATCGTGCCGAAGCACGTGTGGGAGGAGTTCGAGAACCCGGTCGAGGAGGCCGTGGACGCGGACGTCGTGGGTTCGGGGCCCTACCTCCTCGAGGGCTATCAGCCCAACCAGCGCATCAGCCTCGTGAAGAACCCCGAGTACTACGGCGAGCAGCCGGGCGTCGACCGGATCGAGTACATCTACTACACCGACGCGGAGGCCCAGGTCGCCGCCCTGCGGGCCGGCGAGGTCGACTTCGTCACCGGTCTCTCGCCGGAACAGTACGAGGCGCTGGAGGGTGAGGACGGCATCACCGTGAACAACGGTGTGGGCCGCAAGTTCTACGCGATCTCCTTCAACTCCGGGAAGGCGGGCGCCGACGGACAGGAGTTCGGCACCGGCGCCGAGGCCCTCAAGGACCCGGACGTCCGACAGGCCATCCGCCAGGGCATCGACGCGGACACGCTCCGGCAGCAGATCGTCGGCGACTACGCGGTCCCGGGCACCGAACTCATCCCGCCCTCCTACCCGCAGTACAACCTGCCGGCCGACGACGAGGCGATCCTCTCCTACGACCCGGAGGCCGCCCAGGAACTCCTGGAAGGCGCGGGCTGGACCGACACCGACGGTGACGGCATCCGGGACAAGGACGGCGAGCCCCTGCAGATCCGCCTCATGTTCAACGCGGAGGCCTCCTACACCTCGGACGCCGTGCAGTTCCTCGAGCCCTGGCTGGAGGAGATCGGCGTCGACCTCGTCCCCGAACCCACCGATTCGGGCACCGACGACGAACGGACGACCGCCGGCGACTACGACCTGCGGATCTCCTCGTGGTCGGTCGGTCCGGACCCCGACTACCAGCTGGGTATCAACACCTGTGGCGTGCGCCCGAACGCCGAGGGCGAGGGCGGCACGACCCAGGACGGCTGGTGCAACGAGGAGTTCGACGCCCTCTACGACCAGCAGAAGGTCGAACTCGATCCCGAGCGGCGCGCCGAACTGGTCCGCGAGGCCCAGCGCATCCACTACACCGACACCGCGGCGATCTACCTGTGGTACCCCAACCAGTTGGAGGCCTACCGGTCGGACCGGTTTACCGGGTTCCAGGGCATGCCCGCCGAGGGCGGCCAGATCTCCGGTGCCTCCGGTCCCTGGGGTTACGCGGCGGTGCAGCCCGTCGAGGGCGGCGGTGACTCCGGCGGTGGAATGAGCACCGGCGCGTGGGTCGCCATCGGCGTGGCACTCGTCGTCGCGATCGGCGGCGGTGGCGCCTTCGCCGCCAAGCGCAAGAAGTCGGCGGACGACCGCGAGTGACCATGTCGACCGACACCACGGTCGAGGACACCGGAGGGGCGACGACGGGGGAGACCCCGGCGGACGCCCCTCCGGCGGGTTCCTCGTTCCTCTCCTACGTCCTGCGCAAGTCGGGCGGCGCGGCCGTGAGCCTGCTCATGGTCGTCGCCCTCGGCTACTTCGCCTTCAAACTCCTGCCCGGTGACCCGGTCTCGAAACTCGCCGCCACCCGGCCCATGTCCGCCCAGCAACAGGCGGCGATGCGGGAGGAACTCGGCCTGAACGATCCCTGGTACGTCCAGTTCCTCGACTACCTCCGAGGGATCTTCACCGGGGACTTCGGGACCAGTTACGTGTACTCGCGGCCGGTCTCCGAGCTCATCGCGGAGTTCTTCTGGCCCACCATCGTGCTCACCGCCTCCGCCGCGGCACTCGCGATCGGACTGGGACTCTGGATGGGCCAGCGGGCCGCGTGGCGCCGCAACTCCTGGTTCGACCGGCTGACGACGGGCACCTCCCTCATCCTGTGGTCGGTCCCGACCTTCTGGCTCGGCCTGCTGCTCCTCATGGTCTTCGGTGGGACGCTCCACTGGTTCCCCACCGGCGGCATGGTGTCCTCCGGTGTCGACCCGTGGACACCGGCCTACGTGCTCGACGTCGCCCACCACCTCGTCCTACCCGTGCTCACGATGGTCGCGGTCGTCTACGCCCAGTACCTGCTCGTCATGCGGGCCTCGCTGCTGGAGGAGATGACGGCCGACTACCTCACGACCGCCCGGGCCAAGGGACTCAACGAGGACGGGGTGCGCTCCCGCCACGCCGTGCCCAACGCACTCCTGCCGACCGTGACACTCGTGTTCATGCACATCGGTGGGCTCATCGCCGGGGCCGTCACTGTCGAGACGGTGTTCTCCTGGCCGGGCCTGGGCAAACTCACCTTCGAAGCGCTCGCCGGTCCGGATCTGCCACTGCTGCAGGGCACCTTCGTCGTGTTCTCCGCGATCATCATCGTCATGAACTTCCTCGCGGACCTCGTGTACCGCGCACTCGACCCCCGCGTGAGGAGGGCCTGATGACCCCGCAGCACACGTCACCACAGGACACGCCCCGGACGGAGACCGCCACGGTCGGCACCGGGGGACAGGGCGCCTCGGCGGCGGCCGTCGCACGTCAGCGGCGGATCGCCGCGGCCAAGGACACCTGGACGCAGTTCCGTGCGGACACCGGTGGGATGGTGGGCGCGGTCGTGCTCGCCCTCTTCGTCCTCGTCGCGGTGTGCGCCCCGCTCATCGCCCCGCGGGAGATGCTCGACGTCACCCAGCAACTCGACTCCCCGCGCTACGCCCCGCCGAGCTGGGAACACCCGCTGGGGACCGACAACTTCGGGAGGGAGCTGTGGGCCCGCATGGTCTGGGGCGCACGGATCTCGCTCATCGTCGGCGTGGCCGCGACCGCGATGTCGATGGTGATCGGCACCGTCATGGGATTGGCCGCCGGACACTTCACCGGATTCGTCGGGGGAGTGGTCATGCGACTCATCGACTTCTTCCTCGTCATCCCCTCGCTCATTCTCGCGATCGTCCTCACCGCGGTCCTCGATCGGGGTCTGCTCACGGTCGTCATCGCGATCGGGGCGACGAGTTGGGCGGGAACGGCCCGTGTCGTCCGTGCGCAGACCCTGTCCGCGGAGTCACGGCTCTACGTCGAACGCGCCCGGGTGCTCGGGGCCGGCCACTGGCACATCATCGGTCGGCACCTGCTGCCGGCGGTCATGCCGCTCGTCATGGCGAACACGACGCTCACCGTGGGATCCGCGATCATCGCGGAGTCGACCCTCGCCTTCCTCGGGCTCGGTGGCGCCGGACAGCAGTCCTGGGGCACGATCCTCAAGAACGCGATGGACGCCTCGGCGACGACCGCCGGTTACTGGTGGTACATCCTCACACCCGGCATCGCGATCGTCCTCGTCGTCCTCGCCTTCACCCTCGTCGGTCGTGCCTTCGAGGCGATCGCCAACCCGACGCTGCGGGCGCGGTGAGCCCCGTGCGTCCTGCGAGCACCGCGCGTACCGTGCCCCACGGGTGCGGCCCGCGCGCCACACCCCTCGTCCTCCCCACCCCACCCGACGTCCCGGGAGTCCCCACATGAAATCCCTCGTCTTCGAGGACGTCTCGATCACCTACCGCACCCGGACGGGCCGCGGGCGGGTCGAGGCGGTCAAGAACCTGTCCCTCGAGCTCCCGGCCGGCGGGTCCCTCGGCATCGCCGGGGAGTCCGGCTCGGGCAAGTCGACGCTCATCCTCTCTGCCCTGCGCCTGTTGCCGCGCAACGCCGAGGTCACGGGCCGGGTGCTGCTCGGCGGCCAGGACCTGGCCGAGCTGAGCTTCGGGCAGATCCGCGCGGTCCGCTGGTCGGAGGCCTCGATCGTGTTCCAGGGAGCCCTCCACTCCCTCAACCCCGTCCGCAAGGTCGGGGCGCAGATCATCGAGGCGCTGGAACTCCACGTGAAGGACTCCTGGCGCAGTGCCGCGGCGCGGAAGAAGCGCATGGAGGATCTGCTCGCCCAGGTCGATCTGCCGGTCGCGAAGGCGGAGTCGTTCCCGCACGAACTCTCCGGTGGGCAGAAGCAGCGGATCATGATCGCCATGGCCCTCGCCTGTGAGCCGAACGTCATCATCGCCGACGAACCGACCACCGCCCTCGACGTCATCGTCCAGAAGCAGATCCTCGACGAGATCTCCTCCCTCGTCGCCGAGCACGGCATCAGCCTGCTCATGATCTCCCACGACCTCTCGGTCCTCGCCTACGTGTGTGAGGACCTGGCGATCATGCGCCACGGCGAGCTCGTCGAGGTTGGTCCGTCCGCACGGGTCGTCGCCGCTCCACAGGAGGACTACACCCGCCAGCTGGCCGAGGCGTTCCCCACGATCGGCGACCGCACGAGCCGCCTGGAGCCGGTGACCCGGAATCCCGCGCGGATCACCGTGGAGGATCCGCAGGAGATGACCGAGGAGGTCGTGCTCTCCGCCACCGGGGTGAACGTCACCTTCAGCGGACGCGGCCACGCGGTCCGTGCCGTCGCGGACGTCGACCTCGACCTCCACCATGCGGAGATCCTCGCGGTCGTCGGCCAGTCGGGGTCCGGCAAGACCACTCTCGCCCGGACACTCCTGGGGCTCCAGGAGGCCGACGCGGGTTCCCGGGTCGAGTACCGCGGGAAGCCCCTGGGCCGGAAGGCGAAGGCACTACGGGAGTTCCGGCGGTCGGTGCAGATGGTGCTCCAGGACCCCTCGGGATCGCTCAACCCGAAGCTCAGCGTCTACGAGTCGGTCGCCGAGGGCCTGCGTGTCCAGAAGTTCTCCGGGGACGAGCACTCCCGGGTGATCGAGGCGCTCGAAGCCGCCGAGCTCCTGCCCGCGGAACGGTACCTCTCCTCGATTCCCCAGGAGCTCTCCGGCGGGCAGCGGCAACGCGTCGTCATCGCCGGTGCCCTGGCCCTCGAACCGGAGATCCTCGTCGCCGACGAACCGGTCGCGAGCCTCGACGCGAGCGTGCGTGGCGAGATCCTCTCGCTCTTCCTGGCCCTGCGGAAGAACCGGGGGACGTCGACCCTCGTCATCACCCACGACCTCGGACTCGCGTGGAACATCGCGGACACCGTCGCCGTCATGCGCGCCGGCCGGATCGTCGAACGCGGCCCCGTCGAACAGGTGCTCCTCGACCCGCAGCACGCCTATACGAAGGAACTCCTCGCCGCCGTCCCGTCCTTCCGCGCCGACCGGGTCGGTGCACTGTGAGCGCGGCCACCTCCCCCTACGCCGCCGAGGCGCCCCTGACCCGCGGTGACCGCGTGGCCCTCGTGGCCGCCTCGGGGCCGACCGACCGGGAGGGACTCGACCATGCGGTGCACGTGTTGGAGTCCTGGGGACTCGACGTGCAGGTCGGTGCCCACGTCGAGGACCGCCATCCGCGGGCGGCGGACTACCTGGCCGGCACCGACGAGGGACGGCGGTCCGATCTCGTCGAGGCCTGGTGCGATCCGGATGTCGCCGCCGTCGTCTGCCTGCGTGGAGGATACGGGGCCATGCGTCTGCTCGACGGGATCGACTGGGACCGGATGCGGTCCCGTGCGTGGCGGGCGGACGGACGTCCGACCCTGCTCACTGGATCGAGCGACGTGACCGCACTCCACCGGGCGATCGAGCACCACGTCGGTGTCCCCAGCCTCTTCAGCCCGATGCCGGGCAATGCCGTGTTCCGGGAGTCCGACAGGATCCCCGCGGACGTGCACCGGTGGATGTTCGAGCCCTGGGGAGGACGGACCGTCTCCGGTCCGGACGCCCTCACCCTCCTGCCGGGGAGTGCGACCGGCCGGACGACCGGCGGGAACCTCGCCCTGTTGGCCGGGGCCGTCGGTGCACCGGAGAGCCTGCGCCACGAGCGGGGGACCGGGGAGGGCACCTCGCGAGCTGTGCCCGCAGGGAGCGGGGACGGAGGGGCCCCGACCGGTTCCGTCCTGCTCGTCGAGGACGTCGGCGAGAAGACCTACCGCCTCGACGGGTTCTGGCTGCACCTCCTGCGCTCGGGGCAGTTGGACCGGATCGAGGCGCTCGTCCTCGGGTCCTGGGACGACTGCCCGCCGGTCGCCGAGGTCGAGGCGCTCGCACTCGAATACGCCCGGGCCGCCGGTCTGGAGTCCCGCGGTGTGCCCGTCGTCGGCGAGCTGGGCTTCGGCCACGATCCCCACGCGCTCTCGGCGCCGCTCGGCGTTGAGGTATGTCTCGACGCCCCGGCCGGTGGGACGCCCACGCTCACCGTCCTTCCCTGACCTGCCTTCGCCGTACCGACCTCCTCGAAGGAGACCCCGTGACGTCCTCCCCGTACTTCGACACCCCACCCTTCTCCCCGGAGTCGTTCACCGCACTCGACGGTGTCGAGTTCTCCGCACACGCCTACGACATCGACTCCGGAGCGGTGCTGTTCAGTCATCAGCCGGACCTGGAACTCGGCACCGCGAGCGTGCCGAAGGTGTTCCTCCTGTACTCCGCGCTCGCGATGGTCCGCGACGGCGAGCTCTCGCTCGACGAGAAGCTCCGGCGGCGGCCTTCCGAGCGGGTGGCCGATTCCGGGCTCTGGTACCTGTTGCAGCAGGACAGCCTCAGCGTGTTCGACATCGGCATGCTCATCGGGGCGGTGAGTGACAACTTCGCGACGAACGTCCTCGCCCGGCGCGTGGGCCTCGACCGGGTCCACCGCGACACGGCCGCGCTCGGGTACACGTCCTCGGGGCTGCACGACTACCTGCGATGGCCCCGGCCCGCAGGGGCCCCGGCACGACTGTCCTCGGGGACGGCGGCGGAGCTGTCCGATTTCATGGCAGGTGTCTCGCGTGACGCCTTCTTCGACGAGAGTCTGTCCGAGGTGCTGCGCCGGTGGTTGGGCGCGGGGACCGACACCTCGATGGTCGCTTCCGCCTTCGACCCGGACCCGCTCGCACACTACGAATACGACCGTGGGGCGTGGGTGGTGAACAAGACCGGGACGAACGGGACGATCCGGGCGGACATCGGCATCGCCATGACGCGCGAGAAGCGGATCGCGTACGCCGTCATCGCCAACTGGGAAACCGGGACCGACCGGGTCCGCGAGGTCATGCCGATCATGCGCCGCGCCGGCGAGGCGATCCACGAGGCGCTCCTGCCCGGGAGCTATCCGGGCACCGCCCGCGCACATGAAACCGCATCCACCACCGACGAGGGGACCCGATGACCCGCCTGCTCATGATCGTCAACGACACCGACTCGAAGCCCGGCGCTCTCGTGCCGTGGCTCGTGGCCCGGGACGTCGAGTTCGACCTGCGGATCGCCGGGGTGAGCCCCTTCCCGGAGCCCACGGCGCTCGGCGACTACGACGGTCTCGTGCTGCTCGGCGGAGGTCTCATGCCGGACGAGGACGACACCGCGCCGTGGTTGGCCGACGAGAGGCGCCTGGTGGAACGGGCCTTCGCCGAGGACGTCCCGCAACTGGGTATCTGCCTCGGTGGCCAGATGCTCGCGCACGTGGCCGGGGGAGAGGTGAAAGCCCGCACCGGTGCACCGGAGAAGGGGTACACCGACGTGACGATGACGCCGGCGGCCGCCGAGGACCCGGTGTTCGCTCGCGTGACCCGGGAGACGGCTTTCGTCGAGAGCCATGTCGACAGGATCACCCGACTGCCGGATTCCGCCGTGCTTCTGGCGACGAGCGAACTGTGCGAGAACCAGGCCTTCCGTGTCGGCCGGGCGTGGGGCACCCAGTTCCACCCGGAAGCCGGGGCCGAGAACCTCACCCGGTGGGACGGCGACCGCCTCGCCGCGCTCGGTTTCGACAAGGAGCAGCTCCTCGCCCGGGCCAGGGAGATCTCCGACCGTGTCGTCCCGGACGCCGAAGCCCTGGTCGACGGCTTCGTGCGAGAGGTCCGCCGCACCACGACCTGACTGGACCCGACAGGTTGTAGTGGGGGTTCGCCGACGGCATTTATCCTGGCACATCGTCAACATTATGATGACGATGTGAGGATCTTGGACAGTGCTCGTGAACACGGGATCACGGACGAGGAGATCTTCCACGCGCTCGACAACGCGATCCGGTACCGCGAGCAGGAGTACGACGGGGAACTGCGACTGTTCGTCATCGGTGCTGACCAACACGGCAGGTTCCTCGAGCTCGTCGTGGTCCCGATGGACGATCCGATGCGGGTCATCCCTGCAGACATTCTCAGACCCAGCCACTACGACTTCCTCTGAGCGAGGGGTGATTACCATGTCCGAACTTCCGATCCGCAGCGACATCGACGACTTCATCGATGGCATCGACCCCGACTCGATGCGTGACGGCAAGCATTTGCGGGCGGTCGCGGCCGCGCGCAAGGCGGTCGAAGAGTCCCAGTCCAGGCTCCAGCACGCTGTCGACCAGGCACGGGACGCCGGAGATTCCTGGACCGCGATCGGTATGGCCCTACGGACCTCCAAGCAGAACGCCTACCGGAAGTACGGTCAGAAGAACTGACCACGTCTGGGCTCCGTCACCAGGGCTTGTCGTAGCCGGAGGAGCCGTCCTCGGCCTGGTCCTGCTGGTCCTGGCGTTCCTGGCCCTTCTCGGAGCGTTCGCGCAGGATGCGCTTCTTCTCCTCCGGATCGTCCGGGACCTCGCCACCCTCGAGTGGGTCCTTCGGTGCCTGGTTCTCCTCGTCCTCGGAGCCACCACCGGACCCCTCGTCCTCGTCGCCGGAGCCACCGGAGTTCCCGCTGTCGCCGGACCCGCCGTTCTCGCCCTCGGATCCGCTCTCTCCTTCGTTCTCTCCCTCGGATCCTTCGCCCTCACCCTCGGAGCCCTCGCCGGAGCCCTCCTGGTTCATCTCCTCCTGGGCGTTCTCGGTCCGCTCCTGGGCGTTCTCGTTGGCCTGTTGCTGCGGGGAGTTCTCCGGGCGGCAGGACTCGGGTGCCTCCGCCAGGAGCGTCTGGGCCTCGTCGTACCGTTCGTTCGCGGTGTCGATGTCGTCGTCGGCCCGGGCGATCCCGGCCTTCTGCTCCACCACCCAGGCGAGGTTGAGGCGCACCGCGCACTCGTCGGCCTCGGGGGTCCGTTCGAGGGCGACCCTCAGTTCGGACTCCGCGGTGTCGTAGTCACCGTCCACCGCGGCGGTCGTTCCTCGGTTGAAGGGCGGCTTGTGCCGTTCGGTCGGACTGATGTCCTCGAACTGATCGGCTCGTTCGATCGTCTTCTGGGAGTCGCCCGCCGCGAAGGCCTGCGACGACCCGGTGAGGATGCCCCAGGGGACGAACATCGACCCGAAGAAGAGGGCGAGGACGGCGCCGGTGCTCACCGAGAGCCACCCGCTCACCCCCATCCGGACCTGACGCAGGGGGTTGTCCGGTCCGGGGCGCATCTTCGCGAGCCACGCCGGCGCCCGGCGGGTCCTCGTCCCTTCCTGCGGGGCCGTCTTGCCCTTCTTCAGAGCCTTCTTCCCCTTCTTCGGGGCGGCTCCGGTCGTCGGGTCCTGCGGGTTCATGCGCCGTACCTCCTCGGCGGAACGGGGTGACCTGCCGGTCCGGGTGCGACGGGACGTCCGGTGGCACCGGGGTGAACGGGCGCACCGCGGACTCGTCCGGCAGGGGGACCGCCCTTCCCGAGTGTCGAGAGCGAGCGGACGCGGGTGAGGGAGAAGACCGCCTCGGCGGCGATCCAACCGAAGACGAGGATCAGCGGGATCCAGAAGAACTCCCGCGTGCCCCCGGCGATCTCCTTCTCGACGAGCTGGGTCTCGAAGGTCGGCGCGGCGTAGGCGGAGTCGAAGCCGGTCATCGCACCCCGGTGGACGTATCCGACACCGAGCTCGCCGGCCATCGCCCGCAACTGTGGCTCGTCGATCCGGGAGACGGCGTTCTTGCCCGTCGCGGGGTCCTGGATGTACGTCGGGCCCTCGGCCTCCTCGCCGCCCTCACCCCCGCCGGTGGGATCCGCCAACCCTTCGGCCAGGCGGGTCTCCTTCATCGGGCCACCGGCCACGGTGCCGTAGCCGAACACTGCGCCCTCGGACACCTCGGACCCGAACTCGGCGAGCGAGGCGGGGGAATCCTGCGAGGTCTGCTCGCCGTCACCGAAGTAGTAGACGACCCGGGCGTTGGCCGGGTTCTGCTCGGCGGCGGCGTCGAGACGGTCACGGAGCACCTCGGTGAAGGCGGTGACGGACGACCCACCGGAGTAGCGCGTGATCTCCGGGCGCAGGGTGTCGACGGCGGACCGGACCGCCGCGTGGTCGGTGGTGAGCGGCACCCGGACGGCTGCGTCCGAGTCGAAGGTGATCATGCTGATCCGCGCCCCCGGCAACTGGCCGATGAGGGCGTCGAGGTCCTCCTTCACCCCGTCGAGGCGGGGCTCCTGTCCACCCCAGTCCTCGGCGACCATGGAAGCCGAGGTGTCGACGACGAGGAACACGTCGACCGCGCTCTCGGCGGTGTGCGCCGTCGAGGACACGGGCACCGCGGGCCGGACGAAGGCGAGTGCCAACAGCACGAGGGCACCGGTGCGGCACAGCCACTTCCACCGGTTCTCCTTCACCGTCACGGCGAGGAACACACAGCCGGCCCCGAGCACGAGCACGAGGAGCCCCACCAGCCACAGGGGCCACACGGGGTCGAGGAGCAGTCCACCGAGTCTCACAGCCGGAACCTCCAGGACAGGACGAGCACGGCGACGAGGCCGAACAGGGTGAGGACCAACCACACGACGGGCCGGTCGTGGACGAGGACGATCGGTTCCGCGTCGGTGAGTGCGGCCTCCTGCGCCTGGATCTCGTAGACGATGTCCTCGGCGGCCGAGGCGGAGCTCATGGGGAAGTCGACACCCCCGGTGTCCTCTGCGGCGGCGACGAGTTCCTCGATCTCGGACCCGGCCCAGAAGCTGTCGGGGTAGAGCGGGTAGATGCGCGCGCCGATGTCGACGGCCAGTTCGGTGGCCTCCGGGACGGTGAAGGTCTCGACACCGCTCACCACGTTGTCGGTGGCGAAGACCACGGACCGCGACCGGTCCTCCTCGTCGCGGTCGAAGTTGTCGATGCACGAGGCCAGTCCGTCACCGATGAGCGAGGCGCCGGGGATGTTCCAGTCGAAGGTGCCCTGGGCGATGCTGCTGGACTCGAACTCCCAGGAGCTCACGGCCTCCTGGGCCTCCGTGAGGTACTCGGTGGCCATGTCGTAGTCGTCGGTGAGCGGGAACGAGAGGATCGCCGACTGGTTGAACACCGTCATCCCGATCCGCTCGCCGTCGAAGGACTCGATCATCTCCAGGTAGGAGTCGATGATCTCCGCGTCGTAGGGCAGCATCGAACCGGACACGTCGAGGCACAGCATGACGTCACGGCGTTCACGTTCGGGGGAGACCGCCTCGATCCGTACCGGACGGGCGATCCCGACGAGGGCGACGAGCGCGGTGAGGACGACGACGAGGAACGCGGCGACGGCACCGAGCAGCAGGACCGTCCGCCGCCGGGCGAAGGCCGGCAGGGCGGTCACGCGGTCGAGGTGCGCCACCGGCACGTTCCCGCCGGTCCGGCGGCGGGGTCGGGACAGGAGGAACACGGCGAGGGCGGCCGCGACGAGCAGGATGACGGAGACCCACCAGAAGATCAGCTCCATCGGCCCACCAACTCCTTCACCGCACGTAGTTCGTCCTGTCCACCGCTGCTCGACCCGCGCCGGGAGAACTCCGCGGTGTAGAGGAGTTCGACGACCTCGGCGATCGGTCTGATCCGCCGGGCACGCAGGTCCCGCAGCGTGAGGTGGTCGATCCGGATGTCCCAGGCCGACCGGGCGAAGTCACGGACGACGACACCCAGCTGCTGCGCCAGCGCCCGGTCGTCGAGCTCACCGGACCGCCACCGCGTCTCGACCTCGGAGATCCGGTTCCGGTAGGTGAACGCCACGTGCTGCGGGACCGCGCCGAGTTCCCCGGCACTGCGCCGGGCCCGGACGAGTGCCCGCCACAGGGGCATCCCGAGCAACAGGACGGCGATGAGGAGGCCGAGGACGGCCAGGGCCACCCACCACGAGGAGGGCGACATCGCCGGGTAGAGTTCACCGCCCACCGTGCTGCCTCCTCATGAGTCGTCGCAGTTGTTCGAGGGAGTCGTCGGTCCCGGCGACGCGGGTGAATGGGATGCCCGCGGTGCGCAGGACCTCTTCGTTCGCCGCGATCCTGCGCGCCTCGGCGGCCCGGTACTCCTCCCACAGACCGGCCCCGCGCAGGATCTCCGGGGGCAGCCCGGTCCCGGTCGGGTCGACGATGTCGAAGGGGCTGTCCGTGCCGCGGGAGAAGGATTCGAGGTCCGCGTCGGCGATCGTCATCCACATGAGCTCGTGCTGGACGTCCAGACGCCGCAACAGGCGTGGGTCGAGGCGGTCGAGCGGGGCGTCGTCGGCGAGCACGATGACGAGCATGCGCTTGCGCAGGTGCTCGGCCACCCACTGCAGCCGGACGCCGATGTCGCTCGACCGGTCGGCCGGGAACCCCGCCGGGGCCTGGGCGGACTGGATGCGGCGCAACAGCTGTTCGAGGTGGGCCTCGGTGCCCTTCTTCTCCGAGTGGCGGGTGTGCTGCCCCCACCCGTCGACGAGCATGACGTCGTCACCGTGGCGGACCGCCAGGTATCCGGCCATGCCGGCGAGCATGATGGCGACCTCGCGCTTGGGTTCCCCGGAGGCGGAGACCGCGTCGAGACCGATCCCGGTGTCCGTGACGATCGCCAGCGCGTGGCGTCGGTGGGCGACGTAACGTTTGACGAGCGGGGTCGTGTGGCGGGCGGTCGCCTTCCAGTCGATGTCCCGGATCTCGTCACCGGGCACGTACTCCCGCAGGTCGTCGAAATCCATGCTGTGGCCGTGGAAGACGGAGGCGTACTCGCCCTCCAGCAGACCGCGGGTCCGCCGGTGCGCATGGATCGACATGCGCGCCTTGACCTTCGTGAGCAGGGCCGCCATCAGGGCGTCCGGACGGCCTTGAGCAGATCGGTGATGACGCGTTCGACCGGAATGTTCTCCGCCACGGCCTCGAACCCGAGGATCACGCGGTGGCGGAGGATGCGGACGGCCAGGTCCTTGACGTCCTCCGGAACCACGTAGTTGCGGCCCCGGATCATGGCCAGGGCCCGGGCGGCGTTGGTGAACGCGATCGAGGCACGTGGGCTCGCCCCGCACTCGATGTACTTGGCGAGCGGACCGATGTACCGCCCGGCGTTGCGTGTGGCGGTGACGATCTCGACCAGGTAGCGGCTGATCGCCGGGTCGATGTAGATGTTCCGTGCGGTCTCCTGGAGGATCCGCACGTCGTCGAGCGAACAGGCCGGCGAGGGCCGCTCCTCCGAGGAGAAGACACCGGCGTCGAGGCGCCGGAGGATCTCCATCTCCTCGTCGGGGGTCGGGTACTCCAGGACGTCCTTGATCATGAAGCGGTCGAGCTGGGCCTCGGGCAGCTGGTACGTGCCCTCCTGCTCGATCGGGTTCTGGGTCGCCATCACGAGGAAGGGCGAGGGCATCTCGTAACGGTGCCCGCCGATCGTCGTCTGCTTCTCCTGCATCGCCTCGAGCATCGCCGACTGCGTCTTCGCGCTCGACCGGTTGATCTCGTCGAGGAGGACGAGGTTGGCGTGGACGGGGCCGAGCCGGATCTCGAAATCACCCGTCGAGGAGTTGTAGATCTGGGACCCGATGATGTCGCTGGGCAGGAGGTCCGGCGTGCACTGGATCCGGGCGAAGTCCGCGCGCACCGCGTTCGCCAGGGCGCTGGCCGCCGTCGTCTTCGCCAGACCCGGCACACTCTCCAGGAGCACGTGGCCGCCGGTGAGCAGACCGAGCACGAGGGTCTCACGCAGCCGTCGCTGCCCGACGACGAAGTGGTCGAGGTACTGCTCGACCGAGGACAGGATCCCCTGCGCGTGCCCGATCTCCTGCGTGTTCGCCGGCGCCTGGTGGGGGTTCGGGGTCCCCTGTGGCGGGGAGGTCTGCGGCTGCGGAGAACGTGCCTGCGGGGACTGCGCCGCCGAGGTGCCCCGGGCGGGCGCGCTGTCCCCACCCGTCGGTCCGCCCTGCGGGGGCGCGGCCGGTGCCTGGACGGGACGGTTCGGCTGCGGGGCCTGCGACATGAGGGTCCTTCCGGGGTCGGGCTGGCGTGTTCCACCAGCCTAGACGGGGGTACGGACACCGAAGTGGAGACACGGTGTCGCAGTCCCGGAACGTGCGCCTCGGCGGCGGTCCGATACCACGCCGGGAGAGTCCACGGAAGGGGTCCGGGAACACTTGTGTGTGGATGAAGTTCACAGAAAAATTTCTTCCTGTGGACAACCCTCCGGGAGGCGTGGACGGCACGGTGGACGGGGCGGTGGGAACCGGTCGACCAGTACCGTACGAGCCGCGAGAATCCGCCTCGCGGACCTGTCGTACACCGGTCTGTGGAGGGCCGCTCACCGGGTGTCACGAACCTGTGAAAACTCTTTCCGACACGGGCGAATCACACTGGTGTGACACACCATCTAGGGGTAACCTCGTCACCGAACACAACATCTAGTGGTCGGTCGCCCGGAACCGTGGAACAGTCCCCGGGGCCCGTCCCGCCCGCCGCCGACGCGGACGATGTCAGTGAGAACGCCAGTGAGACCCAGCGGAGGAAGCCCATGATCACCGTGTACACCAAGCCGTCCTGCGTCCAGTGCACCGCGACCCACCGCGCCCTGGACGCGAAGGGCATCGAGTACCGTTCGGTCGACCTGGCCCAGGACCCGAACGCCCTCGACGTCGTCAAGGCCATGGGGTACATGCAGGCTCCGGTCGTCGTCACCGACAACGACCACTGGTCGGGCTTCCGCCCGGACAAGATCGCGACCCTCGGGTCGGACCGCGCCGCAGCGGGCGTGGCCTGATCCCTCCCGACCGGTCACCGGCACCCGCCGGTGACCACACCGACGTGGAGGCGAACGACGTGCTCGTCGTCTACTACTCGAGCAATTCCGAATACACCCACCGCTTCGTCGGCAAGCTGCGGCACCCCGCGGTCCGCATCCCGCAGTCGACGAACGAGGACACCCTGCTCGTCGACGAGCCCTTCGTGCTCGTCACCCCGACCTACGGGGCCGGCCCCCACCGCGGGGCCGTCCCCAAACAGGTCATCACGTTCCTCAACGTGAAGGACAACCGTGACCGGCTCCTCGGCGTCATCGGTGCCGGGAACACGAACTTCGGTGAGGACTACTGCAAGGCGGCACGCATCGTGGCCGCGAAGTGCCGGGTACCGCTGCTCCACCGGGTGGAGCTGCTGGGCACCGACGAGGACGTCACGTACGTAGACCAAGGATTGGATTCACTGTGGCAGCAACGGCTGAAGCCCGCGATCTAGAAGCGATCATCCGCGAGGACACGGATCTCGACTACCACGCACTCAACGCGATGCTGAACCTGTACGACGCCGAGGGTCGCATCCAGTTCGAGCGCGACAAGCAGGCGGCGCGTCAGTACTTCCTCCAGCACGTCAACACGAACACCGTCTTCTTCCACGATCTCAAGGAGAAGCTGCGGTACCTGGTCGACCACGACTACTACGAGCCCGAGGTCCTCGACCAGTACTCCTTCGAGTTCATCAAGGGCCTGTCCGAGCTCGCCTACTCGAAGAAGTTCCGGTTCCAGACCTTCCTCGGCGCCTTCAAGTTCTACACCTCGTACACGCTCAAGACCTTCGACGGGAAGCGGTACCTGGAGCGCTTCGAGGACCGTGTCGTCATGGTCGCGCTGTTCCTCGCCCGCGGTGACGAGCAACTGGCCACCCGCCTCGTCGAGGAGATCATCGGCGGTCGGTTCCAGCCGGCAACCCCCACCTTCCTCAACGCCGGAAAGAAGCAGCGCGGCGAGCTCGTGTCCTGCTTCCTGCTGCGCATCGAGGACAACATGGAGTCGATCGGTCGCTCCATCAACTCCGCGCTGCAGCTGTCCAAGCGCGGCGGTGGTGTGGCCTTCTCGCTCACGAACATCCGCGAGTCCGGTGCCCCGATCAAGAAGATCGAGAACCAGTCCTCCGGAGTCATCCCCGTGATGAAGCTCCTCGAGGACTCCTTCTCCTACGCCAACCAGCTCGGTGCCCGGCAGGGTGCCGGCGCGGTGTACCTCAACGCGCACCACCCGGACATCTACAAGTTCCTCGACACCAAGCGGGAGAACGCCGACGAGAAGATCCGGATCAAGACCCTGTCGCTGGGTGTCGTCATCCCGGACGTCACGTTCGAGCTGGCCAAGCGCAACGAGGACATGTACCTCTTCTCGCCCTACGACGTGCAGCAGGTCTACGGCGTGCCCTTCACGGAGATCTCCGTGACGGAGAAGTACGAGGAGATGGTCGACAACCCGGCCATCCGCAAGAAGAAGATCAATGCCCGCGAGTTCTTCCAGACCCTCGCCGAGATCCAGTTCGAGTCCGGCTACCCGTACATCATGTACGAGGACACCGTGAACCGGGCCAACCCGATCGACGGCAAGATCACCATGTCCAACCTGTGCTCGGAGATCCTCCAGGTCTCCGAACCGAGCACCTACGACGCCGACCTCAACTACACCGAGATCGGCAAGGACATCTCCTGCAACCTCGGGTCGCTCAACATCGCGCTCACCATGGACTCCGGGGACATCGGCCGGACCGTCGAGACCGCTGTGCGTGGTCTCACCGCGGTCTCCGAGACCTCCGACATCACCTCGGTGCCGTCGATCGCTCGCGGCAACGACATGTCCCACGCCATCGGGCTGGGTCAGATGAACCTCCACGGCTTCCTCGCCCGCGAGCGGATCCACTACGGATCCGAGGAGGGCCTGGACTTCACGAACATGTACTTCTACACGGTGGCCTTCCACTGTGTACGTGCCTCGATGGAGATCGCCCGCGAGCGCGGCCGGACCTTCGAGGGCTTCGAGCGTTCCGACTACGCCTCGGGCAAGTACTTCGACAAGTACACCGAGCAGGAATGGGCGCCGCGCACCGAACGCGTGGCCCGGATGTTCGCCGACTTCGGTGTGCACGTCCCGACCCGTGAGGACTGGCTGGAGCTCAAGGAGCAGGTCGCCGAGCACGGCATCTACAACCAGAACCTGCAGGCGGTCCCGCCGACCGGTTCGATCTCGTACATCAACAACTCGACGTCCTCCATCCACCCGGTGGCCTCGCGGATCGAGATCCGCAAGGAGGGCAAGATCGGCCGCGTGTACTACCCCGCGCCGTTCATGGACAACGACAATCTCGACTACTACGCCGACGCGTACGACATCGGGTACGAGAAGATCATCGACACCTACGCCGAGGCCACGCAGCACGTGGACCAGGGCCTGTCGCTCACGCTGTTCTTCAAGGACACCGCGACGACCCGCGACATCAACCGCGCGCAGATCTACGCGTGGCGCAAGGGCATCAAGACGATCTACTACATCCGCATCCGGCAGATGGCGCTCGAGGGCACCGAGGTCGAGGGCTGCGTCTCCTGCATGCTCTGAGCCCCCGCGGTGTCCGGGACAATGGTTCCCGGACACCGGCGGGTGTGTCAGCACCGGTGACGACCACGACGTGCAGGAACGATCAGGAGAAGGACGAAGGACCTCATGAGTGAGAAGCTCAAGCTCGTGTCCCACGTGGACGCGATCAACTGGAACCGCATCCAGGACGAGGTGGACGCGGACGTCTGGGACCGTCTGACCGCCAATTTCTGGCTGCCGGAGAAGGTGCCGCTGTCGAACGACATCCAGTCGTGGAACACGCTGACCGAGGACGAGAAGACGCTCACCATGCGTGTCTTCACCGGCCTCACGCTGCTCGACACCATCCAGGGCACCGTCGGCGCGGTCTCGCTCATCCCCGACGCTCTCACCCCGCACGAGGAGGCCGTCTACACGAACATCGCGTTCATGGAGTCGGTGCACGCGAAGTCCTACTCGTCGATCTTCTCGACCCTGTCGGACACCAAGCAGATCGACGACGCCTTCCGCTGGTCGACGGAGAACCAGAACCTGCAGCGCAAGGCCGAGATCGTCATGGACTACTACCGGGGTGACGACCCGCTCAAGCGCAAGGTCGCCTCGACGCTGCTCGAGTCCTTCCTGTTCTACTCCGGCTTCTACCTGCCGATGTACTGGTCCTCGCACGCCAAGCTCACGAACACGGCGGACCTCATCCGCCTCATCATCCGTGACGAGGCCGTGCACGGGTACTACATCGGCTACAAGTTCCAGCGTGGTCTGGAGACCCAGTCGGAGGCCCGGAAGCAGGAGATCAAGGACTACACGTTCGAGCTGCTGTTCGAGCTCTACGAGAACGAGGTCCAGTACACCCACGACCTCTACGACGGTGTGGGACTGAGCGAGGACGTCAAGAAGTTCCTCCACTACAACGCGAACAAGGCCCTCATGAATCTGGGCTACGAGGCGATGTTCCCGTCCACCGTCACGGACGTGAACCCCGCGATCCTCTCCGCGCTGTCGCCGAACGCCGATGAGAACCACGACTTCTTCTCCGGCTCCGGTTCCAGCTACGTGATCGGCAAGGCCGAGAACACGACGGACGAGGACTGGGACTTCTGATCCTCAGATCCCACTGACATCCCTGGTGAGAGGCTCGGGCGGCTCCGCACGCGAGGCGCCCGGGCCTCTTCTCGTCCCCGGACGCGCCGTACGGGGTTGCCACCTGAGGGCAGGTGATGTGTCTAGACTCACCGGACAACCTCCCTTGAGGCCTCGAGGGTCCGAGTGGAACGGACGTGGTGGCGATGAGCGAGCAGACACTCGACCGGATCCGGCGCCAGAGCTGGTACGGGGCGAAGAAGCACGTGAAGACGGCCCTGAGCCTGCCGGGCGTCCACCCGGTGCTGCGAGCCCTGGCCCCGCACGTCCCGCGCATCCGGGTGGGCCGGTTGCCGGCGCCTCGGGCGCTGCGGGAGGTCCAGGCCTACGTCGAGGGCGGGAGCTTCCGCATGGTCCGCCCGGACCGCTGCGAGATCGCCAAGGAACTGTACTGGGGGAACGGCCGCCGCCCGCCGACGCCTACGCGATCGACCTCGTCGTCCGCCTGTGCGCGGATGCCCGGACCTTCCTCGACGTGGGGGCGTACACCGGGGTCCTCACCCTCGCGACCCTCGCGGCACACCCCCGGCTGCGGGCCCATGCCTTCGACATGGTGCCGCCGGTCGTCGCGGTGCTGGAGGAGAACGTGGCGCGCAACGGATTCCGGGACCGCGCCGAGGTGCACCTGCACGCGGTCGGGGACCCGGAACTCACCGCCCGCATGCCCTCGGTCGACAGCGGGTCCGCTCTGCCGTCCTTCCTCTCGACCGCGATGACCTTCGATGACGGACAGACCGTCGGATCACGGGCACTCGACGACTTCACGGAGGCCGTCGAAGGACCGGTCGTCATGAAGATCGACGTCGAGGGCGGTGAGGTGGACGTCCTGTCCCACGGTCGGGAGTTCCTGGCCGCACACCGTCCGGACATGCTGTGCGAGGTGCTCGCCGAGGCGGACGGCCCCGCGATCGAGTCCCTCCTGGAGCCCCACGGCTACCGCTTCTACCAGGTCGGTACCGACGGACTCCGGGAACGCCCGCGCATCGAACCGGACCCCTCCGTCCGTGACTGGCTCTTCTCGACCCGCACCCCCGAGGACCTGGACGCGCTCGGAATCCCCGTCCGCGGCTGAGCCACCTCCGCTGTGCGGCCGCTGAATGTGTGTCGGAGGGGCCCAGTACGGTTCTCCACATGTCGACATCCATCGATGTGTACCCCGGCAGACCGTTCACGCCCATGGTGGAACAGACCCGAGTAAGGACACAGGTAGTGATGCAGAAAGTGCTGCATACTGTGAGGCATGAAGATCAGCAGGACCACCGTGCGGAAGTCGTTGCCCATGAGTGAGCGGGACCTGGTGGATCTGGCTGCGCTGCGCACGTCGCCTGATCGGCGTGCGGCGTTGTCCGCGGCCTCCGGCGTCGACCTCGCCGCGGATGCGAGCGATGCCGCGATTCTCCACGCCGTGTGGGAGGCCGGGTTGGCAGCAGTTCGTGCCCGCGTGGAGGAAGACGGGTACGCCGAGATGGCCGTTCAGCAGGACGTGTCGTCCCGTCGGGCGGCTGCTCGACGGAGACGCCAGTCCTGGGCGGACGAATCATGAACTGGCCGCTGTTGCGCGGCCAGGTGGTCCGCGCCGACATCGGACTCGACGAGCCGAAACTGCTGGTGGTGGTCTCGAACAATCGGCGCAATTCGCGGCTCGCGCAGGTGCTCGCCGCTCGACTGACGACGAGTGCGAAACCTGCGATCCCGAGCATCGTCGAGCTGTCGAGTCACCCTTCGTTCACCGGGCGGGTGGTCTGCGACGACATCGTCGAGGTGTACGAGGACGAAGTGATCGGGGTCATCGGGGTGCTCTCGCCCCACGAGATCTCGGCCCTGAACACTGGACTCAAGGCGGCACTGGACCTGACCTGATCCCTGCTGTCCCGGCCCAGCGGGATTGTGCGGGCAGGTGCTGGAGTTTCCGAGGCTGGGCCCATCACCTGCTGGAACATCGGATACCGCGCCCATCAGCTGCCGAGAAACCTGCGGAATCCGGCCGCGCATTCTTCCACCATCCAGCACCTGGTTCCCGGATCACGGTTCAGAACACGCCGGCGAGTGCCATCAGGGGCCAGCTGATGCCGCCGAGCGCGAGGAGGATCACGAGGAAGGCGGCCGGACGCATCGAGAGTTCGGACAGGGTCACGGAACCCGGGTAACGCCGGCGTGCCTGCCCGGGGGTCAGGGGGTCGTTGTCGACGAGGGGAGCGATCCCGAGTGCCCGGAGTTCCCTCTCGACCTCCCAACTCCTCCAGGGCGAGTAGGCGCCGAGCACCCTGCCCTTGCCACGGAAGACGAACCGGGGCGTGCTCACCGGGCCGTTCCGACCGGGGATCTGGAGCGCACTGAGCACGAGGACCTCGTCGATCCGATCGGCCGGGATCTCACGCGGGCCACGCAGCACGTACCGCAGGAGCACACGGCGACGGTTCACGTAGGCTTCGACATAGGCGGGGAAGACCAGGAGGCCCGCGATCGCCCCGACGACACCGAGCAGGGTACAGACCGCAGCGATCCCGACGGTTCCTGCGAGCGCACCGTCGGGATCCGCCCGGACCCCGAACGCCGTCCATACCCCGCCGGCGACGGTGAGGAGTCCGCAGGCGACGAGGAAGATCCGTCCGGCGTAGATCGACATGCGAGCATCCTAGGTACCGACGGAAAGCCCGGGGCGCCTCCTCGACGTGGAGGAGGCGCCCCGGGCGGTGTCGGGTACCGCGGGTCAGACCCCGGCGAGGTCCGCGCCGAGCACCTCGGCGACGAAGTCGCGCTTGGCCTGCTCGTACTCGTCGGCGAAGCGGCGGATGAGGTCGCCCGCGGGGACGGAGGCGGTGATCGAACCGACGCCCTGGCCGGAGCCCCAGATGTCCTTCCAGGCCTTCACCTCGCGCTCGCCGTCGGCCCTGGTGGAGAAGCTCATCGCCGAGGGGTCCGAGCTCGGCAGGTTGTCCGGGTCGAGGCCCGCCCCACGGATCGAACCCTTGAGGTAGTTGCCGTGCACCCCGGTGAAGAGGTTGGAGTACACGATGTCGTCGGCGCCGGAGTCGACGATCATGTTCCGGTAGTCCTCGACGACGTTCGCCTCGGGCGTCGACAGGAGTGCCGAGCCGATGTATGCGAAGTCCGCGCCGGTCGCCCGCGCCGCGAGGACCGACCGGCCGTGCGCGATCGCACCGGACAGGGCGACGGGCCCGTCGAACCAGTTCCGGATCTCGCGGACGAGGGCGAAGGGCGACTGTGAACCGGCATGACCGCCGGCACCCGCGGCCACGGGGATGAGACCGTCGGCGCCCTTCTCGATCGCCTTGCGGGCGAACCGGTCGTTGATGACGTCGTGGAGGACGACACCGCCGTAGGAGTGGACCGCCTCGTTGACCTCCTCACGCGCACCGAGCGAGGTGATGACGATCGGCACCTTCTTGTCGACGACGACGCCCAGGTCGTGGTCCAGCCGGTTGTTGGTCCTGTGCACGATGAGGTTCGCGGCCACAGGGGCGACCGGGTCCTCCGGGTGGGCCGCGGCGTAGGCGGCGTTCGACTCATTGATCTCGTCGAACCACTCGGCCAGCAGCGAGTCCGGGCGGGCATTGAGGGTGGGGAACGAGCCGATCATGCCGGCCTGGCACTCCGCCTTCACGAGTTCCGGCCCCGAGGCGATGAACATCGGCGAGGCGATCGCGGGGATGCGGAGGGGAACGTCGAGTGCTGCGGGCAGGTTGCCCATGGTGATTCTCCTGTCGGTCGTCGGTGTTGACGTCTCCGCGCGGGCCGTGGTGACAGCAGTGTGCGGGTCGCGCGGAGCGAAGAACGGTCACGGTGTCCCCGTCAGGTTACACCGTGACCGAACATTCGTTCAGGTGGTTTCAGGCCCGGCGGCGGATGCCGCGCCCGAACCGGAATCCGAGGTCAGGAGTCCGTGAACTCCGGGTCGCGCTTCTCGACGAAGGCGGCCATGCCCTCCTTCTGGTCAGCGGTCGCGAGAGAGGCGTGGAACAGACGGCGCTCGAACTTCAGGCCCTGGTCGAGGGTCGTCTCGAAGGACAGGTTCACCGCCTCCTTCACGAGCGCGCTCGCGACGGCCGACTTCGAGGCGATCGTCGCGGCCACGGACAGGGCCTCGTCCATGAGCGCCTCGGGGGCGACGACCCGGGAGACGAGACCGGAACGCTCGGCCTCGGCGGCGTCGATGAACCGGCCGGTGAGGCACAGGTCCATGGCCTTCGCCTTGCCGATCGCGCGGGTCAGGCGCTGGGATCCACCCATGCCGGGCAGCACGCCGAGGTTGATCTCCGGCTGGCCGAACTTGGCCTTCTCGGAGGCGATGAGGACGTCGCACATCATGGCGAGCTCGCAGCCGCCACCGAGCGCGAAGCCGTTGACGGCACCGATCACGGGGGTGCGGACCTCGGTCAGTGCGGTCCAGCCGGCGAACCAGTCGGCTTTGTACGCCTCGGAGAAGCCCAGCGGCTGCATCTCCTTGATGTCGGCCCCGGCGGCGAAGGCCCGGCCGGCACCCGTGATGACGATCGCCTTGACCTCGGGGTCGGCGTCGAAGGCGGCGGCCGCGGCCGTCACGTCCTGCATGACCCGGAGGTTGAGCGCGTTGAGGGCGTCGGGCCGGTTGAGCGTGATGAGGCCGGTGCCGTCCTTCTTCTCGACGAGGACGGTGGCGTACTCGGTGGGGGTGTTCTCGGTGGTCATGCGAAGACTGTCCTCTCGACGGGGGTGTCCAGGATGTCGGAGACCTCGGCGGGCGAGATCTCCTCCAGGGTGGCGGGGTTCCACTGCGGGTTGCGGTCCTTGTCGATGACCTGGGCGCGGATGCCCTCGACCAGGTCGGGGCGCCGGGCGAGGCCCAGGCCGGTGCGCAGGTCGCGTTCGAGCACCTCGGCGAGTGTCATGCCCGGCGCGGTGCGCAGCATCTCCAGTGTCACCGCGAGAGAGCGCGGGGACTTGGTGCGGATCGTCGCCGCGGCCGAGGCGGCTGCCTCGTTCCCGGACGAGCCCGCGGCGTCGAGGGCCGCGAGGACCTCCGGCACGGTCGGCTGATCGAAGCAGGCGGCGATCCACTCGCGGTCGGCGGCCGTCGGGTCGGCGGGCGCCTCGGCGGCGAAGCGGGCGATGGTCGCCTCCAGGTCGCCCTCGGCGGGCAGCGCCTCGAGAGCGGCGACGAGGTCGGGGACCCGGGCGTCGGGCACGAAGGTGTCGGCGAGACCGAGGGCGATCGCGGTGCCGGGACCGACAGGATCACCGGTGAGGGCCATCCACGTGCCGACGTGGTCGGGCACGCGGGCCAGCAGGTGGGTGGCGCCGACGTCGGGGAACAGGCCGATGCCGGTCTCGGGCATGCCGACCTTCGTGCTGTCGGTGACGATGCGGTGCGAGCCGTGCGCGGACACGCCGACGCCCCCGCCCATCGTGATGCCGTTCATGATCGCCACGTAGGGCTTGGGGTAGTCGGCGATCGCGTGGTTCATCGCGTACTCGGTGGCGAAGAACAGCATGGCGTCCTCGTCCCCGGCGGTGATGGAGGCGTGGATGGCCTTGATGTCGCCGCCGGCGCACAGGCCGCGTTCGCCGCGCCCGGTGATGAGGACGCGGGCCACCTCGGCGTCGTCACGCCACTGGCGCAGGGCGCCGTCGATGATCGCGACCATGTCGTTGCCGAGCGCGTTGATGGCCCGCGGGCGGTTGAGCTCGATCCGCCCGGTCCCGGCCGTACGGCCGACGACGACCGTGGGTTCCTCGGGCGGCGCGGCGGCCGTGGTGCTCGTGTGGTTCGACTCCATCGTCTTCAGCCAACTCCTGTGCTCCGGCGGGAGATGATCACCCGCATGATCTCGTTCGTACCTTCGAGGATCTGGTGGACCCGCAGGTCACGGACCAGCTTCTCGATTCCGTACTCTGTCAGATAGCCGTAACCGCCGAACAGCTGGAGGGCGGAATTGGCGACCTCGAAGCCGGCGTCGGTGGCGGTGAGCTTGCCCATCGCGGACAGGAGTGAGGTGTCCGGGTCCCCGACGTCGTAGGCGCGGGCCGCGCGGTGGAGCAGGGAGCGGGAGGCCTCGAGCTTCGCCTGCATGTCGGCCAGCCGGAACCGCAGGGCCTGGAACCCGGTGAGGTCGGAGCCGAAGGCCTGGCGTTCGCCCATGTACTCGACGGCCTTCTCCAGGGCGGCCTGTCCGCCGCCCAGCGAGCAGGCAGCGATGTTGAGGCGCCCGCCGTCGAGGCCGGACATGGCGATCTTGAAGCCCTGACCCTCCTCACCCACCAGGTTCTCCGCCGGCACGCGGACGTTCTCCATGAAGACCTGACGCGTGGGCTGGGCGCGCCACCCCATCTTCTGTTCGTTGGCGCCGAAGCTCAGACCCTCCATCCCCTTCTCGAGGACGAAGGCGGAGATCCCACGCGAACCCTCCTGGCCGGTGCGGGCCATGAGGAGGTAGAGCTCGGTGTCGCCGGCGCCGGAGATGAACTGCTTGACGCCGTTGAGGACGTAGTGGTCGCCGTCCTTGCGGGCGGTGGTGCGCAGCGCGGCGGCGTCCGACCCGGCGTTCGGCTCGGTGAGGCAGTAGGAACCGAGCTTCTCCATCGAGGCCAACGGGCGGAGGAACTTGTCCTTCTGTTCCTCGTTCGCGTACTTGTCGAGCATCCACGCGACCATGTTGTGGATCGAGATGTAGCTGGCGACGGCGGGGCAGCCGGTCGACAGGGTCTCGAAGATGACGGCGGCGTCCATCCGTCCCAGTCCGGAGCCCCCGTACTCCTCCGAGACGTAGATGCCGCCCATCCCGAGCTCGGCGGTCCGCTTGATGACGTCGACCGGGAAATGATGCTTCTCGTCCCATTCCAGGGCGTGGGGAGCGATCTCGGCGTCCGCGAAATCACGGACCATCGAGGCCAGTTCGGCCTGGTCCTCCGACAACCCGAAAGGGAGGGCTGCTGCGGTGCTGCGTGCCACGGTGACTCCTTCGTTCGTGCGCGCTCGTGCCGGGACGTCCTTGTCCCGGATGGCCGGATCCCAGCATACGCGAAAAAGTCGGACGTCCGACTAATCGGACGAGGAGGGTGCACAGGTGTGCAGGTGAGGTGCACGAGGGGAGGGCGCCTCGGCGGCAGGTAGGTCAGCGGTGGGGTGCCGGGGGTTGGGCGGCAATCACGTCAGTGGTGGTCGTCGAGGCCGGAGCGGAGGTCGGTGAGACCGGAGAGGAGGTCGTCGAGTGCGTCCGCCGGGAGGCCCGGCGAGGAGAACACGTCCGCGTTGAGGGCGTGGGTCGCCTGGGCGGCGAGGTCTCGGCCGGCCTCGGTGATCTCGATGAGGGTGGTGCGACCGTCGGTGGGGTGGGGGCGGCGGGCGACCAGGCCGGCCTTCTCCAGTCGGTCGACCGAATTGGTCGTCGAGGTCGCGTGGACCTGGAGGCGGCGGGTGATCTTGTTCATCGGGAGGGAGCCGCGCTTGGTGAAGGAGAGGAGCTGGAGGACCTCGTACCGGGAGAAGGTGAGTTCGAAGGGGCGGAGCGTGCGGTCGACGCGGCCGAGAAGCAGCTGGTGTGCGCGCATGATCGAGGTCACGAGGGTCATCCCGGGCGCCTCGTCGGTCCATCCGTGGGCGATCCACTGCTTGCGGGATTCCTCGATCGGGTCGAAAGCGGGCACGGTGCTCCTCGGTCGGGACGACGGTGATGGTGTCCGAAGCACTCTACCGGGGGAGCGGGGCGCGGACCTGTACGGCGCGGGGGAGTGGTGGGACGATCGGTGTATGTGTGGACGCCTGAACATGTCCGGTGACCCGGCGGCGCTGGCCGACGAACTGCGCATCGAGATGATGACGCACCATTACACGCCGCGGTACAACGTGCCGCCCGGAGCGCCGCTGCCGATCGTGGTCGACCGGCCCGGGGAGGACGGCGCGCTCGTGCGGCGCATGGAGACGGCGCGATGGGGACTGGTGCCCGGGTGGGCGAAGGACGAGAAAATCGGGTTCCGTGCCTTCAACGCGCGGTCGGAGACGGCGGCCGAGAAGCCGATGTTCCGCAAGGCCTTCGCCGAGCGACGGTGCGTGGTCCCGGTGACGGGGTACTACGAGTGGCAGAAGGTCGGTGACGACAAGCAGCCGTGGCTCATGCACGCGGCTAAGGCGCCGGCGTTGTACATGCTCGGCTTGTTCGAGTTCCGTAAGCGCGGGGAGGACGAGCGGGAGACGATGGATCCCTCGGTGCAGGACGGCTGGCTCGTGTCGACGACGATCCTCACGACCGAGGCGCACGGTCATCTGGCCGAGGTGCACGACCGCATGCCGGTCATGGTCGATGCGGCGGGTGTGGGGCAGTGGACCGACGGGTCGCTCTCCGGGAAGGAGGCCCAAGGGGTGCTCTTCGATCGGATCGAGCGGATGGACGTGGACGCGGTCGCCCGGTACCGGGTCGGGAAAGCCGTGGGGAACGTGCGGAACCAAGGGGCTGAGCTCATGGAGCCGGTCGAGGAGTGATGTCGGGGATTCCTGGAGCTGTGGTGAGGGTTCCCTGCAGCTGTGGTGCGGGTCACTCGAATCCGAGTTGCGCGTAGCCCGAACTGGTGAGTAGAGTTTTACCTCGTTCGCCGCCACGGTAGGCGGGGAACGACAATCGAATCTCCACCCGACCGGGTGACGGGCAGGGCGTTACGTGTCCGTGTTTCTCCTGGTCAGTCCGGGTACCGGCCACGATCACGTGGTCAGGGTCACACGGGCAGGGTTTGGACCGGATGCCGGTCCGGGTCTAGGATGGAGAAGTTGCCTCACCACGAGGCCGACACGAACAGGACATGAACCTTCGGGTCCATGCGTCTGGATGTGCCGGGGGTAGTGGTGGTGAGCGTCTGTTCTTTGAGAACTCAATAGCGTACCTAGTACTTCCATTCGTGATGGTGCCAAACAATTGGTCTCCAGGCCAACTATTTCACCCGCGTGTCGCAC
>NZ_JBDIUY010000021.1:0-12343 GCF_040212315.1 Brevibacterium litoralis | reverse complement strand
TGGGCGTCCACGCAAAACGCTCGGCTGGGCGACCCCAGCCGAGCGATTGCGGGAACTGTTAACTTCTGCGTGAGCCCGTACCACCGTACGAGTGTTGCAACGACCCCTAGAACCCAAGACGTGCAGGGCGCCTCGGCAGCGGTTCGGGAAGCGGGATCAGACGAAGTCGGTGCGGATCTCCGGCTCGCGGTCCGCCCAGGCGGCGGCCGTGTGGGTGGGGTCGACGGTGTCGTGCGGGCGGGGTGCGGCGGGAGCGGTGCCGTCACCGAAGGGGGACCCACCGAAACGCTCGTCGCGACCGTGCGGGGTGAGCCAGCCGGAGAGGTCCGGGCCGGTCGGCACGATCTGCGTGGGGTTGATGTCCGTGTGGACCACGTAGTAATGGGCCTTGATCTGCGCGAAGTCGATCGTGTCGCCGAAGCCGGGGGTCTGGAAGAGGTCGCGGGCGTACGCCCACAGGTTCGGGAAGTCGGCCAGGCGCTGCCGGTTGCACTTGAAGTGGGAGTAGTAGACGGCGTCGAACCGGGCGAGTGTGGTGAAGAGGCGGACGTCGACCTCGGTGATCTCCTCACCCATGAGGAAGCGGCGGGTCTCCAGGCGGGCCTCGAGGGTATCGAGCGCGTTGAAGAGGCGCACGAACGCCTTGTCGTAGGCGTCCTGGGAGCCTGCGAACCCGCAGCGGTACACGCCGTTGTTCACCTCGGTGAAGATGTACTTGATGAGCGGGTCCATCTCGGCCCGCAGGTGCTCCGGGTAGAGGTCGGGGGCGCCCGCGCGGTGGTACTCCTTCCACTCGGAGGAGAAGTCAAGGGTCATCTGCGCGTAGTCGTTCGTCACGACGCCGCCCGAGGGGATGTCGACCATCGCCGGGACCGTGATACCGCGGGGGTAGTCGGGGAACCGGGCGAAGTACGCCTGCTGGATCCGCTCGTAGCCGAGGACCGGGTCGACCCCTCCCTCATCGAGATCGAAGGTCCAGGAGTTCACGTCGTGGGTGGGGCCGGGCATGCCGACGGAGATGACGTCCTCCAGGCCGAGGAGGCGGCGGACGATGAGGGTGCGGTTGGCCCACGGGCACGCGCGTGCGGCGACGAGGTGGTAGCGGCCCGGCTCCACCGGCCACTGGGCGTCGGGGGAGTTCAGGATCCGGTCCTCGATGTAGTTCGTGTCCCGGTTGAAATCCTGGCCACTCGTCACGTAGTTGCCCTTGAGCCCTTCGCCGGGGGCCGTCCGGTTCGTCTCGGTCATGGCTGACTCCTCGCTGCCTCGGTGGTGCCGGGGTGTGTCGACGTGCCCGTGTGGGGAGCACTGTGGTGTCGGGGACACCGTACTGTCGGAAACACTACGCCCCATGTGGTTGAAGGTTCAACGACATGGGGCGTAGTTGGTGTTGGGATGTCTTAGGAGTGTTTGGATTTCACTCCGGGTGGCGGGTCACTCCGGCTTGGGTGCGGAGTAGATCTCCTCGATCGCCTCGGCGAAGTCGGCGTTGACCAGGTGGCGCTTGACCGACTGCTTGGCCGACAGGTAGCCGTTGTCCTCGGAGAGCTCGACGTCCATGACCCGGAAGCTCTTGATGCCCTCCGCCTTCGACACCGTCGCATTCACCCGCTCGACGGCCTTCTCGATGGCGGCGTGGACCTTCGGGTCGCTCGCGGCCTGCTCCAGGGACATCTCCGGCAGGTGGTGGTTGGCCAGCCAGGTCGGCAGCATCTCGGAGTCGAGGAAGATGAGCGCGCTGATGAACTTGCGGTTCTCGCCGATGACCACCGGCTGACCGATGATCGGGTGGCGGCGCAGGGCGTCCTCGAGCGGTGCCGGGGCCACGTTCTTGCCGCCGGAGGTGACGATGAGTTCCTTCTTGCGGCCGGTGATGCGCAGGTAGCCGTCCTCGTCGAGCTCGCCGATGTCGCCGGTGGCGAACCAGTCGTCGGCGAAGGTGCCGGCCGTCGCCTCCTCGTTCCGCCAGTAGCCGTCGAACACGGCCACACCCTTGACGAGCACCTCGCCGTCGGGGGCGATCGCGACCGCGCAACCGGGCAGGGGAGCACCGACGGTGCCGATCTTCACCTTGTCCGGGATGTTCACGGTGATCGGGGCGGTCGTCTCGGTGAGGCCGTAGCCCTCGAGGACGGTGAGTCCGATGCCCTTGAAGAAGTGCCCCAGGTGTTCACCCAGGGGACCGCCGCCGGAGACCGCGTGCTTGGCCCGACCGCCCATGACGTCGCGCAGCTTGCCGTAGACGAGCTTGTCGAACAGGGCGTACTGGAGCTTGAGTCCCAGCGGGACCTTCCCCTCGTCCTGGGCGCGGGAGTAGGCGACGGCGACCGCCTCGGCCTTGCGGAAGATCTTCTCCTTGCCGCCGGCCTCGGCGTTCGCCAGAGCGGCGTTGAAGACCTTCTCGAAGACGCGCGGCACGCCGAGCAGATAGGTGGGCTGCACCTGGCCGAGGGAGGGCACGAGCTTCTTGAGGTCGCCCTCGAGGGCCAGGGTCGTCCCGGAGTTGATGCTCAGCACCTGGATGAACCGGGCGAACACGTGGGCGAGCGGCAGGAACAGCAGGCAACGGGCGTGCTCGCCCATGACGCCGGAGATCTGGTGCTCGGCGGCCTGCCCGGTGAGGATGAAGTTGTTGTGGCTGAGCGTGCAGCCCTTGGGCTTGCCCGTCGTGCCGGAGGTGTAGATGAGGGTGGCGGGCGAGGCCGGATCGACACCCGCGCGGCGGGCCTCCAACTCCTCGTCGCTCACGGACTCACCCGCGGCGATCATCGCCTCCAGGCCCTCCGAGCCCCAGACCCAGGAGTTCGACTCCTGGCCCTCCGTGGCCCTGCGCACACGCTCGGCGTGCTCCTCGGACTCGACGAAGCCACGCCTGACCTCGGCGTCGGTGATCATCCAGGTGAGCTGGTCGACGGAGGAGGAGTCGTAGAAGGGGACGGTGACGGCACCGGCGAACCAGATGGCGTAGTCGGAGAGCGTCCACTCGTAGGAGGTCTTGCCGAAGATGCCCACGCGCTCACCGGGCTCGATCCCGGCGGCGATGATGCCCTTGGCGAGTGCCCGGACGTCGGCGACGAACCGTGCCATCGTCACCGGCTCCCAGGTGCGATCGTCACCCTCGCCGTCCGGGCGGAGGAAGGCGACGTGCTCGGGGTTGGCCTCCAGGCGGCGCAACAGCACATCCGTGGTCGTCGAGCCGGAATCGGGTTCGAACCCCGTCACGGGGGTCGCGGACTGGCGCATTCGGGTGTCGGTCACGGGGTGCTCCTGATCGTCGAGGTGCTGCTCGCCGTCGAGCAGCGTGTCGGTGTCGCGCGGTGTCGCGCGGTGTCGCTCATCGGACTGTGTCTTCGGACACCGATCCTATTCCGCTCCACGTCCGCGCGCGAAAGTGTGCGGCGCTGAGACGTGGTTCACATGTGACGATCAGTATCGGATATCGGGCGCGGATTGTCGACCCGGGCGGGTTGGTGCCCCCGGCAGGGCGCCTCGTCCGCGGCCCGGTTCCGGGTCGGCGCGTCCGTCCGGACCCTGGCGTAGCATGGGAGGTCTGTTGTCCACCAGGAAGAAGGAACGGATCCATGACACACGCCAGCGAGAACACGGTCGTCGAGCAGACGGGCGGCGCGGACACGCTCCAGCGCGCCGGATTCCGCTACGACGCCGCTCTTGCGGGCCGGATCGAGGAGAAGTGGCAGACCCGCTGGGAGGACCGGCGGACCTACGCCGCTCCCAACCCCGTCGGTGACCTGGCGGACGCCGAGGGTGCGGGCGCCGGGGACGCGACGGGCGCCTCGGCCGCGGATTCCGTGTACCTCATGGACATGTTCCCGTACCCCTCCGGCAAGGGCCTGCACGTCGGGCACCCGCTGGGGTACCTGGCGACCGACGTCTACGCGCGCTACCAGCGCCTGTGCGGCAAGAACGTCATGCACGCCATGGGCTACGACGCCTTCGGCCTGCCCGCCGAGCAGTTCGCCGTGCAGACCGGCCAGCACCCGCGGGTGACGACCGAGGAGAACATCGCGAACATGCGCCGCCAGCTGCGCCGCATGGGCCTGGGGCACGACCCGCGGCGGTCCTTCGCGACGACCGACCCGGAGTTCGTCACGTGGACCCAGTGGATCTTCCTGCAGATCTTCTGCTCCTGGTACGACCCGGAGGCCACGAACCCCGCCGGTACGAAGGGGTCGGCGCGCCCGATCTCCGAGCTCGTCGCGCAGTTCGAGGCCGGACGGGACACCGGCCGGGGCGCCTGGGCCGACCTCGACGCCGCCGCGCGGGAGTCCGTGCTCCAGGAGTACCGCCTGGCCTACGTCTCCGAGTCGCCGGTCAACTGGTGCCCGGGCCTGGGCACGGTGCTCGCGAACGAGGAGGTCACCGCCGAGGGCCGCTCCGAGCGCGGCAACTTCCCCGTCTACACGCGCAAGCTCAAACAGTGGAACATGCGCATCACCGCCTACGCGGACCGCCTGACCGACGACCTGGAGACGGTCGACTGGCCCGAGGCCGTCAAGAGCATGCAGCGCAACTGGATCGGCCGCTCGACCGGTGCCTTCGTGTCCTTCCCCGTCGGTGCCGCGCAGGTGGCCGATGCCGCGCACGTCATCGACGTCTACACGACCCGCCCGGACACCCTGTTCGGCGCCACCTACGTGGTGCTGAGCCCCGAGCACCCCCTCGTCGACGCCCTCACCGTCGACTCCTGGGAAGCCTCGGTGCCCGCCGCCTGGCGCGGGACCGATGCCGAGGGTGCCCCGGCCGCCACCCCCGCCGAGGCGATCGCCGCCTACCGTGCACGCGCGGCGCGCATCACCGACGTCGACCGGCAGGAGTCGAAGGAGAAGACCGGTGTGTTCACCGGCACCTCCGTGACGAACCCTGCGACCGGCGAGGCGATGCCCGTGTTCGTCGCCGACTACGTGCTCATGGGCTACGGCACCGGCGCCGTCATGGGTGTGCCGGCCGAGGACGCCCGCGACTGGGACTTCGCCAAGGCCTTCGGTCTGCCCTACATCCGCACGGTGCAGCCGACCGAGGACCACGACGAGGACTCCGCCTTCACCGGCGAGGGGCCGAAGATCAACTCCGCCAACGCCGAGATCGACCTGAACGGCATGGACGTCGCCGCCTCGAAGGCCGCGATGATCGAGTGGCTGGAGGGCCAGGACCGGGCGCGCGCGACCACGCAGTACCGCCTGCGCGACTGGCTGTTCTCCCGCCAGCGGTACTGGGGTGAGCCCTTCCCTGTCGTCTATGACGAGGAGGGCACCCCGCACGCGCTGCCGGCAGACCAGCTGCCGGTCGAACTGCCGGAGGTCTCCGACTTCTCGCCGCGCACCTTCGAGCCGGACGACGTCGAGAGCGAGCCGGAGACGCCGCTGAGCCGCAACGCCGAGTGGACGACGGTGACGCTCGACCTCGGCGACGGACCCAAGCAATACACCCGGGAGACGAACACGATGCCCAACTGGGCCGGGTCCTCCTGGTACCAGCTGCGTTACGCGGACCCGCACAACGACGAACTCCCGGTCGACCCGGCGAACGAGGCGTACTGGCTCGGCCCGCGCGAGGGAGCGCCCTCCGGTGGAGCGGACCTGTACGTCGGCGGAGTCGAGCACGCGGTGCTGCACCTGCTGTACTCGCGGTTCTGGCACAAGGTGCTCTTCGACCTCGGGCACTTGAGCTCCTGGGAGCCCTTCCACAAGCTCATCAACCAGGGCTACATCCAGGCCTACGCCTTCACCGACTCCCGCGGCGTCTACGTGCCGGCGGACGAGGTGACCGAGAAGGTCGCCGAGGACGGCACCTCGACGTGGTGGTACCGCGACGAGGAGGTGAACCGCGAGTACGGCAAGATGGGCAAGTCCCTGAAGAACATGGTGACGCCCGACCAGATGTACGCCGAGTACGGCGCGGACACCTTCCGCGTCTACGAGATGTCCATGGGTCCGCTGGAGATCTCCCGCGCCTGGGAGACCCGCGCGGTCGTCGGCGCCCAGCGGTTCCTGCAGCGCGTGTGGCGCCTGGTCGTGAACGAGGACGACGGCTCGCTGCTCGTGACGGACGCGGCGGCCGACGATGAGACCCGGAAACTCGTGCACCGCACGATCGCCGGTGTCCGTGAGGACATGGACGCCTTCCGGTTCAACACGGTCGTCGCCAAGCTCATCGTGCTCACCAACCACCTGACGAAGGCCGGGGTCGCCCCGCGCGAGGCGATCGAACCGCTCACCGTCATGCTCTCGGTCCTGGCCCCGCACATCGCCGAGGAGATCTGGGAGCGCCTGGGGCACGACACCTCCGTCGTCCACGCCGAGTTCCCGGCCTTCGACGAGGCGTACCTGGCCGAGGATCTCGTCACCTGCGTCGTCCAGGTCAAGGGCAAGGTGCGCGACCGCCTGGAGGTCGCCCCGGACATCGACCCGGCCGAGCTGGAGAAGCTGGCGATCGCCTCGAAGGGGGCCCAGCGCACGCTCGACGGCGCCGGGATCCGCAAGGTGATCGTCAAGGCACCGAAGCTGGTGAACATCGTCCCGGACGCGTGATCCACGGCCCGGAACGTTCCACGATGTGGCCTCTATCACCCCCGGGTGAAACACACCGGACACCCGGAGGTGGATACAGTGACGCCATGAGCGCTCTCTCCGAACAGATCCGTAATTCCCTGGGAGTCGTCCCGGAGATCGATCCCGAGGCGGAGATCCGCCGCCGGGTGCAGTTCCTCGTCGAGTACTGCCTCACCTCCGGTGCGAACGGGTTCGTCCTCGGGATCTCCGGAGGACAGGACTCCATGCTCGCCGGACGGCTGGGTCAACTCGCGGCCGAGAAGCTGCGCGAGAAGGGCCACGAGGCCGTCTTCGTGGCGGTCCGTCTGCCCTATGCGGTCCAGGCCGACGAGGCGGACGCGCAGACCTCCGTCGACTTCGTCGCCCCGGACGAGTCGGTCGTCTTCGACATCGCCGGCGGCACCGACGGCATGGCCGCCTCCTTCCGGCAGGCCACCGGGTCCGACATCAGCGACTTCAACAAGGGCAACGTCAAGGCGCGGATGCGCATGATCGCGCAGTACACGATCGCCGGCGAACGGCGGCTGCTCGTCATCGGCACCGACCACGCCGCCGAGGCGCTCACCGGGTTCTTCACCAAGTACGGCGACGGCGGCGCGGACATCCTGCCCCTGTCCGGTCTCACGAAGGGGCAGGGCAAGCAGCTGCTGCGCCACATGCAGGCACCGGAGTCGATCATCACGAAGACCCCGACGGCCGATCTCCTCGACGGACAGCCCGGGCAGGCCGACGAGGAGTCCCTGGGCCTCAGCTACGACCAGATCGACGCGTACCTGACCGGCGAGGACGTCCCCGCGGAGGTCTCCTCGCAGATCGAGTCCCGGTACATCGCCACCGAGCACAAGCGCCGCCTGCCGGTGACGCCGCTGGATTCCTGGTGGATCCGTCAATGAGGCGCCCTGTTCTTCTCGACATCGTGTGACGGGCGGGGCATGACGGCTGGGCGCCTCTGGATTCGTGGCTTGTGGCCCGGATGCGCCCATGGGTTCGTGGCTCTGGGCATGGTGCGGCGGTGGTTGATCGAGTGTTCGCAGCGCGATCGAGTGTTCACGCATTCTCGATCGGGCTGTCGTTGATCGAGGATCTGTGAACACTCGATTCGGCTCTGAACAGTCGATGGCGGGGCAGTGCCTGCCGCTGAAGCACTCGGCCGTGATCGCGGATGGGTGATCGGGCGGGTGACGTCGGGGTGGAGCGGGCCGGATCAGGACCCGACGGACTGCACGAGGTTGAGCAGGGCCGTGCCGCACCAGGCCGCGAGCGTGATCGCGGCGAGGGTGACGGCCACGTAGACCGCGGCCCGCCACCGGTGACGGGCGACGAAGAGACGGACGACGTCGACGAACACCGTCGAGAAGGTCGTGAGACCGCCCAGGAACCCGATGCTCACGATCGTGAGCCAGGTCGTCGGCAGGCCGAGGACCGCACCGGCCGCGAAGGCACCGAGCACGTTGATCGCGAGGACCCCCCAGGGCCAGATCGAGGGACGCGGATCCGTGTTCGACTGCGGGGTCTGCCACAGCCAGTCCGAGAACAGCGCGACGAAGGCGCGGTCGAGCAGGTACCGGGCGACGGCACCCAGGCCACCGGCCGCGGACACGAGCAGGAGCAGTTCGGTCCCACCGATCACTTCTCGTCCTCCTTCGACGTGGAGTCGTCTTTCGTCGCCGGCTCCGCGGGGACGACGGGCATCGCCTGGGTCGGTTCACCCTCGGTGCGCGGCGCGGCGGTGCGGGCCTCCGCGTCGTTCTTCGCCTCGGCGGCCTGTACCGGCCTGTCGGACGGTTCGCCCGCGGTCGCCTCCTCGGCCTCGCCCGCAGTCGCCTCCTCGGCGGCGGCGATGCCGAGCTCGGAGTCGGGGTCCGGGACGACGACCGGACCCAGTCCGGTGTCGGTGTCGACACCGGTGGCGGAGAACACCTCGCCCGCGGGAGGATTCCGGTACTTCCCCCGCAGGAACCGACCCAGGAACCAGCCGAGTCCGGCCCCGACGATCCCGATCGCCAGTGCCAGGCCCATACCGGCCCAGCGGTCGGCGCCCTGCGCCTGGGACAGCCCCAGGCCGAGGGCCGAGGCGGTGGTGAGCGCACCGGCCAGGCCGGTGCCGAGGAACAGGCGGGCGAGTGTCGCGCGCTTGCCGGGCACGTACACCAGTGCGCTCAACAGGACCGCGAGGAGGAATGTGCCCCCGGCGTTGGCGAAGTGGACACCCACCTCGACGGTCGCGAACGGCCCGGGGAGCGCGTCCATGAGCGACACCCGGCCCCAGGTGCCCACCGCACCGCCGAGGAACACCGTCGGCACAGCCAGGTACCACGGGACGGCAGAGGGGTTGGGCACGGAGCGGCGGATCCGGGGGCGGCGCGACGAGGGCCCGGAACCGGTGGGCCCGGATCCGGAGTCGGTCGCGGGGGAGGAGGGCGCCTCGTCGTCGCTCACGGCAACACCTCCGTCTCCAGCGCGATGCGCTCGAAGGTCCGGCGGGCGTCGACGAAGGCGTCCACGCGGCGTTCACCGGCCTCCTTGGCCGCCGAGAACTCGCGCCACCCGTCCCCACGGACGTCACCGGGGCGGATCTCCCGGACCTCGTCGGTCGCCTCGGTCTCGGCGTCGATCCACTCGACGAATCCCTGCGCGGACCGGTGCAGCTCCATGAAGGCCGTGTGGACGCGCGGGTCGTCGAACCGGGTCCGGGCCGTGTCGGTGAGGAAAGCGCGTACGGGTTCGAGGAGCGCCTCGGGCGTCGGGGTGAAGCCGCCGGCCAGGCGCAGGTGCGGCAGCAGTCCGTCCCCGGACGGGAACGCGTCGAGGATCCGGCGGGCGCGGGTGGTGTCCTCGGAGGGTTCCTGATCGGTGATCGCGGCGGCGGAATAGCCCTCACCGATCGCCCCACGCGCCTCGGCGAGTTCCGCCCGCAGTCCGTCGATCCGCCGCTGGGCCGTGGCCCACTCCCGGGCGAGGAGCACCAGCACTCCCAGCGTCACCAGGGACGACACGAGCGCGATGATCCAGGCGTGGGGATGGAGCGGGGGGATCGCGGTCGACAGGAGGACGACGGCCGCCAGGACCGCGAGCACCGCCGCGGCCGGAGAGTTGAGCAGGAAGTCGGTGAGTCTCTTCACGTGGTTCAGGGTATCGGTCGGACTCCGCGCGCGTGCGCTCCCACCCCGGGACCCCGCGGGCTACTCTGGGACCCGTGAACACCGTCGACACCGCACCCCCGAGCGCGGCCCCGGCCGCCCAGGTCCCCTCCCACGCGGACCGTGGCGAGGCGCGCGCCGCCGTCGGTGTCGTCGTCGACTCGACGGCCATGATCCGTGGCACCGCCGCGGCCGCGCTCTCCGCCCGGTTGGAGGGCCGATTCGCCGTCGTCGACCTCCACGTCGAGGTCGACCCCGACCCCGCCGCCGAGGCGCCCTCCACCCCGGACGCACCCGTGACCTCCGCCGAGGGCGGGGACGACGCAGGGGACGCGGGCGCGGATGCGGAGTCGGCGGGTGATCCGGTGTCCCTGCCGGACTCCGCCTGGGACGCGGCGACGCTGTGCCGCGCGATGGACGCGGGACGGGGCGTGCGGACCTCGATGCCCTCCTCGGCGGACTTCGTGCACGCCATCCGGTCGGTCCTCGACGCCGGTGCCGACCAGGTCGTCGTCCTCACCCTCTCCGCCGAGTTGTCCGGCACCCACGGGTCCGCGATCGCGGCGGCCGGAGGCGTCCGGGAGGTCGCACCGGTCCACGTGGTCGACTCCCGGACGACCTCGGCCGTCCTCGCCGCGGCGACCCGTGCCGCGGTCACCCGGGCCGAGGCCGGCGGATCGATCGACCAGGTCGTCCGCGCCGCGCAGGACGTGCTCGACACCGGGTCGGCGATCGCCTTCGTCCCGGCGGACCTCGTACACCTGCAACGCGGCGGACGGATCGGCGCGGCCGCGTCCCTGCTGGGCAAGGCGTTGTCGATCGTCCCGGTCCTCACCCTCGAATCCGGTGCCGTCGCGACGGTCGGGACCGTGCGCACCCGCAAGCGTGCCGTCACCCGTCTGGCCCGTACCGTCGTGCAGCGGGCTGTGGAGATCCGGGAGGACCGTGCGTCACAGGACGGTGCGGACGGCACGGACGTCGAGCACGGCAGCGACGTCGGGACCTTCGACGGCCGCACCCCGTGGACCCCTGCCTTCGTCCTCGTCCACTCCGAGGACGTCCCGGCACCGGGCGAGGAACCCGTCGCCGACGTCCCGGCCCTCGACATGGCCCTGCGGCAGGAGGCGGTCGCGGCGGGTCTCGTGGGCGAACCGACCGAGCTCGTCGTCCACGAGGACGTCCTCTCGACGGTGATCACCGCACACGTGGGCCCGGGTGCACTCGGCGTCGCCGTCGTCCCCGCCGAATACACCGCGGGCTGACCCACCGCGGGATCAGCTGCTGGTCCGGGACGGGGAGTCCTGCTCGTCCTCCTCGGCCTCGAGGATCCGGGTGTGCTCCCGTCGACCGTGGGTCAGTGTGCGGAAATCGGTCCCGGAGTCGAACTGGGTGCCCAGGCTCCCGGCGACGACGCCGATCGCGGCGGACATCCACGCGATGTCGAGGTAGTGCTCGGGCCCGGCCTCCTCCCCGAGCGTGGAGGACAGGAATCCGGGGTCGATGACGACGACACTCGCGAGCAGGACCCCTGCGAACAGCGCGGTGTACAGGGCGAGGACGCACAGCACGAGGGTGAGCACGGTCGACACGTTGTACACCACGGTCCCGTACCGCCCGGGTCGTCCCGGCGGGCGGTCCCACAACCGGTGTCCGTGATGGAGCCAGAGGACCATCGAGACGACGGCCATGACCCCGATGAGCGCCATCCGCGCGGTGGAGAGTGCGGCGGCCATCTCCCAGATCGACGTGTAGAAGACCCCGAAGGCACTCGTCGCACCGGCGGCCGCCATCGCGCTGCCCAGGCGGGGAACGGTGCGCCAGGGTTCGTTCGTCACCACCATCCCGACGACCATGCGGGCAGCGCCGAGGGCACGAGTGCCGAGCAGGACGTGGTGGTGGGCCCGGTGGTGGTCGGAGTAGTCCTCCGGGGTCCACACGTGCCAGCCGCGCCCACGCACGGAGTCACCTGGAGCCGCCGCGGGGTCCAGGGCCCGGAGGACACACTCCGCGAAGACCCGGACCAGGCGCCGACGCGGTGAGAGGACTCCGAGCGCCGGGCAGGAGACGAGTGCGGCACGGCGCTCCGGGAGGACCTCGGCGACGAGCGTCCGGTGGATGCGGTACCGGGGCATCTCCGTGAGGACCAGGAGGACGTGGCGGTCGTCGGCTGCCGACCGATTGGTGCGGCCCGAGGTGGGGTGCGGATCGACCGGGTGGTCCGGGTCGGAGGCAGGGCCCGGTGCGTCGATCCGGGAAGCCAGAGTCGCGATGTCGATGGAGTGGTCGGGGGTGATGGGGTGACGGCCTCGTCGACCTCGACGTGGACCGAGTCGTCCAGGCGCGAGCGGAGGTCCTCGGACAGGAGGTCGACGACGGCAGCGGCGCGGGCACGGGGAACACCGGGATCGGAGACGAAGGTGACTCTGGTCGGCACGGGACCTCCAGGGGACGGGGAGGGACGGGATCGGGTACCGGGGCGAGGGCGGACCGAGTGATATCGGATTCGTCATCAGTTTCGACGGGAACGGTTCCCGACGCAACGGACCATGCCAGGTCGCGACCGGATCAGGGGAGAAAGGACCGAACTCGGGTCACAGGCGGCGTTCACTCCCCGTGCCGGTCCCTGTGGACGGC
>NZ_JBDIUY010000020.1:0-140356 GCF_040212315.1 Brevibacterium litoralis | reverse complement strand
CAACGGACCATGCCAGGTCGCGACCGGATCAGGGGAGAAAGGACCGAACTCGGGTCACAGGCGGCGTTCACTCCCCGTGCCGGTCCCTGTGGACGGCGTGACCGTCGTCCACAGGCCGAAGACGGGTCTTCCGCGCGGTGTGCCCGCGCGGTCACGGTGGTGGACATGACGACGAGCCCGGACGACCGCTTCGCCCTGCTCCTCGGGCGAGGTGCCGCCGAGGGGTGGAATCCCGATGTCACGGCCGACGTGGATGCCACGGATGCAGCCGGACCGGTCGCCACACCCCTGTCGGTGGTGCCGGACGATTCGGTTCCCGGTCGGACCGACGACGACCGGCCGGTGTGGCTCGTCGACCCGGGCGAGGAGTTCCCGGACACCGGGCGGGGTGGCATGGGCCGCAACAGGCCGCATGCCGTGCGGGGGTTCGGCGACGACACCCCGGTCGAGGAGGACACCGGATCCCGGTCGGGCCCGCGGACCCGGACGATCTACGGGATCGTCGTCGTCCTGCTCCTCGTGGCGATCGGCGTCGTCCTCGTCGATCCCTTCGGACGCGGCGACCCCGGGGAGAACGGCCCGGAGGCCACGGGTGACGGCGCGGTGACCGAGGAGGCGGGAACAGCGGTCGGCGGCACGGACCCCGGCATGGGCACAGTGGACGGTGAGAGCGCCTCGGCGGGAGAGGGGACGGAGGACGGCGGGACATCCGGGGCCGGTCCGGAGATCGGAGCGGGTGCGATGCTCGTCGTCCACGTCGTCGGGGCGGTGGCGAGTCCCGGGATCGTGTCGGTCCCTGCCGGAGCGCGCGTGGTCGACGCCGTCGATGCGGCGGGGGGCGCCACCGAGGATGCGGAGGTCTGGCGGATCAACATGGCCCGCGCCGTCGTCGACGGCGAGCAGATCCACGTCCCGGCACCGGGGGAGGAGGTCATGACGGGGACCGGAGGTGGGGAGACGACCGGCACGGATGGAGCGGGGTCCGGGGCCGAGGCGGCACCGGTGAACATCAACACCGCAAACTCGGCCCAGCTCCAGACCCTGCACGGGGTGGGGCCGGCGACTGCACAGGCCATCCTCGACTTCCGGGCCGAGAACGGGCCGTTCACCTCCGTCGACGGCCTCCTGTCCGTGTCCGGGATCGGGGAGAAGACGCTCGAGGACCTGCGACCCCACGTGACGGTGTGAGGTCGGTGGGGGAGGAGATGTGGACATTCGGAGCCCGGACCGCGGGCATCCGTGCCCTCGGAGTCCGTGCTCACGAGACGCTCCGACGCCGCGCGTGGTCCGCCCGGATCCTCCTCGTCGCGGGTGCGGTGTGGCTCGCGTGCCTGGTGCCGTGGACGGTGTTCGGGCGACCGGCGGTGGTCCTCGGGGCGATCGGGGCGGTCCTCGGTGTCGGGTGCGGGGTGCTCCACCGGAGGAGGGGACGGTCGTTCTTGCGCGGCTGGATCGCCTCGACGGGAGTACTGCTGGCTTGCGGTCTCGTGGTGCTCGGGGTGTCGGTGGAACGTGACGGGGTGCGGCCCGGGACCCAGCTCGACGTCCCCGGCACGGTGGTCACCGATCCCGTCACCGGACCGACGGGGTTCGCCGCGGCGACGGTCCGGACCACCCAGGGTTCCCTCACCGTCCGGTCCCGGACCCCGTTGCCCCCTGCGGGCTCACGGTTCCGGGTCGTGGGTTCCGTGACGGAGGACGGGGACCTCTTCCTCGACGAGGCGCCGACCGGCACCGACACGGCCGTGGGCGCTGCTCCACCGTCTGCACACTGGCAGGTCCGCGCGCACATCCGGGCGTTCCTCACCGACTCCGCGCAGAGGGCGGCCACCCGGGTGGCCGCGGTGACCGGGGGCACCCGGGTGGTCGGGGGAGCGGCACTGCTCCCGGGCCTCGTCATCGGTGACACCGCGGCCGTCGACGCCGGACTCGAACAGGACATGCGGACGGTCTCCCTCAGTCACCTGACGGCCGTCTCCGGGAGCAACATCACGATCGTCTCGGTGATGGTCATGTGGGTGGTCGGACGGGTGACCATCCGCCGCGGGGTCGGGATCGGTGCGGCACTCGTCGTCACCGCCGGGTACGTCTTCGTCGTCGGGCCGGAACCGAGCGTGCTCCGCGCGGCCGCGATGGGGCTGGTCGGCGCGGTCGTCCTCGTGCGGGGCATGGGCACGCCGGCCGTCGCGGTCCTCGGGTCGGCCGTCGCATTCCTGCTCGTCGTCATGCCCCGGCTGGCCACCGAGGTGGCCTTCCACCTGTCCGTCGTCGCGACGCTCGGGCTCGTCGTGCTGGGCGTCCCCGCGACCCGGTCGCTCGTCGAGCGGGGCATCCCGTACCCGGTCGCCGCCGCTCTCACCGTGCCGGTCTGTGCCCAGGTGTCGGTGACGCCGGTGTTGCTCGGCATCGGTGGGACGCTGAGCCCGTGGTCGGTCCTCGCCAACGTCCTGGCCATGCCGGCCGTGGCACCGGCGACGGTCCTCGGTACGCTCGTCCTCGCCCTCGGACTGTGCGCGGCGGTCCCGGTGGGAGCCGTGGGTGCGGTCTGCGGGGTGATCGCCGGGTTCGTCGCGGTGTTCCCGGTCCTGTGTGCGGCGTGGATCGTCCGGGTCGCACGGGTGGCGGCCGACCTCCCGGCGGCCGTGTGGCCGTGGCCGGACCCACCGGTGGGGATCGTCCTCGCGGTGCTCGCCACGCTGTGCCTGGCCGGGGCCGTTCTCGGGACGCTGCTGCTCGGGCCCGCGCCCTTGCGGATGCCCGCGACGGGAGCCGGTGGGAGGACGGGCTCGACGGACACTGCGACGGCCGGTGCAGATCGGGAGAACGATGACCCACCGGAGCCTCTGACCCCGGAGGGTCGGATCCCGGTGCGTCGACGCCGGATCGGTCACGGCGACCGTCCTCGCCCGGGCACCCGGGCCGCGCGCCAGGACCGGAGGATCCGCGCCGTGTGCGCCGGGGCCTTCGTCCTCGTGCTCCTCGTGGGCTCGCTCTGGCCTCTCGTGTTCCGCGTGCGGGTCGGGGACTGGGAAGTGGCGGTGTGCGACGTGGGGCAGGGGAGTGCGACTCTCCTGGCCGGTGGGAGCGAGGGACACGCCCTCGTGGTCGACACCGGCCGCTACCCGGATCGGTTGCGGGAGTGCCTACGGACCTTCGGAGTCGGGGTGGCGCACCTGGTCGTCTCCCACTACGACGCCGACCACGTGGCCGGCTACCCGGGTCTCCTGACGAGCACGGAGGTGGTCGGGGTGCACCACGGCCCGGGAGCGACCGGTCGTGCGGCCGAGGACCTGGCGGAGGCGGTGGCGCCCGTCGCGCCTGTCGCGGTCCACGCCGGTCACGGGTACGAGTGGGACGGCATCACCTGGGACTATCTCTGGCCCGAGTCCGATACGGTGACGCGTCCCGACCACACGACGACCAAGACGATGGAGCCCGAGGACCGCAACGGAGTCTCCCTCCTCGTCCATGCGCGGACTCCCGGTGGTGTCACCGTCGTGCTCCCGGGAGATCTGGGTGCGGCGGAGCTCACGCGTCTCGTCGCGACGATGCCCCGCGCGGACGTCCTCGCCGCGCCACATCACGGGTCCGGGGACATGACGGCGGCCTTCCACCGGGCGGTCGGCGCGCGGCTCGGGGTGGTCTCCGTCGGGGCGGACAACTCCTACGGCCACCCGCACCCCGACGCACTCGACGCCTTCGGGTCGGTCCCGGTGCTCCGGACGGACGAGTGCGGGTCGCTCGTGGTCGACGGGGACCTGCGGGCCCGCGGGTTGGATCCCGTCGTACCCGGGCTGACCGGCCGGGTGGTCTGCGAGACCGGGGCGGCACCGATCAGGTGACGGAGGAGAACCTCGGTGCGGCCGGAGAACCTCAGTGCGACCGGGCGCCCCGGGCCACGAGGCTCACCAGGCGTTCGACGGCGTAGACGGGGTCCCGGCCGCCGCCCTTGACCGCCTCGTCGGCATCGGCGACCTCGAGAATCGCGCGGCCGAGCGCCACGTCGTTCCAGGACCGCAGGTCACGGCGGGCCCGGTCGACCTGCCAGGGCGCGAGCTTGAGCTCGGCGGCGACCTGGCCGCTGCCCCCGCCCACGCCCTGCACCCGGGCCATCGTCCGCAGTTTGCCCGCGATCGCGGCGACGATCGGGACGGGGTCGGTGCCCGTGGACACGGCGTGGCGGAGCATCGCGAGCGCCTCGGCGGTGCGTCCGGCCACGGCGGCGTCGGCGACCTTGAACCCGGTCGCCTCGACCCGACCGCCGTAGTAGCGGTCGACGACCTCGACGGTGATCGGCCCCTCGGTGTCCTGCACCAGCTGTTCGACCCCGGCATTGAGCTCGGAGAGGTCGGAACCGAGCGCGGCCATGAGCGCGTCGAGGGCACGTGGGTCGATCCGGCGGCCGGCCCGCTCGAACTCGTCCTCGGCGAAGGCGGCCTTGTCCTGGTCGCTCTTCATCGTCTGCGCGTCGACACGTGGGTGGCCGGCGGCCTCGATCGCCTTGAGGAGCTTTTGCCCGCGGTTGCCACCGGAGTGCTTGAGGATGACGACGGCGTCCTCGTTCACGTCCTCCAGGTAGGCGAGAGCGTCCCCCAGGAAGTCCTCGGAACACTGGGCCACGTCGTCGACGACCACGAGCTTGTCCGAGGAGAACAGGCTGGGCGCGGTGGCCATCGTGAGCTCGCCGGGACCGGCCTGGGCGGCATCGATGCGGACCGTCTCGACCTCGCCCTTCGCCCGCACCGCGGAGACCACGGCGTCCTGTGCCTTGCGGACGAGCACCGCCTCGTTACCGGACACGAGCACGACCGGTGCGGGCTTGGCCCGGTGCCACGGGATGAGCTTCTTCTTCGTCGCCTTCGCGGACCCGGACTTCCCACCGGTCGACCGACGGGAGGACCCCCGCCCACGCTGCGAACTCGTTCGTGCTGCCACGGCGACCACCCTACCGAGTACCCACGGACACGTTCCCACCCCTGGATACGAACCGGGGCCCACACCGTTCGTTCACGGTGTGGGCCCCGGGATCACGCGCTCATGAGTAGAGGGCTCAGAGAGCGGCGACCGCCTTGGCAAGCTTCGACTTGCGGTTGGCTGCGTTGTTCTTGTGCAGCACACCCTTGGAGACGGCCTTGTCCAGCTTGCGCGAGGCGAGCTTGAGGGCGGCCTGGGCCTCCTCGGCGTTCCCGGCGGAGATCTGCTCGCGCACGACGCGCACGGCAGAACGCACCTCGGAACGGACCGCGCGGTTCCGGAGACGAGCCTTCTCGTTGGTCCGGATCCGCTTCATCTGCGACTTGATGTTCGCCATGTCAACACTCTTTCGTGTTCGTCATTGTCAGTTGGTCGTGAGGGCACCGGGAACCCGTGGACCACGACCGCGGGGAAACACGCTCGTGACGGATGCCGGTGTACATCCGCCCGACCAGGAGAGACACACTCCGTGGCGGACATACGAGGATCCATGCTACACGTCGGGCCCGTTCCGGGGCGAGACGACCACGGTCCCGGGACCCTCAGTCGGTCGTGATGTTCGCCACGATGTGCGAGAAGGTCTCCATCGGCATGATCGCGCCCTCGCGCCGGACGGCACCCTGTTCGATCCGGATCACCCGGTCGAGGCGTATCTCCGAGGGTCGCCCGCGGGAGTCCCAGTCGCCGGCGCCGACGTTGATGTACCGCGACCCGTGTTCGTCCGTCCGTACCTCGCCGACGCCCCCGGGCACGTTGTCCTTGCTCGTGAGCATGAGCGCGAGCAGCCACTTGCCGTCCCGCCCGACCACGAGCACCGGCCGGTCCTTGCCCTGCGAGTGGTCCTCCTCGTAGGGGACCCAGCCCCAGACGACCTCGCCCGGGTCCGCCTCGCCGTCGAGGTCCGGTGCGTAGAGCGGCTTGATCGGACCCGTGTGGTCACCCGGGTAACCGTGCGAGGGCCGGTGCGGGAACCCCTGTTTGGGCGCCGACCGCCGACCCTTGCGCGCCTTCTCGAAGGCATCGCTCTGCAGCGGAGCGCGGTCCGCGTCACTCTTCCGCCCCCGCGAGTCGCCACGGTCGTCCTCGCGGGCCTCCTCGGACCCGGGCTTCCCGCGGTACTCCCGCAGGACCTGCGCCGGTTCCTTCCCGCCGACCAGGTCGGACAGGGCCTGGCGCGTCCCCGGCTCCCGCAGTTTCTTCGACACGTACCGCATGCCCTGACGGGCACCGATGTTCACAGCCTTCCGGGCCAACCTCTTCCACATGACGCCCAGCCTATCGACCCGAGCCTTCCCCGCCGCGATGACGAGCAAGATGTCTTTCGACGGGGCAGTTGTCTCGCAGTCACGTGGACCTACGAGACAACTGCCCCGTCGAACGACAAGAATCTCGCAGTCACGATCTCGCAGCCACGATCCTGCAGTCACGATCCGGCCGGGACGAGGTCCGCGAGCACGGGGAAGTGGTCCGAGGGGTACTGGAAGCCGCGACCGTGGGTGTCGACGCGGTAGTCCAGCGGCACCAGGTCGGGGGAGTGGAGGATCCAGTCGATCCGCTTGCCCGTCCGCTTCACGCCCCGGTAGTGGTGGAAGGTGTCGATCCGCGCGTCCGGGCACGGGTCGGACCCGGGCGCACCCGCCCGCAGGGTGTCGACCACGTCGCTCAGGCCGGTGGCATCCTCACGACCTGCACTGTCCCCGCCCCCGGTCAACCGGGCGTGCACCTCGTCGTCCTGGGAGACGTTGAAGTCGCCGAGGAGGACGACGGCGCGGCCGTTCTCCCGCGCGTCCGAGGTGTACGTCGCGAGCGCCTCGGCGGCAGCAAGGCGGGCCGGCTGCGAACGGTGGTCGAGATGGCAGTCGAGCATCCGCAGGCGCTGTCCGGTCACACGGTCGGTCGCGTCGATCCAGGTGACGGTGCGTGGGTGGGCGGCACCGGGACCGCGGGTGCCGGGGACCGTGGGACGGTCGGAGAACCACCGGACCTCCCACCGGTCGACCCGTACACGCTCCTGGTCGTAGAGGATCGCGGTGAATTCCCCGGCGTCGCCACCTTCACGACCGGTGCCCAGCCAGGCGTAGCGCTCCGGCAACCCGGCGACGAGCTCCTCCAGCTGGTGCAGGTGTCCCTCCTGGGTACCGACCATGTGGGGTGCCGCCGTGCGCAGCAGATCCCGTGCGACCGGCAGGCGCGCGGACCAGGGCTGACCGTCGCGGGCGGGGTAGCGCAGGTTGAAGGTCATGACGCGCAAGGGAGACATGTCGTCACCCTAGGAGCTCGCGGCCGAAGGCGGCAGCGCCCCGTGCGGTTCCACCCGGGAGGTCCGGACGTGCGACAATGGACAGCCGCATCACCGTCGTCCCGGCCAGGCGCGATCGCCCGATGGCGCGGATCACCGCGCACCCGCGCGGACGGCCACGAATCGGACGACACGGCGACGACGACTCGACGGAAAGAGAGACAGGACTTCCATGCCACAGGTCAGTGCGGACAATGCCTCCCGGATCGCGGTCGCCTCGACGCCGCCGGACCTGATCCGGAACTTCTGCATCATCGCGCACATCGACCACGGCAAGTCGACGCTCGCCGACCGGATGTTGCAGAAGACCGGTGTCGTCCAGCCGCGTGACATGCGCGCGCAGTACCTGGACCGCATGGACATCGAGCGGGAGCGCGGCATCACCATCAAGTCGCAGGCCGTGCGCATGCCCTGGGAACTCGACGGCACGCCCTACGCGCTCAACATGATCGACACCCCCGGTCACGTCGACTTCACCTACGAGGTCTCCCGCTCCCTGGCCGCCTGTGAGGGCACGCTGCTGCTCGTCGACGCCGCCCAGGGCATCGAGGCGCAGACGCTCGCGAACCTCTACCTCGCGATCGAGAACGGCCTGGAGATCATCCCCGTCCTCAACAAGATCGACCTGCCGGCCGCCCAGCCGGAGAAGTACTCCGAGGAGCTCGCCAACCTCATCGGCTGCGAGCCCGAGGACGTCCTCAAGGTCTCCGGCAAGACCGGCGAGGGTGTCGAGGGCGTGCTCGACCGCATCATCACCGACCTCCCGGCTCCCGTCGGCGACGCCGAGGCGCCCGCCCGCGCCATGATCTTCGACTCCGTCTACGACACCTACCGCGGTGTCGTCACCTACGTCCGGGTGCAGGACGGGTCCCTGTCCCCGCGCGAGAAGATCCAGATGATCTCGACCGGCGCGACCCACGACCTCCTGGAGATCGGCGTCTCCAGCCCCGACGCCGTGCCGGCTCAGGGGCTGGGCGTGGGCGAGGTCGGCTACCTCATCACCGGCGTGAAGGACGTCCGCCAGTCGAAGGTCGGTGACACCGTCACCTCCGCGCGCAACCCCGCGAGCGAGGCGCTCCACGGCTACCAGGATCCCAAGCCCATGGTCTTCTCCGGGCTGTTCCCGATCGACGGGTCGGACTACCCGCTGCTGCGTGACGCCCTCGACAAGATGAAGCTCAACGACGCCGCGCTCACCTACGAGCCGGAGACCTCGGTGGCCCTCGGCTTCGGCTTCCGCTGCGGGTTCCTCGGCCTCCTCCACCTGGAGATCGTCCGCGAGCGCCTGGAGCGCGAGTACGACCTCGACCTCATCTCCACCGCCCCCTCGGTGGTCTACGAGGTGACGATGGAGGACGGTTCCGAGCACGTCGTCACGAACCCCTCGGAGTTCCCCGAGGGCAAGATCCGCGAGGTCCGCGAGCCGATGGTCCGCACGACCGTCCTCCTGCCCAGCGAGTTCGTCGGCGCGGTCATGGAGCTGTGCCAGTCCAAGCGCGGCCAGATGCAGGGCATGGACTACCTGTCCGAGGACCGGGTCGAGCTGCGCTACCGCATGCCGCTCGCGGAGATCGTCTTCGACTTCTTCGACCAGTTGAAGTCCCGCACCAAGGGTTACGCCTCGCTCGACTACGACAACGACGGCGACCAGGCGGCGGACCTCGTGAAGGTCGACATCCTGCTCCACGGCGACCAGGTCGACGCCTTCTCCGCGATCGTCCACAAGGACTCCGCCTACTCCTACGGGGTCGAGATGGCCGGGAAGCTGCGCAAGCTCATCCCGCGTCAGCAGTTCGAGGTGCCCATCCAGGCGGCCGTCGGCTCGCGCATCATCGCCCGGGAGACCGTCCGCGCGATCCGTAAGGACGTCCTCTCCAAGTGCTACGGCGGCGACATCAGCCGTAAGCGCAAGCTGCTGGAGAAGCAGAAGGAGGGCAAGAAGCGCATGAAGATGGTGGGCCGCGTCGAGGTCCCGCAGGAGGCCTTCATCGCCGCGCTCTCCTCGGACGCCGAGACCAAGGACAAGAAGAAGTAAGTGCCCGCCCAGCCGGAGGGGGAGACTCCCCCGCTCAGCGGACACCTGCCCGCCACGGCCGCCGCGGGGGCCGGTGACCGCACCTTCTCGCTGTACGTCCACGTGCCGTACTGCCGGGTCCGCTGCGGGTACTGCGACTTCAACACCTACACCGCCGAGGAGCTCGGCCCCGGCGCCAACCGTGCCGACTACCGGGCCAACCTCGCCGCAGAACTCGACCTGTCCGTCCGCGTCCTCGCAGGGTCGGGTCTGCCCGAGCGCCCGGTGTCCACCGTGTTCTTCGGGGGCGGCACCCCCACGCTCCTCGCCGCCGAGGTGCTCGCCGGGGTCCTCGACGACGCGCGCTCACGCTTCCGGTTCGCGCCCGACGCGGAGATCACGACCGAGGCGAACCCGGACACGCTCACCCCGGAGTACCTGGCGACACTCGCCGCGGCCGGGTTCACCCGGGTCTCGCTCGGCATGCAGTCGGCGGTCCCGCGCGTGCTCGCCACTCTCGACCGCACGCACGAGGCGTCCCGCATCCCGCAGGTCGTGCAGTGGGTCAAGGACGCGGGGCTCCAGGTGAGCCTCGACCTCATCTACGGCACGCCGGGGGAGTCGGTGGCCGACTGGCGGACCACGGTCGAGACGGCCGTCGCCTGCGCCCCGGACCACATCTCCGCCTACTCCCTCATCGTCGAGCCGGGCACGAAGATGGGCGCCCAGGTCCGACGTGGCGAACTGCCGATGCCCGACGAGGACGACCTGGCCGACAAGTACGAGATCGCCGACCGCGCCTTCGGTGCCGCCGGACTCGGGTGGTACGAGGTGAGCAACTGGTCGACGGGTCCGGACACCCGCTGCCGGCACAACATGGCCTACTGGCGCAATGCCGACTGGTGGGGCTACGGGCCCGGTGCCCATTCCCACCTGGGTGGCGTCCGGTTCTGGAACGCCAAGCACCCGCGGGCCTGGGCGGATCGCCTGGGACAGGGGCACAGCCCCGCCATCGGCCGCGAGGTGCTCGACGCGGACACCCGGGAACTCGAACGCATCATGCTCGCCGCACGGATCGACGACGAGCTCACCGTCGACTCGCTGCCGGCCGGGGCCACGCCGGTGCTCGCCGGTTTCGTGGCCCAGGGGCTGTTGGACGGTCGCGCCCTGCTCGCGGGACGGTTCGCCCCGACCCTGCAGGGCCGCCTCATGGCCGACCACATGGTCCGCGAACTCGTCGACCTCCTCTGACCGGAACCATCGAGTGGGCGCTCCCTACCCAACGACTGGGCGCTCCCGACGACGCGACGAGGCCCGCACCCCGAGAGGAGTGCGGGCCTCGATCGGTTCCGGGATCAGAGGCCGAGCGAGACGAGGAGCTCGACGAGGAAGGTGCCCAGATGGGAAGACGAATGGCCCGTTCCTGCTGGTGCAGGAACGGGCCATTCTGTCCGGCAGTGCCGGTTGTCGGACTCGACGGTGTGAGGCCGGGCCTCGGCGCCTCACTTCACCCAGTTGGGGGTCATCGGGAACTTGTAACCCTGCCCCTTGTTCGCCGCGACACAGGCGAGGATCTCGACGACGAGGTAGAAGATCGCCCACGCCATGAGCGTGAAGTACCCGACGATGACGAACATGAGGATCGCCGAGCCGAAGCCCACGATGAGTCCGATCAGCATGATGTTGATCGACTGGGCCGCGTGGTGGCGGACGAAGGCGGACTCGTCCTTCTTGATGAGGAAGAAGATGATCGGCACCAGCCACCCGAGCGAGACGAGCGACCCGAGGATCACGCCGAGGTGGACCCACATGCCGGTCTGGCGCTCGGACTCGGTCGCCTGCCAGAAGCCCTCGGAACCCTCCTGGTAGGCCTGGTCCGGCAACTGACCCATGATCTGCATGTTCATCTGCTGCGTCCCGGGTCCGGTGGCCGACTGGGCCGTCCCGGGATGGGTCTGCGGACCGGGCTGCGCGTACCCACCGGGCTGCTGGGCGTACCCACCGGGCTGCTGGGCGTGGCCGCCCTGCTGACCGTAGGGGTTCTGCTGGCCGTAGGAGCCCTGTGCGGAGTAGCCACCCTGCGGCTGGGAACCGTACTGCTGCGAGCCGTACCCGCCCTGCTGGGAACCGTATCCGCCGGCCGCGTCCCGCTGGCCGTAGGACTGCGGCTGGGAGCCGTACTGTTGGGGCTGCGACCCGTACTGGGGCTGCGAACCGTAGGTCGGGGGCATGGGACGACCCTGCTCGGGCTGCTGCGGGTCGGAGGGGTTCTGCGACATGGCGAGTCCTTTCGCTTGCGTTCTCTCCCACGCTAGTCGACCCGCCACCGACAGCGGGACATCCGGTGTGCCGGTTCGACCACGGGAAAGTGTTGTACCCATTGGACGCCTCCGGCCTGCTGTCACGCCACGGGGAAAACCCGATCCCACGCCGTGGCGTGCCTCACTGAACCTCTTCACCGGTGACGCTCCACCCATAGCGTCGACTATGACGCGCTACCCATAGCGTCAACCGTCACGCTCTACCGATGTTCGTCAACCGTGACGAAGTCGATGAGCTCCTCCACCCGGCCGGACAGGGTTGGCTCCACGTCCGCGATCGTCTTCACGCAGCCCAGGATCTTCTGCCAGGCGCGGGCGACGTCCCGGTGGTCGGCGGCCGGCCAGCCGATGCGGCGCAGGACGCCGGCCTTCCACTCCTCACCCCGGGGCACCTCGGGCCAGGCATTGATCCCCACGACTCCCGGCTTCACGGCCTGCCACACGTCCACGTAGGGGTGACCGATGATGTGCACGCAGCTCGCGTACCGGCGGTCGGCCATGACGGCGTCCCGGATCCGGGTCTCCTTGGCTCCCTTCACCAGGTGATCGGCGAGGACGCCGACCCGGTGCGCGCGGTCCGGTCCGAACTCCTGGAGCTTCTCCGGCAGGACGTCCAGGCCGCCGAGCGGTTCGACGACCACGCCCTCGATCCGCAGGTCGTCGCCCCAGATCTTCTCGACGAGTTCCGCGTCGTGCCGTCCCTCGACCCAGATCCGGGAGCCCCGCGCGACCCGGGCAGGTGCGTCCGGCACCGCCACCGATCCCGAGGCGGTCCGCCCCGGAGCCGTCGGCGCGCCCTTCTGCACGGGCCGCGGACGGACGAGCTCGACGGGTTTCCCCTCGACCAGGTAGCCGCCACCCAGAGGGAAGGGGCGGCGCCTGCGCATCCTGTCCTCGAGGATCACGGCCGCGCCACCGGCGGCCTTCTCGATGCCCATGACCTCGCCGACGAACCCACTGGCCGGGTGCTCGACGATGAGACCGCGGCGCGCCTCGACGGGTGCGGAACGCGGACGACGGTGGGAACGGGACGCGGAGGCGGCCAGGACGTCCCGGCCGTAGGGATCTGCAGGACTCACCGTCCCGAGGGTAGTGGGGCCGTCCGTCACGGGACCCCACGACACCCCGCCGGGAGACACACCCGTGTGGTTTCGCCTAGAATTGGCACTCGCACGGACGGAGTGCCAGGGACGAGCGACGAGGAGGAGCGGATGAACGACGACAGGCGCGCGCGTGTGCTCCGGGCCATCGTCGAGGACTACGTGTCGACCAACGAACCCGTGGGTTCCAAGGCGATCGTCGACCGTCACGGCCTGGGTGTCTCCCCGGCCACCATCCGCAACGACATGGCGGCCCTCGAACAGGACGGGCTCATCGCCCAGCCGCACACCTCGGCCGGCCGGATCCCGACGGACAAGGGCTACCGCCGGTTCGTCGACTGGCTCGACGAGGTCAAGCCGCTCAGCAGTGCCGAGCGCCGCGCGATCGCCCGGGTGATCGAACAGCCCGTCGACATCGACGAGATGCTCGACCGCACGGTCCGTCTGCTCGCCCAGCTCACCCACCAGGTCGCGGTCGTCCAGTACCCCGTCGTCACGCGTGCCCGGGTCAAGCACCTGGAGCTCGTGGTCATGGGGCCCGGCCGGCTCCTCGCGGTCCTCATCTCCGACACCGGGCAGGTCGAGCAGCGACTCGTCGACCTCGGGCGGGCGATCGGTGAGGACCAGGTCGCGGTCCTCCGGGACGCCTTCAACCAGACCCTCGTCGGCAGCCGCCTCGACCGCGTCCGGTCCACCCTCCACGGAATCGAGGTGGCACCCGCCCTGCGCGAGGCCGCCGCCGCGGTCACGGTCGTCGTCGATGACCTCGCCCGGGCCAACCGGCAGGAGCGCCTGCTCATGGCCGGGACGGCGAACCTCGCCCGCTCGGGCCCGGAGTTCGGCGTACACATCGGCCCCCTCCTCGAGGCCTTCGAGGAACAGGTCGTCCTGCTGCGCCTCCTCACCGACATGGCCGAGGCCGACGACCGGGTGGCCGTGAGGATCGGCCGGGAGAACCCCGTCGAGTCCTTCGCCACCACCTCGGTCGTCTCCGCCCACTACGGTGGGGAGTCGACGGCCGCCCGACTGGCCGTGCTCGGCCCCACCCGCATGGACTACCCGACGACCATCGCGGCCGTCCGCGCGGTCGCCAAGTACGTGTCCGTCGTCCTGGAGGACCGGACGTGAACCTCCGCCCGCCGAGGCGCCCCGTCCACGTCCTGCCCGCCCGGTCCGCGGCCGCTCGGTCGACGACCACGCAACCGGCAACCGGACCCCCACCCCGCACGCGCACCACGCCCATCGACACGAACCGCCACGAAGGACGAATGTGAGCAACCACTACGAGACCCTCGGCGTCGCCCGCGACGCCGGCGCCGACGAGATCAAGAAGGCGTACCGCAAGCTCGCCCGCAAGCTGCACCCGGACGTGAATCCGGGCCAGGAGGACGAGTTCAAGAAGGTGTCCGTGGCCTACGAGGTGCTCTCCGACCCGGAGAAGCGCCGCAACTACGACAACGGCGGCGGCGAGTACGGCCAGGCCGCCGGTGGCGGGTTCGGCGGGGGCGGTGGCTTCTCCGACCTGTTCGAGACCTTCTTCGGCGGGGGCGGCGGCATGGGCGGCGGACGCCCCCAGCCGATGTCCCGCAAGCGCCGCGGCAAGGACGCCCTCGTCGAGGTGTCCATCCCGCTGCAGACCGCGGCCTTCGGTGGCCCGCAGGACATCGACGTCGTCACGGCGGAGCTGTGCGACACCTGCCACGGCGAGGGCACCCGCGAGGGCACCGGCCTCGAGACCTGCTCCCTGTGTCAGGGCGCCGGATCCGTGCAGCAGATGACCCGCACGCTGCTCGGCCAGATGGTCACCAACCAGACCTGCAACAACTGCGGCGGCTACGGCACGATCATCACCGACCCGTGCGGCAACTGCCGGGGTGACGGACGCGTCCGGACGCAGAAGACCCTCACCGTCAAGATCCCGGCCGGTGTCTCCGAGGGCACCCGGATCCAGCTCGGCGGCCAGGGCGAGGTCGGCCCGGGCGGCGGCCCGCAGGGTGACCTGTTCATCGAGATCACCGTCGAACACCACCCGGTGTTCTCCCGCGACGGCGACGACCTGCGTGCGACCGTCACCGTGCCCATGACGACGGCGGCCCTCGGGGCGACCGTCGACCTGGAGACCTTCGACGGCACCCAGGAGCTCGAGGTCGAGCCCGGCACCCAGTCCGGAACCGTCATCACGCTGGCGGGTCTCGGTGCCAAGCGCCTGCGCCGGGACTCCCGCGGGGATCTGCTCGTCACCGTCCTCGTCGAGACCCCGAAGAAGCTCGACGACACGCAGAAGGACCTGCTGCGCCAGCTCGCGGTCGCCCGTGGCGAGTCCGAGCCGGTCGCCGTCGTCGACGAACAGCAGCACCACCACCACCGCAACCCGTTCAGCCGACTGCGCGAGAAGTTCGCGGGACGATGACCCTGCCGGTCTACCTCGCCGCCGGTCTCGCCGAGGCCCCGGACCCGGTCGGGGGCTCCGAGCTCACCCTCGGGGAGGACGTCGCCGGGCACGCGGTGCGTGTGCGCCGGACGAGCGTCGGCGAGCACCTGCAGGTCACCGACGGGCAGGGACTGCGCGTGACCGGAGAGGTGACGGGCGCCTCGGCGGCGGAGATGACCCTGCGGGTCACGGAGGTCGGGCGGGAACCGGCCCCGGCCCGGCCCCTCGTGCTCGTCCAGGCACTCGCCAAGCAGGACCGGGACCTGCAGGCGATCGAGGCGGCCACCGAAGTGGGCGTCGACGCGGTCGTCCCGTGGGCCGCCCAGCGCTCCATCGCCGACTGGCCGGCCAAGAAGGCCGCGAAGTCCGCCGCCAAATGGGACAACATGCTGCGGGGCGCCGCCCTCCAGGCCCGGCGGACGTGGGTGCCCACGCGCGGTGAGCTCGTCCGCGGCACGGCGCTGGCGGACACCTTCGGTCCCGACGACCTGGTCCTCGTCCTCCACGAGTCCGCGGAGACCCCGCTCGCGACGGTCCTCGCCGGTGAGCCCGCGGCCGAGGCGACCCGTGGTCGCATCGTCCTCGTCGTCGGGCCCGAGGGCGGGATCACCGAGGCGGAACTGGAGGCCTTCACCGCCGCCGGTGCCCGTCCGGTGCGGTTGGGCCCGACGGTCCTGCGCGCCTCGTCGGCAGGCCCCGTGGCGTTGGCCGTCGTCCAGACCCTGCTGGGCACCTGGTCCTGAGAACGGACGGGTGCGGACGACCACTCTCAGGTGATGCACAGAGGGTCGTATGATCGAGCCTGATCCAATCCATCGGTACCACCCCGGAAGGACACCCCCTGGAACCGAACACCCGGGCCACGACGGTCCGTCTGACCGTGCCCGAACACATCGACCTCGTCTCGCTCTTCGGCCCGGCCGAGGCGCACCTGCGGGCCCTCGAGGAACTCGAACCGGAGGTCGACGTCCACGTCCGTGAACGCGACATCGCGCTCACCGGTCCGGAATCCGCGGTCGCCACCCTCGTGCGGACCATCGGCGAGCTCAAGAAGATGGTCTCGGCGGGGTCGCGGCTCGATCCGCTCACCATCCGGCGCGTCCACACGATGGAGACCCCGGAGTCGAGCCCCGCGGAGGTCCTCACGGCGGACATCATCTCCAGCCGGGGCCGCACCGTGCGGCCCAAGACCTTCGGGCAGCACGAGTACGTGCGCGCCATCCGGGAACACACGATCACCTTCGGGCTCGGACCGGCGGGTACCGGCAAGACCTACCTGGCGATGGCGATGGCCGTGAACGCCCTGCAGCGCAAGGACGTGAGCCGGATCGTGCTCACGCGGCCGGCGGTCGAGGCCGGCGAGAACCTCGGGTTCCTGCCGGGCACCCTCAACGAGAAGATCGATCCCTACGTGCGCCCCCTCTACGACGCGCTGCGGGACATGGTCGACCTCGACCGGATCCCCGAACTCATGGAGTCCGGCGCGATCGAGGTGGCTCCGCTCGCCTACATGCGCGGCCGGACGCTCAACGACTCCTTCGTCATCCTCGACGAGGCGCAGAACACGACCCCGGAACAGATGAAGATGTTCCTCACCCGTCTGGGGTTCGGTTCGCGGATGGTCGTCACCGGCGACACGACGCAGATCGACCTGCCCGGACGGACGCGGTCGGGTCTGCTCGTCGTCCAGGACATCCTCGACGGCGTCGAGGACATCTCCTTCTGTCGCCTCGGCAGCAAGGACGTGGTGCGCCACGACCTCGTCTCGCGCATCGTCGAGGCCTACGACCTGTGGAACGCGGAGGATACCGGGCGATGAGCGCGGAGATCACGAACGAGACGGAGCACGCCGTCGACCTGCAGCAGGTCGAGGACCTCGTCGCCCACGTGGTGGCGGCCATGCACCTGCATCCCGGGGTCGAGGTGTACGTGCGTTTCATCCCCGACGAGGCCATGGAAGACCTCCACGTGCAGTGGATGGACCTCGAGGGAACGACGGACGTCATGTCCTTCCCGATGGACGAGCTCACCCCCGGCGACGAGTCGACCGAGGGGATCCTCGGTGACATCGTCATCAGCCCGGTCGTGGCCGCCGAACAGGCCCGGGCCGCCGGTCACTCGACGATGGACGAGATCCTCCTGCTCACCACCCACGGCCTGCTCCACCTCATGGGGTACGACCACGAGGAGCCGGAGGAGAAGACGGAGATGTTCGGTCTCCAGCGTCATCTGCTGCTCACCTGGTTCGCCGAACGGGAACCGGGGCGCACCGACCTACCGGCGCCGACGGAGGACTGAGACGTGGCCGTCCTGTGGTTCTTCCTCGCGGCCCTCACGTGTCTGCTCGTCGCCGCGGTGTTCTCCGCCGTCGACTCCGCGGTCGCGGTCGTCTCGCACCACCAGGTGGAGGACGCCGTCGAGGACCGCAGACGCGGCGCGGCGGCCGCCCGCCGGGTCCTGGGCGACCTGCCCACGCACATCAACGTCCTCGTCTTCCTCCGCCATTTCCTCGAGGCGGCGGCCACCGTCTTCATCGCGATGGCCTACAACACCGTCTTCGACGGCAGCTGGCAGATGGTGGTCTGCTCCGTCGTCACCGCCTCGATCGCGGTCTTCGTCATCACGGGTGTGTCGCCACGGACGATCGGGCGCCGGCTGTCCCTGCGGGTCGTCCTCGCGCTCGGCCCGCTCGTCACGGGCCTGCGGACCATGTTCGGCCCGGTGGCCCGGCTGCTCGTGTGGGCGGGCAACCTGCTCACCCCGGCCCAGGTCTACCGTGACGGCCCGTGGGTGACGGAGGACCAGCTCAAGGACCTCGTCGACCGGGCGGCCGGCTCCGACGTCATCGAGGACGAGGAGCGGGACATGATCCGCAACGTCTTCGAGTTCGGTGACACCCGGGCCTACAAGGTCATGGTGCCGCGCACCGACCTGGTGACGGTGCGGGCGGGTACCCGTCTCGACAAAGCGATGACCCTGTTCCTGCGGTCCGGGTTCTCCCGGGTGCCCGTCACCGGTGAGGACATCGACGACGTGCGGGGAGTGCTCTACCTCAAGGACGTCGCCCGCCGCCTCCACACGCACCCGGAGGAGGTCGACCGGGACGTCGAGGAACTGGCCCGTGGCGTCGTCTTCGTCCCCGACACCAAGCCGGTCGACGACCTGCTGCGGGAGATGCAGGTCGACTCCACCCATGTGGCCGTCGTCGTCGACGAGTACGGTGGCACGGCCGGTATCATCACGATCGAGGACATCGTGGAGGAGATCGTCGGTGAGATCGACGACGAACACGACCGCTCCGAGACCGAGATCGAGGAGGTCGCACCCGGCGAGTTCGAGGTGAGCTCGCGCATGCAGATCGACGATCTCGCCGAGTTCTTCGACGTCCGGATCGAGGAGGAGGACGTCACGACGGTCGGGGGCCTGTTGGCGAAGGAGATCGACCGCGTCCCGATCGCCGGCTCCGCCGCGACGGTCGCGGGCCTCGACATCGTGGCCCTGCCCGGTTCCGGCCGCCGCCACCGCATCACCCACGTCCGCGTCACCCGTGCACCCGAGGAGAACGAGACCGCATGACCATGGAATTCCGCACCGACTGGCCGGAGGACCACCGGGCGGGCTTCGCCTGCTTCGTGGGTCGGCCGAACACGGGCAAGTCGACGCTCACGAACGCACTGGTCGGCAGCAAGGTCGCGATCACCTCGGCGAAGCCGCAGACCACGCGGCACACGATCCGCGGGATCGTCCACCGGGACGACCACCAGCTCGTGCTCGTCGACACCCCGGGTCTGCACCGTCCGCGCACCCTGTTGGGCAGTCGGCTCAACGACCTCGTCGCGGCCACGCTCTCCGAGGTCGACGTCATCGGCTTCTGCCTGCCGGCCGACGAGAAGATCGGGCCCGGCGACCGGTACATCGCAGAACAGCTGCGGATGGTAGCGGGGAAGACGCCCGTCGTCGCGATCATCACGAAGACGGACACCGTCGAGAAGGACCGGGTGGGCGAGGCCCTGCTCGCGGTCGGCGAGCTCGGGGAGTTCGCCGACATCGTCCCGGTCTCCGCGGTCGACGGGTTCCAGGTCGACACGGTCGACCGGGTGCTCACCGCGCACCTGCCGGTGTCCCCGCCGCTGTATCCGGAGGGTGAGCTCACCGACGAGCCGGAGGCGGTCCTCGTCGCCGAACTCGTCCGGGAGGCGGCACTCGAAGGTGTGCGGGACGAACTGCCGCACTCGCTGGCCGTCCAGGTCGAGGAGATGGGTCCGCGTGAGGGCCGACGCGAGGACAATCCGCTGTGGGACGTCCGCGTCAACCTGTTCGTCGAACGCCCCAGCCAGAAGGCGATCATCATCGGGAAGAAGGGTTCGCGCCTCAAGGAGATCGGGTCGCAGGCCCGCAGCGGGATCGAGGCGATCCTCGGCACCAAGATCTTCCTCGACCTCCACGTGAAGGTCGCCAAGGACTGGCAGCGCGACCCCAAGCAGCTGGGTCGCCTGGGCTTCGACTTCTCCTGACCACGTCACCGCACGCGCTCGGGACCCCGAGCCCCCGACCGAACACCACACCCACGACCGGACTGGAACCGAAGTGAGCAACGCGCAGATCGTCCACCTGACCGAGCGGAACCCCCGGGTCGCCCCCGAGGAACTGGTGCAGGGCCTGGTGCCTCCGCCCCACTTCGAGGAAGCCCGGTTCGCCACCTACATCCCCGACCCCGCGCAGCCGACCCAGACGCAGGCCCGGGACACCCTCGACGAGTTCTGCTCGGCGCCGGTGAAGAAGTCCGGGTTCCTCGGCAAGCTGTTCGGGAAGAAGGAACAGCTCAAGGGTGTCTACCTCGACGGTGGCTACGGTGTCGGCAAGACCCACCTGCTGGCCTCGGCCTGGCACGCCTCGCCCAAGCCCGCGACCTTCGGCACCTTCGTCGAGTACACGAACCTCATCGGCGCCCTCGGGTTCCAGAACGCCCGCGACGTGCTCACCGGCATGACGCTGGTGTGCATCGACGAGTTCGAGCTCGACGACCCGGGGGACACCGTCATGATGTCCCGCCTCATGCGTGAGCTCACCGATGCCGGGGTGCGGATCGTCGCGACCTCGAACACCCTGCCGGGTGCGCTCGGCCAGGGTCGGTTCGCCGCCCAGGACTTCATCCGCGAGATCCAGGCACTGTCCGACCAGTTCTCCATCATCTCGATCGACGGCGACGACTACCGGCAGCGTGGTCTGTCGACCCCGCCGGAGCCGCGGACCACCGCGGAGCTCGACGCGATCGCCGCGGGCGAGGTGCCGGCCACGTCCGGTGCCGAGGTGCAGGGCGCATCGGCGGCGGGGGAGGGCTCGACAGTGGAAGAGAGTACCGCCACGGTGGCCCGCGACGACTTCACGGCACTGCTCGAGCACCTGCCGATCGTCCACCCCTCGAAGTACCGCCGGATGTTGGAGGACGTCGACACCGCGCTGTGGGACGGCGTGGGCACGATCGAGAACGAGGGCGTGGCGCTGCGGTTCGTGGCGCTCGTCGACCGGATGTACGACCGCGGTGTGACGATCGTGAACTCCGGGGCCCGCCTCGACGCGGTGTTCACCGAGGAGCAGCTGGCCGGCGGGTACAAGAAGAAGTACATGCGCTGCCTGTCCCGTCTCACGGCGCTCTCCAGCGGCGAGGCGCAGTGAGGGACCGACCCGCCCGGGGGCGCGGGACGGTGACCGAGGTGGGGCGATAGGCTCGGCCCATGGAGATCCGACCCGCGGAGTACCCGCCCCTGGCCGCCAACGTCGAACAGGCCCCGCCCGCCCAGGTCGCCGACGCCCTGCGATTCGACAAGGGCGACGACTTCGCGCGGATCGACACCCGTGCGACACCCGGCTTCCACGGTGGGAAGACCGAGGGGCGCGAGGCGCACGTCCTCGACAACGAGGTCCTCGGTGACCTGCAGGAACGGCTGTTCGCCAATGCGCTCACCGGCACGGCGGAGAAGTCGCTGCTCGTGGTGCTCCAGGGGCGTGACTCGGCGGGCAAGGGCGGCGTCGTCAAACACGTGGTCGGGGCGCTGAGCCCGCACGGCGTGCACGTGGCCGCCTTCGGGGTGCCGACGGCCGAGGAGTCCGCGCACCATTTCCTGTGGCGGGTGTACCGGGAGCTGCCGCGCTATGGGCACGTGGGTGTTTTCGACCGGTCGCACTACGAGGACATCCTCGCCGCGCGGATGCACGGGCTCGTGTCGCGGGAGGTCTGGGAGGGCCGGTACGACGAGATCAACGAGTTCGAGGAAGGGCTCGCGGCGAACGGCACCGAGATCGTCAAGATCATGCTGACGATCTCGAAGGAGGAACAGGCCGAACGCCTGGGGGACCGGCTGGTGCGGCAGGACAAGCACTGGAAGTTCTCGCGCAGTGACATCGAGGACCGGGAGCGCTGGGACGAGTACACCGAGGCGTTCCAGGACGTCCTCGACCGCACCTCCAAGCGGAACGCCCCGTGGTACGTGGTGCCGGCCGACCGCAAGTGGTACTCCCGGTGGGCGGTCGTGCGGATCCTCATCCACCACCTGGAGAAACTGGGCCTCGACTGGCCCGAGGGCGACTTCGATCCGATGGCCGAGATGGAGCGCCTGCTCCGCACGATGTGAGGTGCCGGGATCCGGGCGGAGATCAGACCAGCCCGGTCCAGGCGGGCAGATGGTTCTGGAAGGGTACCCAGGCGGGCAGTCCGGTGATCCGGAGGGTCAGATAGACGACGCCGGCGACGAATGCCGCGGTGCACAGCCCGAGGAGGGCGTTGACCCACCAGTGTTGGCGACGGAGCCACCGCGTCCAGGCGGCCAGCAGGTCGCGACCGCGGTGGAGGATGCGCCGTGCCCATTCGAACTCGCTGGCGATGACGGCGACGCCGATGAAGACGACCAGCCACCCGGGCCCCGGGAACGGGACCATGACGAGGCCCACGAGCACGATGAGGGTCCCGAACCCACCGATGAACGCGCGGTAGAGGAACCGGGTGGTGGGGTCACGGTGCAGGACGGCACGACGGCGCAGGTATTCCAGGCGGATGCGTCGCCACCAGGGACGGCCCTGCTTGTGGCGACGTGAGAGCCATCCGTGGGGTCGTGGTGCTCGGTGGGTCACGCTTCCGACTGTAGACCCGGCAGGTGGCAGGAGGCTGGGAGCACGAGTGAACGGGCCAGGTGGAGGGGCCGGTGACGGGGGCGTGAACTCCGGGTGACGAGCGTCACCGCTGCAGGATTTGTCCTCGGGTGATCGAGGGGCATATAGTTTTATCTCGTTGCGAAGGAAACGACGCAGCGGGACAGAGGGAAACTTCGCCCACGAAGTTTGCTTCGACCTCTGTCTTCGCGGAAGTAGCTCAGTTGGTAGAGCATCACCTTGCCATGGTGAGGGTCGCGGGTTCGAGTCCCGTCTTCCGCTCGGAGTTGCCGAATGGCATCCACTGTGGTGGGGTGGCCGAGAGGCGAGGCAGCGGCCTGCAAAGCCGTTTACGCGGGTTCGAATCCCGTCTCCACCTCGTACGCGTCGGTCACCGATGCCACGAGCGCGATTGGCGCAGCGGTAGCGCGCTTCCTTCACACGGAAGAGGTCACTGGTTCGATCCCAGTATCGCGCACGCCTGGTCCCTGCCGGATCAGGTCGGACAACTGAATACAGCTCATCATGAGCGCGATTGGCGCAGCGGTAGCGCGCTTCCCTGACACGGAAGAGGTCACTGGTTCGATCCCAGTATCGCGCACGGTACGGTGCCGACAGCACTCAAGGCCCGGAGGTCCCACACGGATCCCGGGCCTTTGTCGTGTCCGGTGCCGGCGGGCGCCCGCGCGTGATCGGTAGCTGTGGCGGAGGTCATGCGAGGGCGATTTGTCCGTCAGGTGCGTGGTGGCATAAAATCTTTCCTCGTCGCAGCGCACGCGGTGCGACGAGGAGTGTCTCCCGGATCGATCTCGACAGCATCATCGCTGGTGAGAAAGGTGGAGCGGGTGAGCATTCCCATGCGGAAGTAGCTCAGTTGGTAGAGCATCACCTTGCCATGGTGAGGGTCGCGGGTTCGAGTCCCGTCTTCCGCTCGCGCGATTGGCGCAGCGGTAGCGCGCTTCCTTCACACGGAAGAGGTCACTGGTTCGATCCCAGTATCGCGCACGATACGAACATCGCATGTGCACGGTGCACGAGGGCTCGGGAGCTCAGCGGATGAACTCCCGGGCCCTCGTCGTCTCCGCGGCGATCAGATGCCGGCAACCGGGGGCCGGTGGGATCTGTTGTGCAGTTCACATCGTGGAACGCCTGATGGAACGGTTGTCATGGGCTGTCCGGCGGCGTCAAGGGACGCTCTGATCCGATGCTCGGAAGGGGAGACGAAGCGCCGTGCACAGGCGTTCGATCCGCATGATTCCGGGGGAGAGAGGCGCTGGCCGGTTGGGGCGCAGAGGCGTCTCGGCGTGTTCCCGACACGGGGTCCGCAGCGGCGAATCACAGCGGTGTCATTCGATTTGTGTTCGGTGCGCGCGGTCGTATAGAGTTCTATCTCGTCGCCACGGCAACGCGGCGGCACGGACAGAGGGAAACTTCGCCCACGGAGTTTGCTTCGACCTCTGTCCTCGCGGAAGTAGCTCAGTTGGTAGAGCATCACCTTGCCATGGTGAGGGTCGCGGGTTCGAGTCCCGTCTTCCGCTCGCAATCTGGGATCGAAGGCCTCGGTCGGAGATCCCGGTGCACGCCGAAAGGCAGGCGCCCCCGGTGGGGTGGCCGAGAGGCGAGGCAGCGGCCTGCAAAGCCGTATACGCGGGTTCGAATCCCGTCTCCACCTCGCGCGATTGGCGCAGCGGTAGCGCGCTTCCCTGACACGGAAGAGGTCACTGGTTCGATCCCAGTATCGCGCACGGATCGGTGCCCACACGGGTATCCGCCCCTCGGGGCAGCTAGGCCCGGACACTCGGAAACGAGGTCCGGGCCTTCGTCATGTCCTGACCACTCACCTCGCACTCGAAGAGGTCGGCGGGTTTCGGCACCAGGTTCTCGGATCGCAACGTCCCCGGACGGAGCCACGGGTTCTGCCCCCGTAGTGTTCTCCGTAGACAGTTCTCGGATCAGACCGTCCCGGAGGGGATCGGCCTGGACCCGGCGGTTGATTCACCTGCCGTCGGTCGGCCGGTACCGTTCCGGAACACCCCGTCGAAAGGCCCATGATGTCGAACCCCTACGACCCGAACTCCTCCGGGCCGCCGCCGGCACCGGGCGCCGGTCCTCCTCCCGGTCCGGGCCAGCAGCAGGCACCGGGTTCCGCCCCGCAAGGTCCGCCTCCTCCCCAGGGACCGAGCTCTCCGCAGTTCCCGTCCTACGGCTCGAACCCCACACCCCAGGCACCAGGAGCACCCCAGGCTCCCGGGTCCGCTCCGTCGGCCCCCTCCTACGGCTCACCCTCGTACGGGTCGAACCCCGCACCGGGCGCCGCCCCCGCTCCCGCCTACGGATCCAACCCCGCTCCCGCCTACGGCGCAGCCCAGTCCGCCGACCAGTTCCAGCCCGCCAACCCCGGCTCCGGTGGCGGATGGAACGCCGCCGCCCCCGGTGGTGACTCCTCGAAGAACATCTGGGGCCTGCTCGCCCTCATCGCCGGTATCGTCGGCATCGTGCTCGGCCTCGGTGGCGGTGGTCTGCTGTTCTCGATCGCCGGCATCGTCCTCGGCATCATCGGCGGCAAGAACGTCGCCAAGGGCGTGGCGAATAACCCCGGCCAGGCGAAGACCGGCCTGTGGACCGGCGTCATCGGCATCGTCGTCAACTTCATCGCCGCGATCGTCATCGGTCTGCTCATCTGGAACTTCGGCACCGTCGAGGTGAATGGCGAACGGGTCAACGACGGTGGCGAGACCACCTCCCAGCAGGACCCCTCCTCCGGCAACGATCCCGCAGCGGGCACCGACCCCGCCGCGGGTCAGGACCCGGCTGCCGAGGACCCCGCCGCCGAGGACCCGGCCGCGGGCGAGGCACCCGCCTCCGACCCGGCCTCCGGTTCGGGAGGCGGAGTCCAGGCGGCGCCTCCCGGGTCGGGCACCGAGATCTCCGAGGGCGTCGAGATGGGCTTCATGCTCTCGGGCGATCCCTCCTCGTCCGACCCCCTCACCGAGTTCACCCTGAGCTACCGGAACACCGGCACCGAGGACTACGACGCCTCCTCGGTCACCTGGTCGTGCACGTACGATGTCGGCCCGTGCCCCCAGCTCTACGGCGATCCGTACGTGAGCTTCAGCGAGTACGGCACCATCCCTGCCGGGGAGGTCGTCACGTACACGACGGGCTTCAAGATCCCGATGGAATCCATGAACTCCATCGAGATCACCATCAACGACCAGAACTCCGACGCCTGGCCGGAGCCCTACGTGATCACCTTCGGCTGAGCGGTATTCCACGCCGGCCGCGCCCCGGCACCACGTCGGCTGCGTCGGACGCCGCCCGCCCCTGCTCCCGAGGTGCCCTCCCAGCCGGGAACCACCGGTCGAGAGCAGAAGGCCCGGTCCTCCAGGTGTGGGTCCGGGCCTTCGTCGTGTCCGCGGTCGAGACGACGAACAGGGGACGCTCTGCGGTCGGCACGCGCCCATGAGCGCGTTGCGTGGAAATACGTATGCCGGCGGGCGACGCAGAGCCGTATCCTCCTGACGTGCGACGCGGGGTCGCGCACGTCACAAAAGGAACATCGCCATGAACGATTCGGCCTCGCCGTTTCCCGGTATGTCGCCCGCTGCTCGCTCCAAGACCAAACGGGGGTTCCTCATCTGGGGAATCGTCCTTCTGTCCCTGTGGCTCGGATGTTCCCTCCTCCTCGCCTGGTTCTTCTCGTCCCTCGACGGGGACGCGAACCTGAGTGCTCCGTCCTTCGGGGAAGCGTTGCTCACGTCCGGTTTCCTGGGTGGACTCTTCTTCCTCCTCGGAGCGGTGTTCTTCATCATCGGACTCGTGAGCGAGATCCGGGCACGGTCCTTCGACTCGGCGGATCGGTCCCGTGCCGCACTGGTGACGACCGGGATCCAGAACCTGCTCTCCCGTCCCCGGACGGAGGGATACCAGTCGGGACAGACCACCGTCGAGGTGCCCGGCGCCGTGCTCCTGGAGGTGTACCGACACTTCGACCAGGACACCGCGGGCCAGATCCTCACGACGATCAACACGACGACCCGCGGGTGGGGCCTGTCGAGTTCGTTCCTCTCCGGTTCCTCCAGCCATCGGGCCACCGGACCGGACACGGCGAGTTCCTCCCATCTCGGGAGTTCCATCGGGATCAACACGATGAACACCCGGACCACCGGGACCGAGTTCTCGACCGTGAACCAGACGACGCGCCAGAACCTCATGGGGGACGCCCTGTTCTCCGTCTTCGAGGTGACGGATCCACAGACGGGGAGGACGGACACCGTCCGCGCGGTGTCACTCTCGACCCCTGCCGTCGTCGACTTCATCCGGGACCTGGTGTCCAGCGCCTGTGACCTGGTGGGCGGACCCGGAACTCACGCGGGAGCATCGGTCCTGCACTTCATGAACGCGATCATCGGGCAGTTCGCTCCCGGGGACATCTCCTATGTCACCGATCGACTCAAGTCGATCCACGCCCGGCCGCTGGCGGAACGTCGGCCCGTGGTCCTCCGGGGAGAGACGACCGGGCGGAACGCCATTCTCGTGACGACGCTCCAGATGGAGGGGGAGCAGCCTCTCGAAACGTATCCGGCTCGACTTCCCGAGCTCCTGGGGAGGTCGATCCAGACACCGTCCGGTGCGCCTGCCCTGACCTCCTCGACACCGCAGCCCATGCTGCCGGCTCCGGGACCCGGGATGTGACGCGAGAACGGCACGCCGAACCCGGCCCGAAGGACGCTCCGACCCCGTGTCGTTCGTCACCGTATGGTGGAGGCATGACGAATCCACAGGACCCCGACGGCCAATACCCGCAGAACTCCTTCGGCCCGCCGCCGGGGGAGGGCCGGCCACCGCAGTCCGGTCCTCCGGGTGGGTCCGGACACCAGGACCCTTACGCCCCCCAGGGGTCCGTCGGATCCCAGGGCCAGGACCCCTACGGTCAGAGCCCGCAGGATCCCTACTCGCCGCAGGATCCGTATTCTCCGCAGGGTCAGGGTGGTCAGGCGCCGGGCGGCTACGGCGGCGCGCCGCAGGGCCAGTTCGGCGCTGCACCACAGGGCCCCTACGGCTCCGCACCCCAGGGTCCCTACGGCGGCGCACCCCAGGGTCCCTACGGCTCCGCACCACAGGACCCCTACGGCTCCGCACCACCGGACCCGAACGGGGGCCCCGGCGCGGGCGGGAGCGACCGGAAGAACATCTGGGGCCTGCTCGCCCTCATCGCCGGCATCGTCTCGATCGTGAGCGGTCTGGTCGGCATGGGTTTGCTCTTCGCGATCGCGGCGATCATCTTCGCCGTCGTCGGCCTCAAGGCCGTCAAGGCCGGTGAGGCGAACAACGCGGGTGCGGCCAAGGGCGGTCTGTGGACCGGCATCATCGGCGGCGTCCTGTCGATCATCGTGCTCGTGATCCTCGTCATCCTGTGGTTCCTGGGCATCGGGTTCCTCGCCGCGGCGAACGAGGCGGCCGAGCAGGGCGGGTCGTCCTCGACCTCCCAGCCGACGACCGAGGAAGCCGGCGCCACGGAGGGTGGCGGCACCGAGGACGGCGGCGAGGAGAGCGAGAGCGGCTCCGGCGGTGGCGCGGGTGCCTCCGAGCAGGAGGGCGGCCAGGGCGGCACCGACGAGGGAGGCAACGAGGAAGGCACCGAGCAAGGTGGGGGAGATGCCTCCGGCTCGGGTGCCTCGGGCAGCTTCGACGTGACCGCCGACGTCACGCTCGACGTGACGCTGAGCGCCTCGACGGTCCCGACCGACGGCCCGGGTGTCGGCGCGGAGTCGACCGACGGCGAGGTCGTCGAGGTCGAGATGGTGCTCACGAACTCCTCCGGCGAACCCTTCGACATGGGCCTCACCCTCGTCGAGTGCAGCTACTCCGGCGGCGAGTGCGAGGAGTACCTGGACTTCGTCGACTACAACGGCATCCTCCAGTTCGAGCAGGTGCCCGCCGGGGAGTCGGCGACCTACCGGAGCGCCTTCGCGGTGCCGGCCGAGGACTTCGACTCGACCGAGATCTCGATCTCGGTGTTCGAGGCCGACCAGTTCCCGTCCGACTTCGTCGTCACCGCGAGCTGAGCTGCGTTCGACGCCGCCCGGACCCCGGCACCCCACCGCCACCCACCCCACCGCCACCCACGACGGACACCGGCCACCGTGGATGCCCTAGACTCTCCTGGGTGTCCACCGTGGCCGGTGGCGGGCCCGTGTGCCCGCTCCCGAACGGCGGACACGGTGCACTCGACACACGACACGGTGCACACCGCACACATACGACCCGCGGCCGATCGCCGGTATCGGTCTGCCGCTCATACACAGGAGGCCCCACGTGCCGGACACCATCACACTCGACGGAAGCGCGATCCCGTTCGAGGAGGGCACGACGGGCACCACGCTCTATGCCGATCGCACGGACGTCGTCGCGATCGAGCTCAACGGCGAGTCCGCCGACCTCAGCCGCGAGATCGCGGCCGGTGACACCGTGAATGCCATCACCCTGGCCGATCCCGCCGGGCTCGACATCCTGCGCCACTCGACGGGTCACGTCGTCGCGCAGGCCGTGCAGGAGCTCTTCCCGGGGACCAAGCTCGGGATCGGCCCGTTCATCACCGACGGCTTCTACTTCGACTTCAAGACCGCGGAGCCCTTCACGCCGGAGGACCTCAAGGCCATCCAGAAGCGGGCGGCCCGCATCGTCAAGGAGGGGCAGACCTTCCACCGCGTCGTCGTCACCGAGGACGAGGCCCGCGAGCGCATGGCCGAGGAGCCGTTCAAGCTCGAACTCATCGACGACAAGGCCCGGATCGAGGCCGCCGGTACCGGTGAGGACGACGGCGCCTCCGTCGAGGTCGGCGCAGGTGAGCTCACCGTCTACGAGAACCGCAACCGCAAGGACGAGGTCGTCTGGCAGGACCTGTGCCGCGGCCCGCACCTGCCGACCACCAAGCTGATCGGCAACGGGTTCGCCGTGACGAAGGCCTCGGCCGCCTACTGGCGCGGTGACCAGGCCAACGACACCCTGCAGCGTGTCTACGGCACCGCCTGGGCCTCGAAGGAGGACCTCAAGGCCTACCAGGACCGGATCGCCGAGGCGGAGAAGCGCGACCACCGCAAGCTCGGTGCCGAGCTCGACCTCTTCTCCTTCCCGGACGAGATCGGCTCCGGCTTGCCGGTCTTCCACCCCAAGGGCGGCATCATCAAGCGCGCGATGGAGGACTACGTCCGCGCCCGCCACATCGACGAGGGCTTCGAGTACGTGGGGACGCCCCACATCTCGAAGGAGGACCTGTTCCATACCTCCGGTCACCTCCCGTACTACGCCGACGGCATGTTCCCGCCCATGAACGTCGACGAGGTGCGCGACGAGAACGGGGAGGTGACGAAGGCCGGGCAGACCTATTACCTCAAGGCCATGAACTGCCCGATGCACAACCTCATCTACCGCTCGCGGGGCCGGTCCTACCGGGAACTCCCGCTGCGTCTCTTCGAGTTCGGCACGGTCTACCGCAACGAACCCTCCGGCGTCATCCACGGCCTCACCCGCGTGCGCGGGTTCGCCCAGGACGACTCCCACTCCTACGTCACACAGGAGGGCGCGGCCGACGAGATCCGGCACCTGCTCGACTTCGTCCTCGGCCTGCTCCGTGACTTCGGCCTCGACGACTTCTACCTGGAGCTCTCGACCCGCGATCCGGAGTCCGACAAGTTCATCGGCACCGACGCTCAGTGGGACGAGGCCACCCGCATCCTTCAGGAGGTCTGCACCTCGACCGGTCTGGAACTCGTGCCGGACCCGGGCGGGGCGGCCTTCTACGGCCCCAAGGTCTCCGTCCAGGCGAAGGACGCGATCGGCCGGACCTGGCAGATGTCGACGATCCAGTACGACTTCAACCAGCCGGAGCGGTTCGGTCTGGAGTACCAGGCCTCGGACGGCACGCGGAAGCAGCCGGTCATGATTCACTCGGCCAAGTTCGGCTCGATCGAGCGGTTCCTGGGTGTCCTCGTCGAGCACTACGCTGGTGCCTTCCCCGTGTGGCTCTCGCCGGTTCAGGCGACGATCGTCCCGGTGGCCGAGGAGTTCTACGACTACGCCGACGAGGTGGCCGCCCAGTTCAAGGCCGCCGGTGTCCGCGTCGAGGTCGACCGGTCCGACGACCGGTTCCCGAAGAAGATCCGCAACGCCTCGAAGTCGAAGGTGCCCTACACCCTCATCGTCGGCGGCGAGGACCGCGACGCCGGGGCCGTCTCCTTCCGGTTCCGTGACGGATCCCAGGAGAACGGCGTGGCCCGCGCGGACGCGGTCGCCAAGATCACCGAGGCGATCGCCACCCGCGCACAGGTCTGAGCACCACAGGAGGACACATGGGCACGCACGAGGACTCCACGCACGAGGACGGCATCTCCGAGGACACCACGGACGCGACCCACGGCTACCCCGCGGACGACGCCGAGGCGGCCGCCGGCTTCCCCGGTGAACCCGACGGCATGCAGCGTCTGTGGACGCCGCACCGGATGGTGTACATCGGCGGGCAGGACAAGCCCAAGGACTCCTCGAAGAAGGAATGTCCCTTCTGTGCGGCACCGGGCAAACCGGACGCCGAGGGCCTGGTCGTGGCCCGGGGCACCCACGTGTTCGCCGTGCTCAACCTCTACCCCTACAACCCGGGGCACCTGCTGATCTGCCCCTACCGGCACGTCGCCGACTACACGGACCTCACACCCGAGGAGACCGTCGAACTCGCGGAGTTCACCCAGACCGCGATGCGGGTGATCCGCAGCGTGTCCCACCCCCACGGCTTCAACCTGGGCATGAACCAGGGCGAGGTCGCGGGGGCGGGCATCGCCGCGCACCTGCATCAGCACATCGTGCCGCGATGGGGAGGGGACGCGAACTTCCTCCCCGTCGTCGCGCGCACCAAGGCCCTGCCCCAGGTCCACGCCCAGGTGCAGGACATGTACTCGACAGCATGGGAAGCACAGTGAAACCCACCGACATCACTCTCCTCGCGGCCCCGGGGAATCCCCACGTCGTGGACGGACACGTCCACGTCGACATCTCGCGGCCGCACCTCGACACCGATTCCTACCTCTCGCAGGTCTTCGCAGTGCGCGAGGGCGCGGACCCCGTCCGGGTCTCCCACGGGTGGCACGACCACGGACTCGACGTGGCGGCCGGCAGCTTCGGGCTCCTGCGCAAGGGCGTCGAGGGTGCGCCCCAGCTCCACGTCGGGGCGCACCCCGGCGCGGTCCGCCGGGTCACCGACCAGCACCTCGGCGTGAGTGCCTTCGCCCTGCACCCCGACGGCGCGCAGGCGGCCTTCGTCTCCCGTGTGCCGGAGCCCGGCCGCTATGGCACCGACCCCGAGATCAGCCCCGCCGCCGAGGCGCCCCGCCGCTTCTCCAAGGCCGTGTCCCTGGCCAACGGGGTCGGCTGGAAGCTCGACCGTCCGGCCAAGCTGTTCACCGTCGACCTGGCCGAACCGGGCCTCGACCCGGTCTCCCTCGAGACCGGCGAGGCCGTCCCCGAGGCCGTCTCCCTGCCCTGGCCGGGCACCGACGTCTCCGACCCGCAGTACTCGCCGAGCGGCCGGACCCTGTCCGTCGTCGCCGGGATCCCCGTCGCCGACGCGGTCCTCGACCTCCGTTCCACCGTGTGGACGGTCACCGAGGAGGCCGCCACCCCGCTCGACCTCGGTGACCTCACGGTGCGCGCGCACGCCTGGCTGGACGACGAGGTCCTCGTCCTCCTCGCACAGGACCTCACGGCGCACCGCACCGACTTCGTCGCCCAGCTCGGTGGCCTGTACGTCCACGACCGGACGACGGGGGACACCCGCCGTTTCACCGGCACGGAGGACGTCGACCTCTCCGGCCCGCTCACCCTCGTGGACGACCACGCCTTCGCGGTGCTCACCGACGACGGTGCCGAGCGCGTGGTCCGGATCCCGCTGGGGTCCGCGCGTGTCTCCGATACTGAAGGCGCCTCGGCGGCGCTCCTGGAGTACGCCGACCTGGAGATCCTCACCCCGGCCGACCACGTCGTCAACGGGTACACCGTGGACGGCACGGACCTCGTGTGGACGGCGGCGACGCCGACGACCGCCGGGGCCGTGCTCCGCGCGGCGCTGCCCACGAGGTCAGGATCGGCCGATGCCGCCGAGGCCACCGTGCTCGCGGATCTCGACGCCCTCGAGGCGAAGGTCCTGCCGCAGCCCGTCAGCGCGCCGACGCCGCTGGGTGACGTGCACGGCTGGGTGGCTCTGCCCGAGGGCGAGGGCCCGTTCCCGGTGATCCTCAACATCCACGGCGGCCCCTTCGCGCAGTACGTGCACGGGCTGTTCGACGAGACGCAGGTCTACACCGAGGCCGGGTACGCGGTCGTGTACTCGAACCCGCGGGGTTCGGGTGGCCGCGGTCGGGCCTGGGGCAAGGCCGTGCAGGAGGACTTCGCGGATCCGGCGGCCGCGGACGTACTCGCCGTCCTCGACGCCGCGCTCGAGGCGTACCCGCAGCTCGACGCCGACCGGACGGGTGTGATGGGTGGCTCCTACGGGGGATATCTCACGTCGATGATCATCGGCGTCGAGCACCGTTTCCGGGCGGCGATCGTGGAGCGCGGGTACCTGGTGCCCGACTCCTTCATCGGTACCTCGGACATCGGCCGGTTCTTCTCTGAGGGGTACACGGGGACCGACGCGGAGAACATCCGCCGGCAGTCGCCCCTGGAGCGTGCGCGGACGACCCGTACGACGACGCTCGTCATGCACTCGGAACTCGACTTCCGGTGCCCGCTCGAACAGGCGCAGCAGTACTTCGCCGCCCTGCAGCGGAACGGGGTCACGACCGAGATGCTCGTGTTCCCCGGGGAGAACCACGAACTGTCCCGCTCCGGCCGTCCGCGCCACCGCGTCCAGCGGTTCGAGGCGATCCTCGACTGGTGGGACCGCCACCTGCGGACGACCGACTGAGGGTATAGGCTCTCCCGGTGCTCGACGTGACCGTCCGGGCGACCGCACCCCGGTCGTCCGTCCCTCCGATCCCGACCCCACCCGCCGGTGGGGTCGGGATCGTGGGCCCGGGAGCTCATGGGACCGAACTCCTGGAAGAGGACATGGTGTGAAGATCCGACAGGCCGCTCGTGTGGTGCTGCTCAACCCGCAGGGCAAGGTGTTCCTGCTGCGGGTCACCGATCTGTACCGTCCCGCCGACTCGTGGTGGACCACGTGCGGTGGCGGGGCGGAGCTGGGGGAGACCCCACTGCAGACGGCGGCACGGGAGCTGTCGGAGGAGACCGGTCTGGAGTGCGGCCCCGGGGACCTGTCGGGTCCCCTGGCCGAACAGACGGTCCTCATGGAGTACTCGGACCGGTCCGTGCACCAGCACGAGGTCTTCTACGGCCTGCGGATCGACGAGGACCCGGATCTCGAGGACGCCCTGTGGACCGAGACCGAGAAGGCGACGATCGACCGCTGGAAGTGGTGGAGCCCGGAGGAACTGGCCGCCACCACGGAGAAGATCTACCCCGACCGCCTGTGCGAGCTCGTCGCGCTCGTGGCCTCCGGGCAGGTGCCGGCGGTCCCGCTCGACCTCGGTGACAGCCTCGCGGGCGTTCCGCACGCGAGCGAGTAAGACCACCCGTAGACTGGTGGACCGTTGGAAAACGTCCACCCGCGACAGATCACGAGGAGAATCCAGTGTCCGGTCACTCCAAATGGGCAACGACGAAGCACAAGAAGGCCGCGATCGACGCCAAGCGCGGCAAGCTCTTCGCCAAGCTCATCAAGAACATCGAGGTCGCCGCACGGAACGGTGGACCCGACCCGGCCGGCAACCCGACGCTGTTCGACGCCGTCCAGAAGGCGAAGAAGAACTCCGTCCCCAACGACAACATCGACCGCGCCGTCAAGCGTGGCGGTGGCCTGGACGGCGGCGGCGTCGACTACGAGACGATCATGTACGAGGCCTACGGTGCCGGCGGCGTGGCCGTCCTCATCGAGTGCCTCACCGACAACCGCAACCGCGCGGCCTCCGAGGTCCGCGTGGCCGTCACCCGTAACGGTGGCAACATGGCCGACCCGGGCTCCGTGTCCTTCAACTTCACCCGCAAGGGTGTCGTGACGGTCGCGGCCGAGGGCACCGACGAGGACGCCGTCCTCGAGGCGACCCTCGAGGCCGGTGCCGAGGAGGTCAAGGACAACGGCGAGACCTTCGAGGTCATCTGCGAGGCGACCGACCTCGTGGCCGTCCGCACCGCCCTCCAGGAGGCCGGGATCGACTACAACAGCGCCGAGTCGGCCTTCGTGCCGAACCTCGAGGTGCCCCTCGACGCGGACACCGCCAGCAAGGTCTTCGGTCTCATCGACGCACTCGAGGACTCCGACGAGGTGCAGAACGTCTACTCGAACGCGGACGTGACCGACGAGGTCCTCGCCCAGCTGAACGAGGACTGACCGAGCACGTGCGCATCCTCGGTGTCGACCCCGGGCTCACCCGTTGTGGGCTCGGGGTCGTCGATTCCACCGGTGCCCGGGGTGCCCGGTTCGTCGCCGTCGACGTGCTGCGCACCCCCGCCCGGGCGAGTGTCGACGTCCGCCTCGGGGCACTCGCCGAGGCGTTCGACACCTATCTCGACACGCACCGTCCCGAGGTCGTGGCGATCGAACGGGTCTTCGCCCGCAACGACGTCTCGACGATCATGGGCACCGCCCAGGCCTCCGGCCTCGCCATGGGCCTGGCCGCCCGCCGGGGCATCCCGGTGGCCATGCACACGCCCTCGGAGGTGAAGGCCGCGGTGACCGGCAACGGTCGGGCCGACAAGGCCCAGGTCACCCGGATGGTCACCCGGATCCTCAAACTGGACGCGCCGCCGAAGCCCGCGGACGCCGCCGACGCCCTGGCGCTGGCCATCTGTCACCTGTGGCGGGGCGCCTCGGCGGGCACCTCGACGCCGGGGATCGACAAGGACGTGCTGACCCGCAAGGCCGGCGGCCGGTCCGGGTCCGGTCTCACCCGCGCCCAGGAACAGTGGGCGAAGGCACTGCGCTCCTCCAGGACGTGAGCGCTCCTCCGGGACGTGAGCGTTCCGCGGGGGAGCGGACCTCGTCTAGACTCCTATTCGTACACCTGTTCCCACGTCCTCAGGAGCCCGCGTGATCACCTTCCTGTCCGGTACCGTCCACGCCGTCACGACCGATCGACTGGTCCTCGTGACGGCCGGCGTGGGGCGGTCGGTGCTCGTGACACCCGAGCACGCCCTGTCGGTGCGACACGGACAGGAGGCGGAGGTCCACACCTTCCTCGTGGTCCGCGAGGACTCGCTCACCCTCTTCGGGTTCCGGACCCCGGAGGAGCGTGACGTCTTCGAGATCCTGCAGTCGGTCTCCGGGATCGGCCCCAAGCTCGCCCTGGCCGTCGTCTCGGTGCTCGATCCACCGGCGCTGCGCCGGGCGGTCGCGACGGAGGACGAGAAGGCGCTCACCGCGGTCCCCGGGATCGGCAAGAAGGTGGCCGCGCGCCTCATGCTCGAACTCCAGGGCAAGCTGCCGCACCTGCCCGGTGGTGCGTCCGAGGACGGCCCGGTCGCCACTCCGTTGCCGGAACCGGACGCGGACGAACGCACGCCGGAACAGCGGCAGGTGGTCCAGGCGCTCGAGGGGCTGGGCTGGAAGACCGCACAGGCGCAGAAGGCCGTCGACGAGGTGGCCCCCACCCTGCCGGACGCCCCTGTCGCGACCCTCCTCAAGACCACCCTGCGACACCTGGGAGGACGTGCATGAGTGACGGCTCGGAGATCGAGTTCGGCGGGCAGGACCCGACGGACGCGGAACTCGACCACCTCGTCCGCGCCGGGGCCGACGACACCGAACGCGTGCAGGAGGCGGCCCTGCGCCCCAAGGGTCTGGCCGAGTTCGTCGGACAGCCGCAGGTCCGCGACCAGCTCTCCCTCGTCCTCGAGGCGGCCAAGGGCCGTGGCAAGACCCCGGACCACGTGCTGCTGTCGGGACCCCCGGGCCTGGGCAAGACGACCCTGGCGATGATCATCGCCCACGACATGGACTCGCAGATCCGGGTGACCTCGGGGCCTGCCGTCCAACACGCCGGAGACCTCGCGGCCATCCTGTCCTCCCTCGAGGAGGGCGAGGTGCTCTTCATCGACGAGATCCACCGGGTGGCCCGCGCCGCCGAAGAGATGCTCTACGTCGCGATGGAGGACTTCCGCGTCGATGTGATCGTCGGCAAGGGACCCGGTGCCACCGCGATCCCGCTCGACCTCCCGCCCTTCACCCTTGTCGGGGCGACCACCCGGTCGGGTCTGCTGCCCGCACCGCTGCGTGACCGCTTCGGATTCACCGGCCACCTGGACTTCTACTCCGTCGAGGACCTCCAGACGGTGCTCGAACGCTCCGCCGGGATGCTCGGCATCGAGGCGACTTCCGGTGGTCTCGGCGAGATCGCCGGGCGCTCCCGCGGCACCCCACGGATCGCCAACCGGCTGTTGCGCCGCGTGCGGGACTGGGCCCAGGTGCGGGGCACCGGGATCGTCGACCGCACGGCCGCCCGTGCGGCCCTGGAGGTCTACGAGGTCGACGACCTGGGTCTCGACCGCCTCGACCGCTCGGTGCTGCGCAGCCTGTGCACCCGGTTCGGAGGAGGCCCCGTGGGTCTCGGCACGCTCGCCGTCACGGTGGGGGAGGAGGCCGACACCGTCGAGGAGGTCGCCGAGCCCTTCCTCGTCCGTGAGGGCCTCATGTCGCGCACCCCGCGCGGTCGGATCGCGACCCCGGCCGCCTGGGCCCACCTGGGGCTCACCCCACCCGAGGCGTGAGCGGGCACGGCCCCGGGCAGCGGCGGGGTGCCGGGGCCCGGGCGGCATCCGGCACAGTCTGTGTGTCCGGGGTTCCCACGGCGTCTAGACTGGGGGACTGATTCCCACGTCCCGACACAGAAAGGCCCCTCGTGGACCTCTCCCTCCTCATGCTCGTCGCGCTCGGCGGCCTGCTCATCTTCTTCATGTTCAACTCGAACCGGAAGCGCAAGGCGCAGGCCGAGAAGATCAACAACGAACTGGTCCCCGGAGCCTCCGTCATGACGTCCTTCGGGCTCTTCGGCACCGTCGTCGCGGTCGACCACGACGAGCAGAAGGTCACGATCGAGTCCGGCCCGGGCACGACGATCATCGTCCACAGGCAGGCCATCGGCCGGGTGGACGCCCCGGAGTCGGCCACGGCCGCCCCGGAGTCCACCCCCACGGACGTCGCCGAGGGTGACGTGCCGGGCGTGACCGTCGACGACGAGACGAAGCCGCGGATCACCGACGAGGAACTCGACGCGATCAACGAGGCCAAGCGCAAGGAGAACGGCTCGGACGACTCCGAGCGCTGAGACGTCCCCGGGGACCACGGCATCCGTGGTCCCCGTTCGTCGTCCCGCCCGTCCTCCCCGACCCGTTCGCCCGCACCGGGACCCGAGAACGGACTTCGAGAAAGTAGACCGCGTGTCAGCACCCGTCAACGCACCCAGGCCCGGCCTGAGGTTCATGTGGCTGGGCATCCTCACCGCCGCGCTCGTGGCGCTCATCGGTGGGGGAGCCATCTGGTCGAACGCCCAGCTCGCCCCGAAACTCGCCCTCGACCTCGAGGGCGGCACCTCGATCATCCTCGCCGCCGAGGTCGACGAGAGCACCGAGGTCACCCAGGAGCAGCTCGACCAGGCGGTGGCGATCATCCGCCAGCGCGTCGACGCCACGGGTGTCTCGGAAGCCGAGATCACGACCCAGGGCGACCGCAACATCGTCGTCAACCTGCCGGGCAACCCCGACGAGGAGACGCGTGAACTCGTGCGCTCCTCGGCGCAGTTGTCCTTCCGCCGGGTGGCCCTCGTGACCGACCCGCGCTCCGCCGCCCAGATGGAGGAGGCGAACTCCACGGCCACGGCGACCGACGCCCCGAGCCTCTCCGAGGAGGAGCAGGCCCGCCTCGACGAGGTGCTCGGCAACACCGGTGGCGAGGAGACCCCTGCCGAGGGCGAGGAGGAACCCGCCGAGGGTGCCGAGCCGAGTGACGCCGCCACCGCCGGTGGCGACGTGGCCGAACCGACCGAGGCCGCACCGTCCGCGGGCACCGCCGACCAGGCGGAGTCCGCTCCTGCCTCCTCGGAGCCGGCCACCGTCGGCACCGTCCCCGGCCCCGCGGGCAACACGGCCGGGACCCCCGCTGCCGAGGCGCCCGACGTCACCGAGGAGACCTTCCCCCGCTTCGACCCGGCCGCCGACACCTCGTGGATGTTCGACGAGGACGTCATGGCCGACTTCCAGGAGCTCGACTGCACGGATCCGGCCAACCGCACCGGCGGAGAACGCGGGGACCCGGAGAAGCCGGTCGTCGCCTGTGCCGCCGACGGTTCCGCGAAGATGATCCTCGGCCCCGTCGAGCTCGACGGCTCGCACGTGTCGAACGCCGAATGGGGCTACGAGTCGACCGCGACCGGCGCCCAGACGACCAACCCGGCCGTCACCATCGAGTTCGACGACTACGGCACCGACGTGTTCGGGCAGATCACCTCGGCGATCACCGGTCAGCAGCAGCCCTACGACCAGTTCGCGATCGTCCTCGACGGTCTGGTGCTCTCGGCCCCGGCCTCGCAGACCCCGGTCCTCGACGGCCGCGCGCAGATCACCGGCAACTTCACGGTGCAGGGGGCGGAGACGCTCGCCAACCAGCTGAAGAACGGTGCCCTGCCGATCAGCTTCGAGGTGCAGAGCGAACAGCAGATCTCGCCGACGCTCGGCTCCGAGTACCTCACCTACGGCATGATCGCCGGTCTCATCGGTCTCCTCGCGGTCGTCGTGTACTCGCTCTTCCAGTACCGGATGCTCGGACTCCTCACGGTCTCCAGCCTCGTCGTCGCCGGCATCCTCACGTACCTGTTGCTCCTCTTCGTCGGGTGGCGGTACGGATACCGGCTGTCGCTGGCCGGTGTGGCGGGCATCATCGTCGGTATCGGCATGACGGCGGACTCGTTCATCGTCTACTTCGAGCGCGTGCGCGACGAGTTGCGCGCCGGGCGCAAGCTCCTGTCGGCCGTCGAGGTCGGCTGGGACCGTGCCAAGCGGACCATCTACGCCTCGAAGACCGTCAACATGCTCGCCGCGGTGATCCTGTACGTGCTCGCCGTCGGCAGCGTGCGGGGCTTCGCCTTCACGCTCGGTCTCACGGTGATCATCGACATCCTCCTCGTCGTCCTCTTCACCCACCCGATGCTCCAGGTGCTCGCCCGCACCCGGTTCTTCGGTGAGGGGCACCCCTGGTCCGGCATGGACCCGCGCCTGCTCGGCGTGAAGGCGGAGGCCTACCGCGGTGCGATGGGACTCGACGTCGAGAAGGCCGCCGAACGCGCGGCGGCCGAGAAGCGGGACTCCGGCAAGGAGGCCAAGCGCCGCGAGAAGGCGCGGAAGAAGCGGGAGACCGAGGCGCGGAACAACCGCGCGGCCGCCGGCGCCGCGACGTCCGGCGGGCTCTCCCTGGCCCAGCGGAAGGCCCTGGCAGCCGAGGAGGCCGCCGCCGAGCGGACATCCGAGACCGACACGAAGAAGGACGGTGAGGCGTGATGAAGAGGTTCTTCGCGTGGGGCAACCGACTGCACAGCGGTGAGTCGTCCGTCCCGTACGTGCCGAAGGCCAAGCTGTGGCTCACGATCGCCGCGGTCCTCGTGGTGCTCTCGGCCCTCGTGCCGCTGGTCCGTGGGTTCAACCTCGGCATCGCCTTCACCGGCGGCTCCGAGTTCCAGGTCTCGAACGTCGTCGACACCGACGAGACGATCGCCACCGAGGCGGTCACCGCGGTCGTGCCCGACACGAGCACCGAGGTGGTCCCGACCTCCTCGACCTCCGTGAAGATCGAGACCGCCCAGCTCACGGACGACCAGATGCAGCAGGTGCGTGAGTCCCTCGTCGAGTCCTACGCGGTCGAGGCGGCGGACGTCACCTCGACCTTCATCGGTCCGACCTGGGGGCAGGACGTCACGGAGAAGATGATGCGCGCGCTCGTCATCTTCGTGGCCCTGGCGATGATCATCATGGCGTTGTACTTCCGGACCTGGAAGATGTCGCTCGCGGCGATCGTCGGGCTCCTGTTCGTCATGGTCGTCACGGTCGGGCTGTACTCCACGTTCGGGTTCGAGATCACCCCCGAGGCGATGATCGGCTTCCTCACGGTCCTGAGCTTCGCGCTCTACGACACGGTGGTGGTGTTCGACAAGATCCGGGAGACGACGACGGGGTACGACAACCGGCAGAACATGCGGTTCGCGGAACTCGTCAACCTCGGCGTCAACCAGTCGACCGTCCGCTCGATCAACACCTCGGTGATCTCGGTGCTGCCCATCGCGGCCATCCTGTTCATCGGTGTCGGCATCCTCGGCGCGGGTACCCTCACGGACATCGCCCTGTCGCTGTTCATCGGCACGATCGTCGCAGCGGCCGCCACCCTGTTCGTCGCCAGCCCGCTCTACGCGGTGCTGCGCTCCACGGAGGAGCGGATCAAGGACCACGAGAAGAAGGTGACGGAGTACCGTGAGGAGCACGGGCTGGAGGACACCCCGCCCAAACTCTTCGAAGGAAGTGTCGCCTGAGGGTCGATCACTCCTGACGGACGTCCACGGAGCCCTGCGTCACCCGCAGGATCCCCCGGTGCCCGGTGAGCCGCAGGTCGGCACACCGGGCACCGGTGCATAGGATGGACGTCCGGGGTCCTCCCCGAAAAGGATCACGTACACCGCACCGAGCACCGGGCCCACCACCCGGGACGAAGGAGGAGCCGCACATGGCGAACAAGGGATTCTCCCGTCTGGCCTGGTGGACCCCCCGGAGCCAGCAGACCCAGCAGTACCCGAAGGCGCTGGCCCCGATGCTCCAGTCGGTGGAGCACTACCACCCGAAGTCGGACGTCGACCTCATCGTCCGCGCCTACCGGGTGGCGGAGACCGCGCACCGCGGTCAGATGCGCAAGAGCGGTGACCCCTACATCACCCACCCCGTGGCCGTCGCGACGATCCTCGCCGAGATCGGCATGACGACGACGACGCTCGCCGCCGCCCTCCTGCACGACACCGTCGAGGACACCGAGTACTCGCTCACGCAGTTGCGGGAGGAGTTCGGCGACGAGATCGCCCTCATGGTCGACGGGGTGACGAAGCTCGACAAGATCCACTACGGGGACGCGGCGAAGTCCGAGACCGTGCGGAAGATGATCGTCGCGATGTCGCGCGACATCCGGGTCCTCGTCATCAAGCTCGCCGACCGCCTGCACAACGCCCGCACCTGGAAGTACGTGCCGGCCACCTCCTCGGAGAAGAAGGCCAAGGAGACGCTGGAGATCTTCGCGCCCCTGGCCCACCGGCTCGGGATGAACACCATCAAGTGGGAACTGGAGGACCTGTCCTTCCAGGTGCTCCACCCGAAGGTGTACGAGGAGATCGTGCGACTCGTGGGGGAGCGGACCCCCGAGCGGGAGAAGTACCTCTCGATCATCTCGAAGGAACTGGGCGACGAACTGCGGTCCTCGGCGATCGAGGCTTCGGTGAGCGGTCGCCCCAAGCACTACTACTCGATCTACCAGAAGATGATCGTGCGGGGGCACGAGTTCGCCGACATCTACGATCTCGTCGGGGTCCGGATCCTCGTCGAGACCGTGCGGGAGTGCTATGCCGTCCTCGGCCTCGTGCACGCCCGGTGGTCCCCGGTGGCAGGCCGGTTCAAGGACTACATCGCGATGCCCAAGTACAACATGTACCAGAGCCTCCACACGACGGTGATCGGTCCCTACGGCAAGCCCGTCGAGATCCAGATCCGCACGCAGGAGATGCACCGGCGTGCGGAGTTCGGTGTGGCCGCCCACTGGAAGTACAAGGACAAGGGCGCGGTGAACCCCGCCTCCATCAACGCCGTCGGCGGCAAGATGGCCAAGGTCCAGGACTCCGGGGAGGTCGACCAGGTCGCCTGGCTGCGGCAACTGCTCGACTGGCAGCGGGAGACGGAGGACCCGGACGAGTTCCTCGACAACCTGCGCTTCGAGGTGAACTCCAAGGAGGTCTACGCCTTCACCCCGAAGGGCGACATCATCCCCCTGCCGGCCGGGTCGACCCCCGTCGACTTCGCCTATGCGGTGCACACGGAGGTCGGGCACGCGATGATGGGGGCCCGGGTCAACGGACGCCTGGTCGCCCTCGACACGACGCTCGACAACGGGGACGTCGTCGAGGTGTTCACCTCGAAGGACGAGCACGCCGGTCCCAGCCGGGACTGGTTGGCCTTCGTCAAGAGTCCCCGGGCCCGGAACAAGATCCGGCAGTGGTTCTCGAAGGAACGCCGGGAGGAGGCGATCGACTCCGGCCGGGAGCAACTGGCCCGGGCCATGCGCCGTCACCACCTCTCCGCGGACCGCCTCATGAGTCAGGCCGCCCTCCTCGTCGTCGCGAACGAACAACGCCTGACCGACGTCTCGGCGCTGTACGCGGCGATCGGCAACGGCACCATGTCCGCCGCGCACGTCGTCGACCTGCTCGCCAAGGAGGTCGGGGGAGCGGAGGACGACGAGCAGACGCCGTCCGCACCGCCGACCAATCCGACGGGCAAGTCCCGCGGTCACCACTCGTCCTCGAACGGGGTCCGGGTCCGCGGCGCGGACGGGATCCTCGTGAAGCTCGCCCGGTGCTGCACCCCGGTGCCCGGCGACGAGATCGTCGGATTCGTCACCCGTGGGTCGGGCGTGTCCGTGCACCGTTCGGACTGCACGAACATCGGGAGCCTGCGGCAGGACCCCGAGCGCCTGGTGGAGGTCGAATGGGCGGACCACGCCCAGGGTGTCTACCTCGTGCAGATCCAGGTCGAGGCCCTCGACCGTCCGGGTCTTCTCCTCGACGTCACCCAGGTGCTCTCGGAGAACCACGTGAACATCCTGTCGGCCTCGGTGGCGACCTCGAAGGCCCGCGTGGCGCAGTCCCGCTTCGTCTTCGAGATGTCCGATGCCAAGCAGTTGGGCAGCGTGCTCTCGGCCGTGCGGAAGGTCGACGGCGTGTTCGACGTCTACCGCATCACGGGTTCCTGACCGACCGTCCGGGGAGTGCGCACGGCCCGACCGGGTCCTGCCGACGGCAGGATCCGGTCCTCCGGTCCGAGGACGGCGGCCAGGAGCGTCCGGACCGCGACGAGGTCGGGTTTCCGGTACAGGGCCGCCAGGCGGGCCCAGGCCGCGCGGCGGTCGGCCCGGGGGACGGGTTCGATCATCCGACGGGCCGCCGCCACCGCCTCGGCCGGGAGATCGGCCCGCTCCCGCCACTGCAGGGGTCGATTCTGCAGGGGTCGGTCGTCCACCCGACCCCGGCCCCGGTGGGTGTCGACGATCTCGAGCAGCAGGTCGTGGACGGTCCGGGCGGGAGTGGTCACCGGCAGGCGCCCGTGGTCGACGACGTCCTCGACGGCGACATTGCGCTCGTGGACGACGGTGCCCGGTGGGCTCGTGCGGATCCGCCGCCGGCGGAGGGTCGAGTACTCCGCGCGGGCGGGCGCCAGGCCGCGACCCCACCACACCCAGTGTGCGGTCGCATGGGAGGCCGCGAGACCCGTGAGCGGTGGGGCGCCGAGTGCCCGGGCGCGCACGAGCGGATCGACACGGGTGCCGACCGCCACCCAGCAGTCCGCCGTGAGTCGGTGGAGCAGTCCGTCGAGGGTGAGTGCGGTGAGTTCGGTCTCGTCGAGCGGGGAGTCCCGCCACAGCAGATCGGTCATGTCGACGATCCTCGGACACCCGGGGCCCATGCACCAGGGGGAATTCTCCGACTGTGGACGACGGCCCTGTGGATGCACGTGCATCCACAGGGCCGTCGGATTCCTTCCGAGATTCGGAAGGCTTAGTTCAAGTGCGGGTCAGCTCAGGTCCTCGGCGGTCCGGGACAGGGTCTCCATCCAGGTCCGCTTCGTCTCCAGTTCCTGCTCCGCCTTCGCGAGTTTCTTCGCGTCACCGGAGGCCTTGGCCGCGGCGACCTGCTCCTCGAGCTCGGCCAGGGAGTCCTGGAGCTGGGCGAGCATGCCGGTGGCCCGGGCCTGCTTCTCCGGATCGGTGCGCTTCCACTTGGCCTCCTCGGCCTCGGCGAGCGCCTTCTCGACGGCGCGCAGACCGCCCTCCATCCGGCCCACGTCTCCGCGCGGGACCTTGCCGGCCTCCTCCCAGGCGTCCTGGATGACCCGCAGGGCCTCCTTGGCGGCGTCGGGATCGGAGATCGGCAGGAGGGCCTGGGCCTTCGCCAGCAGTTCCTCCTTGACGACGAGGTTCTTCGCGTACTCCGCGTCGATGACCTCGTTCTCCTTCTGCCGGGCATGGAAGAAGACGTCCTGGGCGGCGCGGAAACGTGCCCACAGGGCGTCGTCGTCCTTGCGACCGGCGCGCGGCGCGGCCTTCCACCGGTCCATGAGGTCGCGGTACTTCGCGGCGGTGTCGCGCCACTCGGTGGAGCCGGACAGCGCCTCGGCCTCCGCGACGAGCTTCTCCTTGATCCGCTTGCCCTCGGCGTTGCGCTTGTCGAGACCGGCGAAGAACTCCCGGCGGTGACGGTCGAAGGTGTTCCGGGCCTTGGAGAACCGGCCCCACAGTTCCTGGTCGGTGGCCCGCGGCAGGCGCGGGGTCGTCGACTGCAGGTGCTTCCACCGGTCGAACAGTTCGGCCATGCGGGCCCCGGAGGTCTTCCACTGGATCCGGGCGGGATCCGTGGCGACGATCGCCTCGGCCTCCTCGACGACCGCGGTCCGGGCCTGCAGACCCGCCTCCCGGGCGGCCTGGAGCTCCTTCTGCTGCGCGATGGACAGTTCCTTGGCGCGCGCCTCGATGTCGGACAGCCGCTCGGCCAGGGAGTTCAGGTCACCGACCACGTGCGCCTCGGCCAGCGCCTCGCGTTCCTTCTGCGCCGACTGCCGGACCGCCTCGCCGTTCGAGCCGACGGTCAGGCGCTCCTCGAGGAGGTCCGCCGCGTCGACGAGGTCCAGGTACTTGCGGGCGTAGTACTCCAGGGCGTCCGCCTCGGAGGCGTCCGGGTACTGACCGACGGCGCGCTCGTCCTCCCCGACCTTCACATAGACCGTGGCGTCCTCGGCGACCCGCCCGAAGGCGACAGCGGCCGTGATCTCCGCGCTGCGGTCACGGGCGGGGACGGCCGGCACCGAGGCCTGGGTCGGTGCGGGCGCGGGGGCGGCGCCGGAGGGAGCGGGTGCACCCGGGCGCGGGCCGGGGGCCGGCGGACGGGGGAGTGCGGAGGGCTTGGGGACCGGACCCGGCTTGGGGGTACCGGTGGTGGACTCGTCGGACATGGGGTGACACCTCGTCATCGCGTCGGTCGAACCGGGAAGGCCTGGCGGGTGCCGCCTCGTCCCCCTCCGATCACTCGACAGTGGTCATAGCGCCACCCAGCATAGACGTCCCGGTAGGGTCGGGACCATGCAGATCACCGCCGCGCGTGCAGCGTTCCTCGACGTCAACTGCTATGCCGTCGCCCCGGAGGTCCCCGCCGACCACCAGGGACCGCGTCCCTGCGTCCTCGTCGACGCCGGTCACGACGCGGCACCGGCCCTCGAACGGACCCTCGCGGACCTGGGCTGGGAACCGCGGGCGATCCTCCTCACACACGGGCACCTCGACCACGTCCTCGGGCTGCCGGGCTTCCTGGCCCGCTGGGACGTGCCGGTGTACATCGGTGCCGACGACGCCTATCGACTGGCCGACCCGGTGGCCCTCACCTCGCCGCAACTGGCCGCCCAACTCGGGGACCTGGCGACCGGGTGGACCGAACCGGCCCACGAGCCCACCGCCGATCACGCGGAGCTGGAGATCGCGGGCTTGCGGATCGGCGCCCGGACCGCGCCGGGCCACACCGAGGGCTCGACCCTGTGGCGGGTGACCGACGCCGGGGAGCAGTTGGGATCCACGCCGGAACTGCCGGAGGTCCTCTTCACCGGCGACGTCCTGTTCGCCGGTGCCATCGGCCGGACGGACCTGGCCGGCGGTGACCCGGCGGCCATGGACCGCACACTCGCATGGATCACGGAGCTGCCGGACTCGCCGGTGCTGCCCGGGCACGGACCGGCCTCGCTGCTCAGCCACGAGGTGGCGCACAACCCGTACCTCGCGGGGGCCTGACGGGCTCCTGTCGGGCGCGGGTCCCCACCCTCGTAGAATGACCTACCGCCGTGGCCGTCCGACCCGGCACTCACCACCAACCAGGAGGCCAGAAGCCCCATGAGCACCGTCGCCCGCCTGTCGGGATTCCCCGAGCGGCTGCCGGCCGATCGCATCGTCGAGGAACACGTGATCGACCGGATCCGGCACACCTTCGAGCTCAACGGATTCGCCTCGCTGCACACCCGTGCGGTCGAGCCGTTGTCGGCGCTCGCGAAGGACGGTGAGATCGACAAGGAGGTGTTCGCGGTCACCCGCCTCCACCAGGACCCGAACGAGACGGTGAAGAACCCCCTGGGCCTCCACTTCGACCTCACCGTCCCCTTCGCCCGGTACGTCGTCGAGAACTCCGGGCACCTGGACTTCCCCTTCAAGCGGTTCCAGATCCAGCCGGTGTGGCGCGGGGAACGTCCCCAGGGCGGCCGGTACCGCGAGTTCGTGCAGGCCGACTGGGACATCGTCGGCGACGGCACCCTGCCCGACCACTTCGAGGTCGAGGTGCCCCTCGTCCTCGCCCAGATCTTCGAGTCGCTCGCCGACCTCGGCGTCCCGCCCGTGCGGATCCTCGTGAACAACCGCAAGCTGTTGGAGGGCTTCACCCGCGGACTCGGGCTCGAGGACGTCACCGCCGTCCTCCGGGCACTCGACAAGCTCGACAAGATCGGCCCCGAGAAGGTCGGTGAACTGCTCGCCACCGAGGCCGGCGCCGACGCCTCCCAGCAGGAGAAGCTTCTGGCACTCGCCGGTATCGAGAGCTCCGACAGCGCAGAGGTCGCGGCCGCCGTCCGCGCCCTCGGCGTCGAGCACGCGCTCCTCGACGAGGGCCTCGACTCCCTTGTCGCCCTCCTCGACGCCGCGGCGCGCCTCAAGCCCGGCGTCGTCCTCGCGCAGCTCAAGATCGCCCGCGGCCTCGACTACTACACCGGCTGCGTCTACGAGACCCAGCTCGTCGGCCACGAGGACCTGGGTTCGGTCGCCTCCGGCGGTCGCTACGACTCCCTGGCCACCGACGGCAAGCGCACCTTCCCCGGCGTCGGCATGTCCCTGGGCGTCTCCCGGCTCATGTCCCGCCTGGTCGGCAAGGACCGCATGCTCGAGGCCTCCCGCAAGGTCCCCACCGCCGTCCTCGTCGCCGTCACCGACGAGACGCAGCGCGAGGCGGCCGCCGGCCTGGCCACCACCCTGCGCTCCCGGGACATCCCCACCGACGTCTCGCCGAGCGCGGCCAAGTTCGGCAAGCAGATCAAGTTCGCCGACAAGCGTGGCATCCCCTTCGTGTGGTTCACCGACGCCGAGGGCGGGCACTCCGTCAAGGACATCCGGTCCGGCGAGCAGGTCGAGGCGGATCCCGCCACCTGGACGCCGCCCACCGCGGACATCCGCCCGACCGTCCGCCGGTACACCGGGAACTGACCCGCTGACGAGGCGCCTCAGCGCTCGGGGGTGTTGACCCGGGAGCCGGGGAGGCTGCGGGGTGCGGGGTCGGGGGCGAGTGATCCGTCGGGGGCGATGTGGTCGAAGATCTCGCCGACCATCGTGACGACGTGGGGGTCGTCGACGACGTAGAAGATGCGCCGGCCCTCGCGGCGGCTGGAGACGAGCGAGGCGAGCTTGAGTTTCGCCAGGTGCTGGCTCACCGTCTGGAGGCTGGCGCCCGAGGCCTCGGCGAGGCCGGAGACGTCGTACTCGTCGTGGGCGAGCAGCCAGACGATGAGCAGGCGGGTGGACGAGGAGAGCATCCGGAAGGTCTCGGCGGCCACGTCGACCTGTGCGGTCGTGGGGATCGTCACGTGGGTGGGGTCCTCCGCGGGCGCCTCGGCGGCGGTCCGGCGGTGACTCGATCCGGCTGTGGCGTCCACGCGGCTCCTCCTCGGCCCCGTGTGGGGCACTATCATCATGCAGGTATCAGTCGAAGCAAGGCTTCCACATCCTCATCCTAAGGAGACATCTCAGTGCTACGAACCCACGAGGCGGGCACGCTCCGCGCCACGGACGCGCAGTCCACGGTCACCCTGAGCGGGTGGGTGGACCGCCGCCGCGACCACGGTGGCGTGGCGTTCATCGACCTGCGTGACGCATCCGGCATCGTCCAGGTGGTCGTGCGGGACGAGGACGCGGACAAGCTGAAGAACGAGACGGTGGTCACGGTGACCGGTACCGTCTCCGTCCGCCCCGAGGGCAATGCCAACCCGGATCTGCCCACCGGTGAGGTCGAGATCACCGACACCGTGGTCGAGGTCCTCTCCGAGGCCGCACCGCTGCCGTTCCAGGTCTCCGACCACGCCGAGGACTCCGGTCAGGTCGGCGAGGAGACGCGCCTGAAGTACCGCTACCTCGACCTGCGTCGGTCCGGCCCCTCGGCGGCCATCCGGCTGCGGTCCGAGGCCAACCGGGCGGCCCGGCGTGTGCTCGAGGACCACCGGTTCACCGAGATCGAGACGCCCACGATGACGCGCTCGACGCCCGAGGGCGCCCGCGACTTCCTCGTGCCGGCACGTCTGCGGCCGGGCAACTGGTACGCACTCCCGCAGTCCCCGCAGCTGTTCAAGCAGCTGCTCCAGGTCGCCGGTGTCGAGCGCTACTACCAGATCGCCCGCTGCTACCGCGACGAGGACTTCCGCGCCGACCGGCAGCCGGAGTTCACGCAGCTCGACATCGAGGCGTCCTTCGTCGAGCAGGACGACGTCATCGACCTCGGTGAGCAGATCCTGCAGGCGCTGTGGGGCCTCATCGACGTGGAGATCCCGCGGCCCATCCGCCGGATGACCTACAAGGAGGCGATGGAGAAGTACGGTTCGGACAAGCCGGACCTGCGCTTCGACATCCCGCTGGTCGACCTCACGGAGTTCTTCTCCGACACCCCCTTCCGCGTCTTCACGTCCGACTACGTCGGCGCGGTCGTCTACCCCGGTGGCGGCAACCTGCCGAGGCGAACCCTCGACGGGTGGCAGGAGTGGGCCAAGCAGCGCGGTGCCAAGGGCCTTGCCTACGTCCTCATCAAGGAGGACGGCGAGCTCACCGGTCCCGTCGCCAAGAACATCTCCGAGGAGGAGAAGGCGGGGCTGGCCGCGGCCGTCGGTGCACAGCCGGGCGACGCGGTGTTCTTCGCCGCCGGTGCACCCCGGACCTCGCGCGAGCTGCTCGGTGCGGCCCGCAAGGAGATCGCCACCCGCGAGGGTCTGTACGACGAGTCGGACTGGTCCTTCGTGTGGATCGTCGACGCGCCGATGTTCGAGTCCGCCGAGGACGCCGTCGCCTCCGGTGACGTGGCCGTCGGTGAGGGTGCATGGACCGCGGTCCACCACGCCTTCACCTCGCCCAAGCCGGAGTTCCTCGACACCTTCGACCAGGACCCGGGAGAGGCTCTCGCCTACGCCTACGACATCGTGTGCAACGGCAACGAGATCGGTGGTGGCTCGATCCGTATCCACCGGCGGGACGTGCAAGAACGCGTGTTCCGGGTGATGGGCATCAGCCAGGAGGAGGCGCAGGAGAAGTTCGGCTTCCTCCTCGAGGCCTTCAAGTACGGTGCGCCCCCGCACGGCGGCATCGCCTTCGGCTGGGACCGTGTCGTCTCGCTGCTGGCCGGGGCCGATTCGATCCGCGACGTCATCGCCTTCCCGAAGTCCGGGGGCGGCTACGACCCGCTCACCGACGCGCCGAGCGCCATCACGGAGCAGCAGCGCGCCGAGGCCGGTGTCGACTTCGTGCCCGAGGACGAGGACGAGACCACCTCCGCCGGGGCCTGAACATTCGATGACCGATCTCTTCGGAGCCGCCGCGGGCGCGCTCGGTGACGACGACTCGTCGCCGGGCGCGCCCGCGCCGTCGTCCCTCGATCCCCTCGCGGTGCGGATGCGGCCGCGCACCATCGACGAGATCGTCGGGCAGGACCACCTCACCTTCCCCGGCTCGCCCCTCCACCAGCTCGTCGAGGCGGAGGCGGGCGACCGCGCCGGCGCGAGCTCGGTGATCCTGTGGGGCCCGCCCGGGGTGGGCAAGACGACGATCGCGCACGTGATCTCGCACGCCCAGGGGCGCCGCTTCGTCGAGCTCTCGGCGATCACCGCCGGTGTCAAGGACGTCCGTGCGGTCGTCGACCAGGCCCGCCGCGACCGCGAGATGTACCAGCGGACCACGGTGCTGTTCCTCGACGAGATCCACCGGTTCTCCAAGGCCCAGCAGGACGCCCTGCTGCCGGCCGTCGAGAACCGCCTGGTCGTCCTCATCGCAGCGACGACGGAGAACCCCTCCTTCTCCGTCGTCGCCCCGCTCGTCTCCCGCTCCCTCGTCCTCACGCTCCGGCCGCTCACCGATGCCGGGGTGGGGCAGCTGCTCGACCGTGCCGTGTCCTCCGACCGGGGCCTGGCCGACCAGTACGTCCTCGATCCCGAGGCGCACGCCCACATCGTCCAGGTCGCCGCCGGCGACGGTCGCCGCTCGCTCACGATCCTCGAGGCGGCCGCCGCGATCGCCCGCGCCCGGGCCGCCGAGGTCGAGGCGGGAGTGGCGGAGGAGGATGCCGAGGCGGAGGCCACGGAGGAGGATTCCGACCAGGGCGCCTCGGGACCGGACTCCGAGGAGCGGCCCGTCATCACGACGGCGCACGTGGCGGACGCCGCCAACCAGGCGATGCTGCGCTACGACCGCAACGGCGACCAGCACTACGACGTCGTCTCGGCGTTCATCAAGTCGATCCGGGGGTCCGACCCGGACGCGGCGCTGCACTACCTGGCGCGGATGATCGTGGCGGGGGAGGACCCGCGGTTCATCACGCGCAGGCTCGTGGTGCACGCGGCGGAGGACATCGGGATGGCGGATCCGCAGGCGCTGCAGATCGCGGTGGCCACACAGACGGCGGTCGAGCGGATCGGCATGCCCGAGGGGCGGATCCCGATGGCCGAGGCGACCGTCTACCTGGCGAGTGCGCCCAAGTCGAACGCGATCATCGCGGCGATCGACCAGGCGATGGCCGATGCACAGGCGGGGAAGGCCGGCGAGGTGCCCATGCACCTGCGCGACGCCCACTATCCCGGTGCGAAGGCCCTGGGACACGGCGCGGGGTACAAGTACGCGCACGACTACCCGCACCACGTGTCACCGCAGGAGTACATGCCGGAGACCCTCGTCGGGACGCGCTACTACCTGCCGACGAACAACGGGCACGAGCGCGGCATGGAGGAGCGGCTCACGGCCCTGTACGGCCTGCGGCATCCCGAGGCGACGAAGCCCGAGGAGGACTGAGGCGCGCGGGATTCCCCCGTCCGGGGGATGATGGGGCCCGTCCGCGGCGGAAGGATGAGGGGTATGAAGCGTCTTGCCTATCTCTTCGCACCGGTGCCGCTCGTGATCGTCGCCGTGATTCTGCTCGTCCCGATCGTCGAGTTCTCCAACCGTCTGGGTTTTTCGCCGTGGTTCATGTTCTCGACCGGGGGAATGGTCGGGATGCTCGTGGTCGCCGGTGTCGTGTTCTGTGCGATCCCGCTCGTCCACCGGATAGACCGGTGGTTGGTGCATCGACTGCTCGGTGTCACTCTCTCGACGGAGACGGGATGGCGCGCCCATGTCCGGGCGACGGCCCACGCGTCGCTCCACGGTCTGGCCGCCGCAGCTCTGTGCGGCATCATCTCCTTCGGGTTCTCGCTCGTCATGGAGATCACCTGGTGGGCATGGGGGTCGGGTTCCGTCGCATTCTTCGACAGTCCCGCGGACGCGATCTTCCTCATCTCCCAGTTCGTCGAATCGACCGTGATGCGGATGGTGTCGTTCGTCCTCGCCCTCGGCGGTGTCGTGTACGTGATCCTCTACACCACGGCCGCCCCGGCGATCGCGCGGGCACTGCTCGGCCCGACGGTGAAGGAGGAGCTCGCGGTCGAGCGTGCGCGGAACGATCTGCTCCGCTCGCAGAAGTCGATCGCACGGGACATCCACGATTCCGTCGGGCATGCCCTCACCGTGACGACGATCCAGGCCGAAGCTGCGCGGGCCCACCTGGCAGCCGGACGCGCCGAGGACGCACGGCGCGCCCTCGACGCCATCGAGGAGGTGGGCCGCGAGGCACAGGGTGAGCTCGACTCCTCGCTCCGGAGCCTTCGAGAGGGCGGCGATACCGGTCAGGCTCCTGCCGATGGGCTGACGGACGGTGCGGAAGCGGGAGGCCGCCAGGTGTTCGGAAGGAAAACACCGGCCCCGGGCTCCGCCGCAGCGGCCACGCTTCCGGCAAGCGTCGGCGTCGTGGGGCACGACGGGGAGACCCGTACCGTGCACGATTCCCGCGGCATTCCGGACCTGCTGCGGCGGACGGCGGCCTCGACGATCGCCGTCGAGGAGAACCTGACCGGACTCCCGGACGACCTCCATCGCACGGCACCGCAGGTGTCCCGGGCCCTCTATGCGATCGTGCGGGAGGCCTGCACCAATGCGCTGCGCCACGGGACCGGGTCCCCACTGTCGGTCTCGGCCCATGTCCTCGACGGCAAGGTCGTCCTCCGGGCGGTGAATCCGTGCGCGGACGGATCGGTGGAGCCCCATGGTGGGCTCACCGGGATCCGGGAACGCTGCGAACTCCTCGGTGGGACGATGGACGTCACGAAGGAGAAGGGGATGTTCCGGCTCGAATGCGTCCTTCCCCTGTCACAGGGCCGAAAGAACGAATCATGACCGGTGGAAACGTCGGGGAGGCCAACGATCCGCTTGAGTCCCGGCCCGTCCGGCTGGTGCTCGTCGACGACGAGCCGCTCATCCTCTCGGGTCTGCGGGCGGTGCTCGGGGCCGACCCCGAGGTGGAGATCGTGGGGGAGGCGGCCGACGGCACGGAAGCACTGGCCGTCTGTGCCCGCACCCGCCCGGACGTCGTCCTCATGGACGTGCGCATGCCCGGGATGGACGGCCTCGAGGCGACCGAACGCCTGGTGGGTGGCGCGCACCCGCCCGATGTCCACCCGCCCAAGGTGCTCGTCCTCACCACCTTCGACTCCGACGACCACGTGTACACCGCGCTGCGGGTGGGCGCCTCGGGGTTCCTGCTCAAGCGGTGGCCGGGGGAGCGGATCCTCCGTGCGGTCCACACCGTCGCCCGCGGGGAGGCGGTGGTCTACCCGGACGGGCTGGCGCGGGCTGTCGCCGAGCACGGGGCGCCTCCTGCGCGGTCCGACGGGCAGGTCGAGGAGCTCCTCACCGAGCGCGAGCAGGAGGTCCTGCGCCACATGTGCCGAGGGATGGCGAACGCCCAGATCGCCCAGGCACTGTACGTCTCCCCGGAGACCGTGAAGACCCAGGTGAGCGCGATCCTGCGCAAGTTGGAGGTCTCCCACCGCACGGCCGCGGTGGTGCGCGCCTTCGAGACGGGCTTCGTGAGTACCGCGGCCTCGACGGCCGGGCGAGATCTCGGGTGACGTATTCCACACGGCCCGAGTGCACCCACGTGGCCCGTTGTGCCCATGCCCTGATAGGCTTGTGTGTCGCTGTGCCTCCACCGTGAGGCGGTCGGACCCGGCGGACTCGCGCCGGCCTCCCTCTTTCCCATCCGGGGAAACAGCTGTCACGGACCCCGACGAGTCATCGGACCGTGGCGAAGAACATTGATCGAAAGGTTACGGACACACATGTCTGCACCCGCACGTTCGCGCCGCCTGGTGCGCAAGTCCCGCGCACTCGGCATCCCGCTGACCCCGAAGGCCGAGAAGTACTTCGAGCGCCGTCCCTACGGCCCGGGCGACCACGGTCGTGCCCGCCGCCGCAACGAGTCGGACTACTCGGTCCGCCTCAAGGAGAAGCAGCGTCTGCGCGCCCAGTACAACATCCGCGAGGCCCAGCTCCTCAACGTGTACAAGGAGGCCAAGCGCACCTCCGGTCTGACCGGTGAGAACATGGTCGAGCTCCTCGAGATGCGCCTCGACGCCCTCGTGCTGCGCTCCGGCTTCGCCCGCACCATCGCGCAGGCCCGCCAGTTCGTCGTGCACCGCCACATCATGGTCGACGGCCAGCGTGTCGACCGCCCGTCCTTCCGCGTGAAGGAGGGTCAGATGATCCACGTGCACCCCAAGTCGGCCCAGATGGACCCCTTCCAGGTGTCCGCCGCCGGTGCCCACCGCGACGTCCTGCCGGCCGTCCCGGGTTACCTCAAGGTCGACCTCGAGTCGCTGCAGGCCACCCTGCTGCGCCGCCCCAAGCGCGAAGAGGTCCCCGTGACCTGCGACGTGCAGCTCGTCACCGAGTACTACGCACGCTGATCCTCCCCCAAGGACGCGCCCGGCGGTGATCCACCGCCACGCACACGGCCCCCGCCTGTTCCGACAGGCGGGGGCCGTGTGCTTCCCCGCTCCCGAGGTGACCCGCGGGTTCTCCTCGGGACCCGGCGGGTTTGTATGATTGCTCGGAACGCACAGCGCCGGGTCGACCCGGCGTTCCCGCACACGCTTCCCACCCCGTCCTCACGGGGTCATGAAAGGTCGGAATGAAGACGGCAGAGATCAAACGGCGTTGGCTCGACTTCTTCGAGAAGAACGGTCACACCGTGGTCCCGTCGGCGTCCGTGATCAGCTCGGACCCGTCGATCCTGTTCAACATCGCCGGGATGGTCCAGTTCATCCCGTACTTCACCGGCCGGGAGCCCGCTCCGTACTCGCGCGCCACCTCCGTCCAGAAGTGCGTGCGCACGCAGGACATCGAGGAGGTGGGCAAGACCACCCGCCACGGCACGTTCTTCCAGATGAACGGCAACTTCTCCTTCGGTGACTACTTCAAGGAGGAGGCCATCTCCTTCGCGTGGGCCCTGCTCACCACCCCGGAGGACGAGGGCGGCCTGGGCTTCGACAAGCAGAAGCTGTGGGTCACCGTCCACGCCGACGACGCCGCCACCATCGACCTGTGGCTCACGAACACCGACGTCACCCGCGACCGCATCCAGACCCGCGGCAACGCCGACAACTTCTGGCACACCGGGCAGCCCGGCCCCGGCGGTTACTGCTCGGAGATCTACTACGACCGCGGTCCGGACTACGGCGTCGAGGGCGGCCCGGAGGCCGACGAGGACCGCTACATCGAGATCTGGAACCTCGTCTTCATGGAGTTCGAACTCGGTGAGGTCCGCTCGAAGGTCGACTTCGACATCAAGGGTGAACTGCCCGCCAAGAACATCGACACCGGCATGGGCCTGGAGCGTGTGGCCTTCCTCAAGCAGGGTGTCGAGAACATGTACGAGATCGACGAGGTCTACCCCGTCATCGAGGCCGCCTGCCGCCTGTCGGGCAAGTCCTACGGGGCGGACGAGACGGACGACGTGCGCATGCGGGTGGTCGCCGACCACATCCGCTCCTCGCTCATCATCATCGGCGACGGGGTGCGCCCGGCCAACGAGGGCCGCGGCTACATCCTGCGCCGTCTGCTGCGCCGTGCCGTGCGTGCCATGCGTCTGCTCGGCGTCACCGAGCCGGTGCTGCCCATTCTCTTCCCCGTCTCCGTCGAGGCGATGAAGGCCAGCTACCCGGAGCTGGAGACCGATTTCGACCGCATCTCGAAGGTCGCCTACGCCGAGGAGAAGTCCTTCCTCCGCACCCTGGAGTCCGGCACCGCGCTGCTCGGCCACGCCGTCGAGCAGGTCGGCTCGGGCGGCACCATCAGCGGTGACATCGCCTTCGCCCTCCACGACACCCACGGGTTCCCCATCGACATCACCCTGGAGATGGCCGCTGAGCAGGGCGTCGAGGTCGACGAGGCCGGCTTCACCGCCCTCATGAGCGAGCAGCGCCGGCGTGCCAAGGAGGACGCCAAGGCCAAGAAGGGCGGCACCGGTACCGACCTGTCCGCTTACACGGCGCTCCTGGAGGACGGCGCGAGTGAGTTCGTCGGCTACGACAACCTCACGGCCGACTCCCGCATCCGTGGCCTGATCGCCGAGGGTGCGATGACCGAGGTGGCGACGACGGGTCAGGAACTCGACCTCGTCCTCGACGTCACCCCCTTCTACGCCGAGGCCGGTGGCCAGCGCGCCGATGTCGGCCTCATCCGCGGTGACGGATTCGTCGCCGAGGTGCTCGACGTGCAGAACCCGCTCAAGGGTCTGGCCGCCCACCGCGTCAAGGTCCTCGAGGGCGAGATCTCCGCCGGTGCGGACGTCCACGCCGAGGTCGACACCGGCCACCGGTTCCAGTCGGCCCAGGCACACTCGGCCACGCATCTCATCCACGCGGCGCTGCGCGAGATCCTGGGGCCGAACGCCGTCCAGGCCGGTTCGCTCAACCAGCCCGGCTACATGCGCTTCGACTTCTCCTTCCCGGAGGCCGTCACCGAGGCCGCCCGCACCGAGATCGAGGACGCAGCGAACGTCGCCGTCCGCGACAACTTCGAGGTCTCCAGCGAATATCTGCCCTTCGAGGACGCCAAGAAGTCCGGCGCCATGGCACTGTTCGGCGAGAAGTACCCCTCGGTCGTGCGTGTCGTCGACATCAACGGCCAGTGGTCCCGCGAGCTCTGCGGTGGTACCCACGTGGCGCGGACGACCGAGATCGGTCCGATCTCCGTGCTGTCCGAGGCCTCCGTCGGCTCCGGCACCCGCCGCATCGAGGCCTCCGTCGGCCTCACCGCCTTCCGTGACCTCGCGCGTGAACGCATGATCGTGCAGTCGCTGTCCGACATGCTCAAGGTGCCGGGCCCCGACGTCACCGAGCGGGTCTCCGGCCTGCTCGCGAAGATCAAGGAGGCGGAGAAGACGATCGCCGCCCTCAACCAGGAGAAGGTGCTCGCCGCCGCCGGTGACGCGGTGGCCGCGGCCCGCGAGGTCGGGAAGGTCCGCCTGTCGACCACGGCGCTCGGCGACGTGTCGAGCGCGAACGACGTGCGCAGCTTCGTCCTCGACGTCCGCAACCGGCTGGGCGACACCCCCTCCGTCGTCGCCGCGATCGGCGTGGCCGGTGGCAAGCCGAGCATCGTCGTCGCGACGAACGCCGCGGCCCAGGACGCCGGTGTGCGCGCCGGTGACCTCGTGCGTGCGGGTGCGACGGAACTCGGTGGCAAGGGCGGCGGCAAGCCGGACCTCGCCCAGGGCGGCGGCACCGACGCCTCCCGCGCCGAGGAAGCCTTCGCCGCCATCGCCCGCGACCTGGGAGCCGCGTGAGTTTCCGCCGCGGGCGCCGTCTGGGCATCGACGTCGGGTCGGTCCGCGTCGGGATCGCACAGTGCGATCCCGACGGGATCCTCGCGACCCCGCTCGACACCGTCTACCGTCGCTCCGGCGACGAGGCGGCGCTGAAGGACATCGCGCGCATCACGGCCGAGTACGAACCCCTCGAGCTGGTGGCCGGTCTCCCGGCCTCGCTCGACGGGAAGGAGCGCGCCTCGGCGGACGTCGCCCTCGACTTCACGCGCCGCATCGCGGAGGTCACCGGCGTCCCCGTCCGCCTGCACGACGAACGGTTCTCGACGACCCAGGCGCACCGCGTGCTCCAGTCGGTCGGCAAGAACGCCCGGAAGCGGCGGGAGATCGTCGACTCCGTTGCCGCCGTCGTCATCCTCCAGGCCGCCATCGACCAGGAGAAGCAGACGGGCACCCCCGGTGGGCGCCTGCTCGACGACCTCTCCGCCCCCACGGGAGGCGAACCGGCATGACCCGCGACCCGCACGAGCCGCACCCGGAGGAGCCCGCGGCGGACACCGCCGAACAGGACCTCGTGCCCACCGAGGCGATCCCCGTCCTTCCCGAGGACGAGGCGCCGGAGCACGTCTTCCCCGCCGCCGAAGCGCCCGTCCCGGCGGAGGAGAGCGCCGACGAGGAGAGTGCCGCGGAGGAGAGCGCCGGTGATGACGGGACCGAGGCCCCCGCGGCGGTCCTGCCGGGCGCGCAGATCGAGTCCCGGAGCGAACTGCGTGCCCGGCGGCGACGCCGGATGAAGCGGCGGCGGCGCACGACGATCGTCGTCGGGCTCATCGTCCTGCTCGTCGGGGCCGGTGGTGTCGTCGCACTCGGGACGGCCACGGACGTCGTGTCCTCGGTGATGGGCACGAACGACTACTCCGGTGACGGCGCGGAGGGCACCGAGACGGTCGTCAACGTGCCCCAGGGCTCCACGATCACGGAACTCGCCAACGACCTGGTGGAACGCGGGGTCATCAAGTCCTCCCGTCCCTTCATCGACGAGATGGAAAACCGTGAGGTCGTGCTCCAGGCCCGCGACTACACGTTCCGCGAGGGCATGAGCGCCGCGGCCGCCGTCGACGCGATCGTCGACCCCGTGGCCGCGGACACGCTCGTGGTCCCCGAGGGCCTCAAGATGGCCGACATCCGCACCCGGATGATCGAGGCCGGCCTGCCCGAGACCGAGGTGGCCGCCGCTCTCGACGACAAGGTGCCCGGCGACTACGGCCTCGAGGTCCCCGGTGCCCCGAACCTCGAGGGGTACCTGTACCCCGCGACCTACGAGCTACGCTCCGACGTCACGGCGGAGTCCCTCGTCCAGCGGATGGTCGACCGGACCGCCGACGAGATCGACGACCTGGGCCTCGCGCCCGGGAAGATCCACGAGGTGTTCACGCTCGCCTCGCTCGTCCAGGTCGAGTCGCCCGGGGAGTACGAGGTGCGCCGCAAGGTCGCCCGCGTGTTCCTCAACCGGATCGACGAGGGCATGAAGCTCCAGTCGGACGCGACGGTCGCCTACTACGCCGGCGCCCGGGACGATCTCACGACGACCGAGGAGGAACGCGCCGTCGACAGCCCGTACAACACGTACAAGTACGAGGGGCTGCCGGTCGGGCCGGTGAACTCACCCGGTCGCGAGGCGGTCGACGCCGCCCAGGACCCGGCCGACGGCAACTGGCTGTTCTTCGTCGCGACGAACCCCGACACAGGGGAGACCAAGTTCGCGCGGACCTACGAGGACCACATGGACAACGTGACGGAGTACCGCGAATGGCTCAAGCAGCAGACCTGAGTGCGGGCACGGGCGACGCGGTCCCGACTCCCGTCGCCGCGGTCCTCGGCTCACCCGTCGCCCATTCGCTCTCGCCGGTGCTCCACGCCGCGGCCTACCGGGAACTCGGTCGTCCGGACTGGACCTACGCCCGGCACGAGGTGGACGAGGCGGGACTCGAGGCTCTGCTGGTGCCGGATGGGACAGCCACCCCCGGCGTCCGCGCCGGTTACTCGCTCACGATGCCGCTCAAGCACCGCCTGATCGAGCTCGCCGGTGTCCACGGCTGGGAGATCGACGCGACCGCGGACCTCACCGGCGCCGGGAACACCCTCGTCCTCGCCGCCACCCCGCGGGTCCTCAACACCGACGTCACCGGCATCGTCCGGGCGATCGAGGAAGCGGGTGCGCCCGAGCGGTCTCCTGTGGTGACGGCCACGGCGCCCGCGACGGCGACCGTGCTGGGCAACGGGGCGACGGCGGCCTCCGCGGTCGTCGCGCTCCGTGACCTCGGCGTGGCCTCCGTCCACCTGGCCGTCCGCACCCCGGCCCGGGCCCGCGCGGTCGCGGACCTCGCGGAACGCCTCGGGCTCGCCGTCACCGTCGGCACCCTCGACGACTGGCGCCCCGGGGGAGAGGACCTGCTCGTCTCGACCCTGCCCGCCGGTTCCCTCGACGGGTACGCACCGGCCTGGCCGGAGACACTCCGGGCCGACCAGGTCGTCCTCGACGTCGCCTACGCGCCCGCGCGGGTCGACCTGCTCGCCGAGTACCGCTCCCGAGGCGCCCTGGCCGTCCCCGGCACCCGCATGCTCGTGCACCAGGCCGTCGAGCAGGTGCTCGTCCATGTGTCCGTGCTCGAGCCCGGGCTCGCAGGACCCGCCGACCGTGCGCGCCTGGCCCGGGCGATGACGGCGGCCCTCGACGCCCTCGGCCGGGACTGACACCGGACCCGCCCGTGTACCCGTTCCTCGCCGCCGATGTCCCCCTGTGGACGGCCGGGACCCCGGTCCTCGTCGCGGCGGCGGTCTCGCTCCTCCTCGCCGTCTCGGTGCGTGCCTGGGTCGCCGACGAGGCCGGCATGCGTCTGCTGCGCCGGTCCGGAGCGGGCTGGGTGACCGACCGCGAGGCGCTGCGCCGCATGCGCCTGGTCTGCTTCCCCGTCTCCCTCGTCCTCGGGTGGGTCGTCGCGCGGTTCGCGGCCCCGGTGCTGTCCGTCGGAGGGGAGGGCGCCTCGGCGGCGGAGGTGCTGCTCGTCGCGGCTCTCGGCCTGCTCGCCGGGGCGACACCCTGGCTGTTCCACGTCGACGCCCGGATCCACCGGCTGCCCGACCGGGTGACACTGCCGCTCGTGGCGCTCACCGGCCTGCTGTTCCTCGGCGCGGCACTGCTCGGCCACCCACGGGGATGGTGGGCTCTCGTCGGCTGTGCCGTCTTCGGGCTCGTGTTCGCGCTCCTGTGGTTCCTCGGCGCGGTGCTCTCCGGTGGCGGTATGGGTCTCGGTGACGTGAAACTCGCGGCGCCGCTCGGCGGTGCACTTCTCGCACTGTCCTCGACCGCGCTGCTCGTCGCCCTCCTCGTCATGCACCTGTCCGCGGTGGCCGTCGTCGTGTACCGGCGCCTGACCCACGGGGCCGGACGGAGGGACGCGATCGCCTTCGGGCCGCACATGTTCATCGGTCTGTGGGTGACGGTGGTGCTGGGCCCGGTCCTCGCGGGGTGAGGGCGAACCGCGGGGCGCCTCCGCAGCGGACCGACGCTCCCGTGCCGACCCGTGGACGCGGCGGTCGGGCACCGGTGCCCGCCTGGTAATTTTGAGCGCATGTTGAAATGGCTGACCGCAGGCGAGTCGCACGGAGAAGCGCTCGTCGGAATCCTCGAGGGCCTGCCCGCCCATGTCCCGGTGACCACCGGGGACATCGCGGACGCGCTGGCCCGTCGGCGCCTGGGCTACGGCCGTGGCGCCCGCATGAAGTTCGAACAGGACGTCGTCCGCCTCCTCGGCGGCGTCCGGCACGGCGAGACGCTCGGTGGCCCGGTGGCCGTCGAGGTCGCCAACACCGAGTGGCCCAAGTGGGAACAGGTGATGAGCGCCGACCCCGTGGACCCCGCCCTCCTCGAGGGACAGGCCCGCAACGCCCCGCTCAGCCGCCCGCGGCCGGGGCACGCCGACCTCGTGGGCATGCAGAAGTACGCCTGGGACGAGGCCCGGCCGATCCTCGAGCGCGCCTCGGCCCGCGAGACCGCCATGCGCGTGGCACTGGCGACGGTGGCCGCCGGGTTCCTGCGGGAACTGGGCATCACCGTCCTCTCCCACACCGTGGCGATCGGTCCGGTCATCGGTGACGGCACCGAGGCCGAGCCGACCATCGACGACGTCCCGGCGCTCGACGCCGACCCGATGCGCGCCTTCGACGCGGACCTCTCCGCCCGGATGGTCGCCGAGGTCGACGACGCGAAGAAGGCCGGCGACACCCTCGGCGGCGTCGTCGAGGTGCTCGTCGACGGCGTCCCCCCGGGCGTGGGCTCCCACGTGCACTGGGACCGGCGACTCGACTCCCGTCTCGCCGGTGCGCTCATGGGCATCCAGGCGATCAAGGGCGTGGAGGTCGGCGACGGGTTCCGCACCGCGGCCCGGCGCGGCTCGCAGGCCCACGACGAGATCGACGTGACGGAGGACGGGATCGTCCGCCGCACCAACAAGGCCGGTGGCACCGAGGGCGGCATGTCGACCGGTGACCGGCTGCGCGTGCGGGCGGCCATGAAGCCGATCGCGACGGTGCCCCGGGCGCTCGGCACCGTCGACGTGTCGACCGGTGAACCCGCCAAGGCCCACCACCAGCGCTCGGACGTGTGCGCGGTCCCGGCCGCCGGTGTCGTCGCCGAGGCGATGGTCACCCTCGTCGTCGCCGAGGCGGTCCTCGAGAAGTTCGGCGGGGACTCGGTGGACGAGGTGAAGCGGAACCTGCAGGGCTACCTCGACTCGATCCCGGCGGTCCTGCGCAGCGTCCGATGAGGGGAAGTGTCCGATGAGCGGGGAGGTGCCCGGCGGGGAGGAATGTCCGGGGGAGCCCGAGCACGGGCCCACACCCCGGCCGGTCCCGCCGCTGAGCCCGCGGCCCGCCTCGACCGCGCGGATCGTCCTCGTCGGACCGCCGGCGGCGGGCAAGTCGACGATCGGGCGGCTGGTCGCCGACCGTCTCGACCTCCCGATGGAGGACACCGACCAGGAGATCGTGCGCCGGCACGGACCCATCCCGGAGATCTTCTCGACCCGGGGAGAGGCCCGGTTCCGCGCGATCGAACGCGAGGTGGTGCGGCGGAGTCTGCGCAAACTGCTCGACCGGCCGGGTGTCGTCTCGCTCGGCGGGGGAGCGGTGCTCAACCCGGGGACCCGGGCCCAGTTGCGCCATCCGGCCCTGCGGGTCGTCCTCATCGAGATCGACGAGGACACCGCCCGGGAGCGTCTGCACGGATCCGGGCGGCCGCTGCTCGCCGGTGACCCCGATCCGGTCGAGGCGTGGAAGACACTCGTCGAGGACCGCCGCGCGCTCTACGAGGCGGTCGGCTCGATCCGGGTGAGCGCCTCGAACGGGCCGCCCTCGACGGTCGTCAACCGGATCGTCGACGTGCTCGCCGGCCTCCAGCGCAAGGAGGAGTACGCGCGGTTCAGTGCAGAGGCCGAGAACCAATAGAGTGGGGGCCCGGTACGACACCGGGCCCCCATCCACATCCACGAGGAGTTCCCCCATGACCGAGACCAGCACCACACGGATCGACGTGACCGCCGGGGGCGAGTACCCGGTGCTCGTGGGATCCGGCCTCATGGGCGAACTGCCGGAGCTCCTGGGGCCCCGGGTCGCCAAGGTGCTCGTCGTCCATCCCCGCGCCCTGCGCTCCACGGGTGAGGTCGTCCAGGAGGACCTCAAGGCCGCCGGCTACGAGGCCGTGCTCGTCGAGATCCCCGACGCCGAGGAGGCCAAGCACGTCCAGGTGGCCGCCTTCTGCTGGCAGGTTCTCGGACAGAGCGACTTCACCCGTTCCGACGCGATCGTCGGTGTCGGCGGCGGCGCGGTCACCGACCTCGCCGGGTTCGTCGCCGCGACCTGGCTGCGTGGTGTGACGTACGTGAACATCCCCACGACGGTCCTCGGCATGGTCGACGCCTCGGTGGGCGGGAAGACCGGGATCAACACCGCCGAGGGCAAGAACCTGGTCGGTGCCTTCCACGCGCCGGCCGGTGTGCTCGTCGACACCGACACCCTCGCCACACTGCCGGACAACGAGCTGTTCACCGGTCTCGCCGAGGCCGTCAAGTGCGGGTTCATCGCCGACGAGCGGATCCTCGAACTCTTCGAGGCCCACGACAAGGAAGAGCTCGCCCGGCACGACTCGCCCGTCCTGCGGGAGATCATCGAGCGGACGATCGCCGTGAAGGCCGCGGTCGTGAGCGAGGACTTCACGGAGTCCGGTCGACGCGAGATCCTCAACTTCGGGCACACGCTCGGCCACGCGATCGAGCTGGGGGAGCGCTACCAGTGGCGGCACGGTGCCGCCGTGGCCGTCGGGATGGTGTTCGCCACCGAGCTGTCCGTCATGACGAAGAACCTCGACCCCGAGGTCCTCGACCGGCTCCGGGCGATCCTGGAGAAGCTCGGTCTGCCCACCGGTTACCGAGGCGACAAGTGGCCCCAGCTGCTCGAGGCGATGCGCCGGGACAAGAAGTCCCGCGGCTCGCTCATGCGGTTCGTCGTGCTCGAAGCGATCGGTCGGCCCGTCGTCCTCGACGTGCCGGACACGAGCATCCTCCACACCGCCTACCAGGAGGTCGGCGTGGAGTCCCCGAAGATCTCGCTCATGTGAGCGGCTGATATGATACCGGGCGGTGTGTTCCGTCCCGGTTGAAGGGCGGGACCGTACGTCCGACGACCGAAGGAATCATTCGTGGCATCCACCAACGATCTCAAGAACGGCATGGTCCTCAACCTGGAGGGTCAGCTGTGGCAGGTGCAGGAGTTCCTGCACGTGAAGCCGGGCAAGGGCCCCGCCTTCGTGCGCACCAAGATCAAGAACGTCCTCTCCGGCAAGATCGTGGACAAGACCTTCAACGCGGGCACCAAGGTCGAGACCGCCACGGTCGACCGTCGTGACATGCAGTACCTGTACAACGACGGCACCGACTACATCTTCATGGACCAGAAGGACTACGACCAGGTGAACCTGAGCCCCGAGCTCGTCGGTGACGCCTCGAACTTCCTCCTGGAGAACCAGGTCGTGCAGGTCGCCTTCCACGAGGGCGTGGCCCTCTACGTGGAGCTCCCCTCGGCCGTCGAGCTCACCATCGCCAACACCGAGCCGGGTCTCCAGGGCGACCGTTCCAGCGGTGGCACCAAGCCCGCCACCCTCGAGACCGGCTACGAGATCCAGGTCCCGCTCTTCCTCGAGTCCGACACCAAGGTCCGTGTCGACACCCGCACCGGCGAGTACCTCGGGCGAGTCAAGGAGTGAGCTCCCGCACCCGCGCCCGTCGTCGGGCCATGGAGATCCTCTTCGAGTCGGAACAGCGTGACCTGCCGGAGGCCGACCTCCTGCGTCTGCGCTCGGACGACCCCGACTACCCCATGAAGCCGTACGCGCGGGAGATCGTCGACGGCGTCGTCACCCACCGGGACGACCTCGACGACCTCATCGCCGAGCACGCGCAGGGGTGGCAGCTGGACCGCATGCCGGCCGTCGACCGCGCGCTGCTGCGGATCGGTGCGTGGGAGATCGTCCACAACGACGAGGTGCCCGGCAAGGTCGCCATCGCCGAGGCGGTGGAACTGGCCGGTGACTTCTCGACGGACGACTCCGCGAAGTTCATCGGCGGAGTGCTCGGCACCATCCGCGAACAGCACGAGGCGGCGGAAGCTTCCTGAGCGACTCTGCCGATCGGCGAGCCTCGGTCCCACGAGTTCCGGCCCGCTGAATCGGTTTGGCCCCCTGAGATGCCCATCTCAGGGGGCCTTGCGTGTTCACGGGGTCAAGATCGTGGGGAATGGTTATGCACGGCACTGCAACTTGAGCCAGCTCACACGACCCCGGGGGCGCGGTGGGCCGACGCCCGGGATATGCTGGTCACCGACCATCCACGTTCCTTTAAGAACCGTCCCGTGAGGCGGAGAAGGGCGGTAGGCCTTGCGTACCCGCACAGTGCTCGATGCGTCGGAGATCTCACGCGCCGTCACCCGGATCGCGCACGAGATCCTCGAAGCCAACAAGGGGCCCGAGAACCTCGTGGTCCTCGGCATCCCGACCCGTGGCGCCCCACTGGCGTCACGCCTGGTCGAGCGCATCACCAGGATCGAACCGGGGCTCGACCCCGCGGCCATGTCCGGCACCCTCGACATCACCATGTACCGCGACGACCTGCGGTCCGGTCGCCTCCGTGCCCCGGAACCCACCCGGATCCCCGAGGGCGGGATCGACGGGAGGACGGTCGTCCTCGTCGACGACGTCCTGTTCTCCGGGCGCACCGTCCGCGCGGCACTCGACGCCCTGTCCGACATCGGCCGGCCCGCCGCCGTGCGCCTGGCGGTCCTCGTCGACCGTGGCCACCGCGCCCTGCCGATCCGCGCCGACCACGTGGGCAAGAACCTGCCGACCGCCTTCGACGAACGCGTCTCCGTGCATCTGCAGGAGTCCGACGCCGAGGACGCCGTCACCATCACCTCGGGTGACGCGGTCACCGCCGACGCCGGGTCTGCCACCACCGAGGGGGGTGCCGCCGAGTGAAGCACCTGCTGAGCACCGCGGACCTCACCCACGCCCAGGCCCTCGACCTGCTCGACGTCGCCGAGGAGATGTCCGAGGTCTCCGGTCGTGAGGTCAAGAAGCTCCCGGTGCTGCGCGGCCGCACCGTCGTCAACCTGTTCTTCGAGGACTCGACCCGCACGCGCCTGTCCTTCGAGGCGGCCGCCAAGCGCCTGTCCGCCGACGTCATCAACTTCGCGGCCAAGGGCTCGAGCGTGTCGAAGGGCGAGAGCCTCCAGGACACCGCCCAGACCCTCGCCGCGATGGGGGCCGAGGGCGTCATCGTCCGTCATCCCGGCTCCGGTGCACCCCACCGCCTGGCCCACTCCGACTGGATCGACGCGCCGATCGTCAACGCCGGTGACGGCACCCACGAGCACCCCACCCAGGCCCTGCTCGACGCCTTCACCCTCCGCCGGGTGCTCCACGGACAGCCCGCCTCGGGCCCGGCGACCGGCGAGGGCGCCCGCGGCACCGACCTCGCAGGTGCGACCGTCGCGGTCGTCGGCGACGTCCTCCACTCCCGGGTCGCCCGCTCGAACGTCCACCTGCTGCGCACGCTCGGCGCGAAGGTCGTCCTCATCGCCCCGCCCACGCTCCTGCCCTGGGGTGTCGAGACGTGGCCGGCGGAGGTCTTCCACGACTTCGACGCGGCGCTCGACGCCCACGACCTCGACGCCGTCATGATGCTGCGCGTCCAGTTCGAGCGCATGCACCAGTCCTTCTTCCCGAACACCCGCGAGTACACGCGCCTGTGGGGACTCACCCCCACCCGTTACCGCGCCCTGTCGGCCGACACGACGATCATGCACCCCGGCCCCATGAACCGCGGGTTCGAGATCTGCGCCGAGGCCGCGGACTCCCCGCGCGCCGTCGTCCTCGACCAGGTGAGCAACGGGGTGGCCGTCCGCATGGCCGCCCTGTACCGGCTCCTCACCGGCTCCCCGGAAGCCCATGCAGAAGCGAACCCGGCCGGGACCCCCGGCGCGAAAGGAACACCGTGACCACGATCCTCATCACCGGCGCCCGGATCCTCGGTGGCGAGGTCGGTGACCTCGCCGTCTCGGACGGTCGGTTCGTCGACCCGGCCACGATCGGTACCCCCGACCGCACCCTCGACGCCACGGGACTCGTCGCCCTGCCCGGTCTCGTCGACATGCACACCCACCTGCGTGAGCCCGGCCGGGAGGACGCGGAGACGGTCCTCACCGGCTCGCAGGCCGCCGCTCGCGGTGGGTACACGGCCGTCCACGCGATGGCGAACACCGCACCGGTCGCCGACTCCGCGGGTGTCGTCGAACAGGTGTGGCGCCTCGGGCGCGAGGCGGGCTGGACCGAGGTCCTGCCCATCGGTGCCGTGACCGTCGGGCAGTCCGGCACGCAGCTGGCCGAGCTCGGGGCCATGGCCCGCAGCCGGGCCGGCGTGCGGATCTTCTCCGACGACGGCCACTGCGTCTCCGACCCGCTGCTCATGCGGCGGGCCCTGGAGTACGTCAAGAGCTTCGACGGGATCATCGCCCAGCACGCGCAGGACCCCCGGCTCACCGAGGGCGCGCAGATGAACGAGGGCCTCGTGTCCGCCGAGCTCGGCCTGGGCGGCTGGCCGGCGGTCGCCGAGGAGTCGATCATCGCCCGCGACGTCCTGCTCGCCGAGCACGTGGGCTCCCGCCTGCACGTCTGCCACCTGTCGACCAAGGGCAGTGTCGAGATCGTGCGCTGGGCCAAGGCCCGCGGCGTCGACGTCACCGCCGAGGTGACGCCGCACCACCTCCACCTCACCGACGAGCTCGTGCGCTCCTACGATCCCGTCTACAAGGTCAACCCGCCGCTGCGGACGGCCGCGGACGTCGCGGCGGTCCGGGAGGGCCTGGCCGACGGCACGATCGACGTCGTCGGGACCGACCACGCCCCGCACCCCGCCGAGCACAAGTGCAGCGAGTGGACGGCCGCCGCCATGGGCATGGTCGGCATGGAGACCGCCCTCCAGGTCGTCGTCGAGGCGATGCGCGACCACGACTTCGACTGGGCCGACATCGCCCGCGTCATGAGCACTCGTCCGGCGGAGATCTCCGGACAGGCGGAGCACGGGACGCTGGAGGCCGGCACCGCCGCGAACCTCGTCCTCGTCGATCCGGACACCACCGTGACGATCGACCCCGAGGACCACGCCACCATGGGCCGGAACAACCCGTTCCGCGGCTTCGACGTGCACTCCCGGATCGTCCACACCTTCCTGTACGGCCACCAGGTCGTCGCCGACGGTGAACTCACCACCCCGCACCCGATCTCCCAGGGGGCTCCTGAATGGACCGCCTGATCCCCACCCTCGTCCTCGTGGGCGTGGTCGTGCTCGTCTTCGCGGGCATGTGGTGGGCGTGGCGGCGCAAGCAGGCTGCACAGGCCGCCCGCTTCCCGGCCCCCGCCCGGCCTGCCGAGGGCACTGCCGTCGAGGGAGCACCGGTGCCCGGCATGTACGTCGCCACGACGCTCGCCGGACAGCCCCTCGAACGCGTGCAGGCCCACCACCTGGGTGTGCGCACCGATGCCGAGCTGTCGGTCGGCCCCGCCGGGGTCATCCTCGACCGCGCCGGCACTGACGACCTCCTCATCCCCGCCGCGGCCATCGAGTCCGTCGAGGCGCGTTCCGGGATGATCGGCAAGTTCGTCGAGAAGGACGGCCTCGTCGTCGTCACCTGGCGTCTGGGCGACACGCTCGTCGACACCGGCTTCCGCACGCGGTCCGCCGCCGACCGCACTCCGACCATCGAATCCATCCGTCACCTCATCGGGGAGGCCTCGTGAACCTGTTGAACCACACACCCGCCGTGCTCGTCCTGGAGGACGGCCGCACCTTGCGTGGGCACGCCTACGGCGCGGTCGGCACGACCTTCGGTGAGGCCGTCTTCGTCACCGCCATGACCGGCTACCAGGAGACCCTCACGGACCCCTCCTACCACCGGCAGGTCGTCATCCAGACGGCCCCGCACATCGGCAACACCGGTGTGAACGACGTCGACGACGAGTCCCTGGGCTACTGGGTCTCCGGCTACGTCGTCCGGGACGCCTCCCGGATCACCTCGAACTGGCGGGCCACCGAGGACCTCGAGGCCCGTCTGCAGCGCCTGGGGATCGTCGGCATCAAGGACGTCGACACCCGCGCACTCACCCGCCACCTGCGGGACAAGGGCGCGATGAAGGTCGGCATCTTCTCCGGTGAGGCGGCCGCCCGCCCCGAGTCGGAGCTGCTGGCCGAGGTGCAGGCACAGCCCTCGATGAAGGGTGCGGCACTCGCCGAGGAGGTCTCGACCGCCGACGTGCAGGTGGTCCCGGCCGTGGGCGAGAAGAAGTTCACCGTCGCCGCCTACGACCTGGGCATCAAGGCGATGACCCCGACCCAGATGGCCGAACGCGGCATCGAGGTCCACGTCGTGCCCGCCACCTTCCCCTTCGAGAAGCTCGCCGGGCTCGGGGAGAACGGCGTCGACGGCGTGTTCTTCTCCAACGGCCCCGGTGACCCCGGGACCGCGGACACGCAGGTGGAGATCCTGCGGAAGGTGCTCGACGCCCGGATCCCGTTCTTCGGGATCTGCTTCGGCAACCAGCTGCTCGGCCGCGCCCTCGGGTTCGGCACCTACAAGCTGCCCTTCGGCCACCGCGGCATCAACGTGCCGGTCATGGACCGCGAGACCGGTCGCGTCGAGGTGACCGCCCAGAACCACGGGTTCGCCGTCGACGCCCCGATCGACCGCGCGGTCCCGGCCCCTGCGAACACCACCTGGGGCGAGGTCGAGGTGAGCCACCTGTGCCTCAACGATGACGTCGTCGAGGGCCTGGTGTGCCGGGGTGTCCCGGCCTTCTCGGTCCAGTTCCACCCCGAGTCGGCGGCCGGTCCGCACGACTCGCGCGGACTGTTCGACCGGTTCACCACCCTCATGTCCGAGCACCCCGCCGCCTGGCGGAACTGAACGAGAACGTACGAAGGAGACACTTCCGTGCCCATCAGGAAAGATCTGAAGTCGGTCCTCGTCATCGGTTCCGGCCCGATCGTCATCGGACAGGCCTGCGAGTTCGACTACTCCGGCACCCAGGCTTGCCGTGTGCTCAAGGAGGAGGGCCTGCGGGTCGTCCTCGTGAACTCGAATCCCGCGACCATCATGACCGACCCGGAGATCGCCGACGCCACGTACGTCGAGCCGATCGACCCGGAGGTCATCGAGACGATCATCGCGAAAGAGAAGCCGGACGCCCTCCTGCCGACCCTCGGTGGACAGACGGCGCTCAACGCCGCGATCAACCTCTACGAGGCCGGTGTCCTCGAGAAGTACGGTGTCGAGCTCATCGGCGCCGACGTCGAGGCGATCCAGCGCGGCGAGGACCGCCAGCAGTTCAAGGAGGTCGTCGAGAAGTGCGGCGGCGAGTCCGCCCGCTCCTACATCGCCCACACGATGGACGAGTGCCTGGACGCAGCCGAGAAGCTCGGCTACCCGATGGTCGTCCGCCCGTCCTTCACCATGGGCGGGCTGGGCTCCGGTATGGCCTACGACGAGGCGGACCTGCGTCGCATCGCCGGTGCCGGCCTCACGGACTCCCTCACCTCCGAGGTCCTCCTCGAGGAGAGCATCCTCGGTTGGAAGGAGTACGAGCTCGAGCTCATGCGCGACCGCAACGACAACGTGGTCGTCATCTGCTCGATCGAGAACGTCGACCCGGTCGGCGTGCACACCGGTGACTCCATCACCGTCGCACCCTCGCTCACGCTCACCGACCGCGAGTACCAGGACCTCCGTGACATCGGCATCGCCGTGATCCGTGAGGTCGGCGTCGACACCGGCGGTTGCAACATCCAGTTCGCCATCGACCCGGACACCGGCCGCATCGTCGTCATCGAGATGAACCCGCGGGTGTCGCGGTCCTCGGCCCTGGCCTCGAAGGCGACCGGTTTCCCGATCGCCAAGATCGCCGCCAAGCTCGCCGTCGGCTACACGCTCGACGAGATCCCCAACGACATCACCGAGGTGACCCCGGCGAGCTTCGAGCCGACCCTCGACTACGTCGTCGTGAAGATCCCGCGCTTCGCCTTCGAGAAGTTCCCGGCCGCCGACCCCACCCTCACGACGACCATGAAGTCCGTCGGTGAGGCCATGGCGCTCGGCCGCAACTTCACGACCGCCCTCCAGAAGGCCATGCGGTCGATGGAACAGAAGGGCTCCTCCTTCTCCTGGGACGGCCTCTACGACCTGTCGGACGCGGACGTGAAGGCCGATGTCCTCGCCCGCATCGGCCACTCGACCGCCGATCGCCTGCACACCGTGCAGAAGGGCCTGGCCTCCGGGCTCACGGTCGCCGAGGTCCACGAGGCCTGCGACATCGATCCCTGGTTCCTCGACCAGATCCAGCTCATCAACGAGGTGGCGGCGACCATCGCGGACGCCGACGACCTCACGCTCGAACTCCTGGAACTCGCCAAGGACCACGGGTTCTCCGACGCCCAGATCGGTGGCCTGCGGAACCTCGACGAGGCGGTCGTCACCGGTGTGCGCCACGCGCTCGGTCTGCGTCCGGTCTTCAAGACCGTCGACACCTGCGCCGGTGAGTTCGAGGCCCGCACCCCGTACCACTACTCCTCGTACGACGAGGAGACCGAGGTGATGCCGCGCGAGCGCGAGGCCGTCATCATCCTCGGCTCCGGTCCCAACCGGATCGGACAGGGTATCGAGTTCGACTACTCCTGTGTCCACGCGACGATGGCCCTCGGGGAAGCCGGCTACGAGACCGTCATGGTCAACTGCAACCCGGAGACGGTCTCGACCGACTACGACACGGCCGACCGCCTGTACTTCGAGCCCTTGACCTTCGAGGACGTCATGGAGGTCTACAAGGCCGAGCTCGCCGCCGGCCCTGTGGCCGGGGTCGTGTGCACGCTCGGCGGGCAGACCCCGCTGGGCCTGGCCGATCAGCTCAAGGCCGCGGGCGTGCCGGTGCTCGGCACCCAGCCGGAGGCCATCGACCTGGCCGAGGACCGGGGCGAGTTCGGTCGCGTCCTCGACGAAGCGGGTCTGCTCGCACCCAAGCACGGCACCGCGACGACCTACGCCGAGGCGCAGGCGATCGCCCTCGAGATCGGCTACCCCGTCCTCGTGCGGCCCTCCTACGTTCTCGGCGGCCGCGGCATGCAGATCGTGTACGACACGGAGCAGCTGTTCGACTACATGGAGTCGGCCACCGAGGTCTCCGCCGACCGCCCGGTCCTCGTCGACCGGTTCCTCGAGGACGCCGTCGAGATCGACGTCGACGCCCTCTACGACGGCGAGGAGATCTACATCGGGGGCATCATGGAGCACATCGAGGAGGCCGGCATCCACTCCGGTGACTCCGCCTGTGTCCTGCCCTCGATCACGCTCGGGTCCGGCGTGCTCGACCGGGTCCGCACCGCGACCGAGGCGATCGCCCGCGGCACCAACGTGCGCGGTCTGCTCAACATGCAGTTCGCCGTCGCCGCCGACGTCCTCTACGTCATCGAGGCGAACCCGCGGGCCTCGCGCACCGTGCCCTTCGTCTCGAAGGCCACCGGCCGGCAGCTGGCGAAGGCCGCGGCCCTCATCGCGGTGGGCACCTCGATCGCGGACATGCGTGGGGACCTGCTCGCGGCCGAGGGCGACGGCTCGCGCCTGGGTCTCGACCACCCGATCGCGGTGAAGGAGGCCGTCCTGCCCTTCCGCCGGTTCCGCACGCCGGAGGGCAAGGTCGTCGACTCGATCCTCGGGCCGGAGATGCGGTCCACCGGTGAGGTCATGGGTGTGGCCCCGTCCTTCCCGACGGCCTTCGCGAAGGCGGAACTGGCCGGGGGAGCGAAGCTGCCGAACGAGGGCACCGTCTTCGTCTCGGTCGCCGACCGCGAGAAGCGCTCCTCCGTGCTGCCGGTCAAGCAGCTGGTCGACCTCGGGTTCACGGTCGTCGCGACGGCCGGCACGGCCGCCGTGCTCGCCCGGTACGGTATCGCCGCGACGACGATCGCCAAGTACTTCGAGGCCGCCGAAGGCGAGAAGACCGTGATCGACGACGTGACCGAGGGCCGGATCGACCTCGTGATCAACGTGCCGCAGGGCCGCCAGGAGCGGGCCGACGGCTACGAGATCCGGGCGGCGGCCACGGCCGCGAACGTCCCGCTCGTCACGACGGTCTCCGAGTTCACCGCCGCGGTGACCGCGATCGAGGAGCAGCGGAAGGGGCCCTTCGAGGTCCTCGCGCTCCAGGACTGGGCCTGAGGCGATGCCGGTCCTCGTGAGCCCCGCGGAGGGGCAGGACTTCGGAGCCCGGATCACCCGGGTGCTGGCCGCGAACCCGCTGTGTGTGGGGATCGACCCCCACGCCGAGCTGTTGGCGGACTGGGGCCTGGACGACACGCCGGAGGGGATCCGTGAGTTCTCCCTACGTGCCGTCCGGGCCTGCGCGGCCGGTGGGGTCGGCGTGATCAAGCCCCAGTCGGCCTTCTACGAACGCCACGGTTCCCGCGGTGTCGCCGTCCTCGAGGAGACCCTGGCCGCCGCGACCGAGGCGGGGATCCTCACGGTCCTCGACGTCAAGCGGGGCGACATCGGGTCGACGATGGAGGGGTACGCGGCCGCCTACATGGACCCGTCCTCGCCGCTGTCGGCCGATGCCGTGACGCTCTCGCCCTACCTGGGGGTCGGTTCCCTGGAACCGGCCTTCGCCGCGAGCGAGGAGTTCGGGACGGGGATCTACGTCCTCGCGCTCACCTCCAACCCCGACGGCCCGCAGGTGCAGCACGCCACGACGACGGCCGGGAACCCGGTGGCCGCCGAGGTGGCCGCCGGGGTCGCGGAGTTCAACGCGCGGGTCGGCTCGCCCCGGGCGGGGCTCGTGGTCGGTGCGACGATCGGCGATGCGGCAGGGCGCCTCGGGATCGATCTCGGCGGACTCGGGTGCACCTTCCTGGCACCGGGCTTCGGTGCCCAGGGGGCGACGGTCGAGGACCTCCACGCGGTCTTCGGAGCGGCCTGGTCGGACCACCGCGTGCTCGTCAACACCTCCCGCGGCGTCCTCGGTCACGGACCCTCCACCGAGGGGATGACCTCGGAGATCACCCGATTGCACGGTGTCCTGGGGGAATGATCGGGCTTACACTGAGGTCACTTCCCCGCCCGGGGTGTGCACTCGGGAAAGGCCCGGTGGCACCCACGACAGGGAGGCGGAAACTGCCTCCGACCCGTGAGGAGATGACGTGGCCCAGAGCTTCCAGCCACCGGCGATTTCGTCCGAGACCCGTGCCGCCGCGCTCGAGAAGGCCTTCGTGGCCCGCCGCGCCCGCGCGGAGGTGAAAGCGGCACTCAAGGAGGGGCGGCAGAGCCTCGGCGAGGTCCTCGACGCCGCCGAGGGTGATCCGCACCTCACGAAGATGAAGGTCAAGGACCTGTTGCGGTCCCTCCCGGGAGTGGGGGACCGGCGGGCCGAGACCATCATGGAGGAGATCGGGATCGCCGAGTCCAGGCGACTCGGTGGCCTCGGCGTCCATCAACGTTCAGCACTCCTGGAGAGATTCGCACCACAGTGACAGACACCCCGACCACACCCGAGCCTGCCGTCCTCACCGTCCTCGCCGGCCCCACCGCCGTCGGCAAGGGCACGGTGAGCACGTACATCCGTGAGAACTTCCCCCAGGTGTGGTTCTCGGTCTCCGCGACCACCCGGGCACCCCGTCCCGGCGAGATCGACGGGGTCCACTACCACTTCAGGTCGGAGGACGAGTTCGACGAACTCGTGGCCTCCGGTCAGATGCTGGAGTACGCGGTCGTGCACGGTCGTCACCGCTACGGGACGCCGCGTGGGCCGGTCGAGCAGGCACTCGCGGACGGTCGCGCGCCCCTGCTGGAGATCGACCTGCAGGGTGCCCGGCAGGTGAAGGAGGCGATGCCGCACGCGCGCTTCGTCTTCCTCGCCCCGCCCACCTGGGAGGAACTCGTCCGGCGCCTCATCGGTCGGGGCACCGAGACGGCGGAGGAACAGGAGCGGCGTCTGGCGACGGCGAAGGTCGAGCTGGAGGCCGAATCCGAGTTCGACCACACCGTCGTCAACCACGACGTTCGCCGCGCGGCGGAGGAACTCGTACAATTGATGGGATTGTCCACGGAGCACTGAGCGCGGGCGCCCCTGCGCGTCCACCCACTCACGCCGTGCACACACCATCCGGATCAACCAGGGAGAACAAGGCCTGTGGCTGCAGAACACGAAGGCGTCATCAACCCGCCCATCGACGACCTGCTCGAGCGTGCGGACTCCAAGTACGAGCTCGTGATCCTCGCCTCGCGGCGCGCGCGGCAGATCAACTCCTACTACCAGGAGCTCCAGGAGGGCGCTTTCGAGAACGTCGGCCCGCTCGTCACCCCGGAGCCCAACGAGAAGCCCCTGTCGATCGCCATGCGTGAGGTCGACGAGGGCAAGCTGCTCATCCGCGATCCGCGCGAGTCCGACTTCGCGGCGCCGGCGGCCGAGGAGTACGGCTTCGACACGGAAGTCACGTTCGAACAGTGAGGATCGTTCTCGGGGTCGCCGGGGGCATCGCGGCCTACAAGGCCTGCCATGTCGTCCGTGACCTGCGAGCACGTGGTCACGAGGTGAGGGTCGTCCCGACGGAGGCGGCCCTCGCTTTCGTCGGTGCCGCCACCTGGGAGGCCCTGAGCGGGCAGCCCGTCCAGACGACCGTCTTCGAACGTGTCGACGAGGTCGAACACGTCCGGATCGGTCAGCGTGCCGATCTCGTGCTCGTCGCTCCCGCCACCGCCGACCTGCTCGCCAAGGCCAGGGCGGGTCTCGCCGGTGACCTGCTCACCGCCACCCTGCTCACGACCACCGCCCCGGTGGTCCTCGTGCCCGCCATGCACACGGAGATGTGGCAGAACGCCGCGACCGTCGACAACGTCGCGGTCCTCCGGGCGCGCGGGGTCCACGTGATGGAGCCGGCCGTCGGACGCCTGACCGGGCCGGACTCCGGGCCGGGCCGTCTGCCCGAGCCCGAGGAGATCGTGGCGTACGCGCTCGAGGCGGCGGGCGCCTCGGGAGCGGACCCGTACGGCGAGGCGCCTGCGGGCGACATGCGCGGACTCACCGTCCTGCTGAGCGCCGGGGGCACCCGGGAACCGCTCGACCCCGTGCGGTACCTGGGCAACCGGTCCTCGGGCAAGCAGGGCGTGGCGCTGGCCGCGCAGGCGGCGGCCCGGGGCGCGCGCGTGCGCCTGGTCGCCGCGAACGTCGGGTCGGAGGTGTTGGACGACCTGCCGGCGGACGTCGAGGTCGAGCACGTCGAGACGACGGCGGAACTCCAGGAGCGGATGACGGCCGGGCAGGCCGAGGCCGACCTCGTCGTCATGACCGCGGCCGTCGCCGACTACCGGCCGGCGCAGACCGCCACGCACAAGATGAAGAAGTCCGGGGACGCGGGGCTCACGATCGAGCTCGTGCAGAACCCGGACGTGCTCAAGGGGCTCGTCGCCGCGCGGGTGCCGGGGCAGACGATCATCGGGTTCGCGGCGGAGACCGGCTCGGAGTCGGCCACCCCGGAAGAGCTCGCGCAGGCGAAGATCGTGCGCAAGGGCTGCGACGTCCTCGTGCTCAACGACGTGTCCGCCGGGAAGACCTTCGGGCGGGACGACAACGCGGTGGTCGTGTACGGGCTCGACCGGTCGGCTGGTGACGGTGGTTCGTCCGAGGAGGGTCCCGTCCGGGAACTCGGCCGGGCGGCCGGCTCGAAGACGGACGTCGCGGCCGCCGTGTGGGACGCCGTGGTCGGACTCCGGCAAACGTGACGTCAGCGCTTGACGTTCTGTGACACGAGGCCCGCCCGGTCGATCCGACTGTGGCGGGCCTCGCACGTCACAGAACGTCATGGGACGGTGTCCCATCCGTAATCGGTGGGTCCTGCTCGCTAGGATGGACGGGTGACTTCCACTTCTGCGCGTGTTTCGCTCCGTCAGTTCACCTCCGAATCGGTGACGGAGGGCCACCCCGACAAGATCTGTGACCAGATCTCCGACGCCGTCCTCGACGACATGCTGCGGCAGGACCCGGAATCGAAGGTCGCCGTCGAGACGATGGTGACGACCGGGCTGGTCCACGTGGCCGGTGAGGTGAGGACCGACGGCTACTCCGACATCGCCCGGATCGTCCGTGACGTCATCACGGGGATCGGGTACGACTCCTCGGACAAGGGCTTCGACGGCAATTCCTGCGGGGTGTCGGTGTCGATCGGTGCGCAGTCGAACGACATCTACGCCGGGGTGTCGAACCCCTACGAGAAGCGGCAGGCGGCGGCGAACGGGCTGTACAGGAACGTGCAGGGCGCCTCGGGTGCGGGAATCGCCGAGGAGGACGACCACGGTGCCTCCGTGGGCGCCGGTGACCAGGGGCTGATGTTCGGGTACGCCGACAACTCCACGCCCACGCTCATGCCGCTGCCCATCCACCTGGCGCACCGCATGTCGGAGACGCTGAGCGAGGTCCGGAAGTCCGGGATGCTCCCGTTCCTGCGGCCCGACGGGAAGACCCAGGTGACGATCGGGTACGAGGGTGACGTCCCGCGGACCGTCGAGGCGGTCGTCGTCTCCAGCCAGCACGAGCCGGACATCAGCCAGGACGACCTGCGTGACGCGCTGCTCACTCACGTGGCCAACCCCGTGCTGCAGGAGTCGGGACTCGACACCTCGGGCATGCGTCAGTACTTCAACCCGGCCGGGCCCTTCGTGACCGGCGGGCCCATGGGTGACGCCGGACTCACCGGGCGCAAGATCATCGTCGACACCTACGGTGGGTTCGCCCGCCACGGTGGTGGCGCCTTCTCCGGCAAGGACCCCTCGAAGGTCGACCGCTCCGCCGCCTACGCCATGCGATGGGTGGCCAAGAACGTCGTCGCGGCCGGTCTGGCGGACCGGGCCGAGGTCCAGGTCGCCTACGCGATCGGTGCCGCCGAGCCCGTGGGTCTCTACGTCGAGACCTTCGGGACCGCACACGTCGACCCGGCCGCGATCGAACGCGCCGTCCGCGAGGTGTTCGACCTCCGCCCGGCCGCGATCATGCGCGACCTCGACCTCAAGCGTCCCGTCTACGCGGAGACCTCGTCCTACGGGCACTTCGGCCGCGAGCTCGACACCTTCACGTGGGAGCGCACCGACCGGGCCGAGGCGCTGCGGGCAGCGGTCTGACCTGAGGTCAGTGCATTCCTGAGGTGAGGGCACCTCGGGAGCGGTGGGAACAGTGTCCGTGGGAATCGTGTCCGTTCGGGGTCCTAGGGTGGGGGCGTGAGCGAACAGGTCGATCTCTTCGGTGAACCGGTGGTGACCGGGGGTGCCGTGTCCCCGGACGAGCCCCCGGTTGATGCCACTGCGCCGGGGGAGCTGCGCGTCCGTGGTGGGATCGAGCCCGCGGAGTCCGACCCGATCGTGCAGGTGCTCGTCGAGACGGAGCTGCCCCACCTGGCGCGCCCCTTCGACTACGCGGTCCCCGCCACGTGGGACGACCGCGTGGTCCCCGGGGTGCGCGTGCGCGTGCGGTTCGCGGGGCGGTTGGTCTCCGGGTTCGTGCTCGGCCGGTCCGCGACGACCGAACACGTGGGGGAGTTGGCCCCGATCGAGCGGGTGGTCTCGGACCTGCCGGTGCTCACCCCTGCCCTGCAACGTCTGTGCGAAGCGGTGGCCGAACGCTACGCCGGGACCGTGCCGGACGTCCTGCGCCTGGCCATCCCGCCCCGGCACGCGAAGGGGGAGAAGGCGGCGCTGTCGCTGCCGGAGTACGCGCCGGACGAGGACGAGGTCTTCGCCCTGGCGGACCACCCGGCGGGCGCGGACGAGCCACCGGCCTTCACCGACTACCTGCACGCCCTCGGCCAGTGGGCGGCAGAGCTGTCACCTGGGGAGATGCCGGGCGTACACGGCCCCCGGGCCGCACTCACCGTCCTGCCCGGGGACGATCCCGGCACCGGCTGGGTCCGGCTGGGGATGCGGGCGGCCGCGGAGGTCATCGCCCAGGGCCGGACGGCACTGTGGCTCGTGCCCGACCACCGGGAGCTGGAAGCGCTGCGGTCACGACTGGGTGCCTTGACCGAGCACGCGGCGGTGCTCACCGCCGACCAGGACCAGGACGTCCGGTGGACCGAATGGGTGCGGGTGCTCACCGGGCGGGCCCGCCTGGTGATCGGGACGCGCACGGCGGCCTACGCACCGCTCGTCGATCCGGGCATCGTCATCTGCACGATGGACCAGGACGGTTCCTATGAGGAGAGACGCAGTCCGTACCCCCACGCGCGCGAGGTGCTCCTCACCCGGGCACACCTCGAACGGTCGGCGGCCCTGTTCCTCGACCACGGGCGCTCCGTCGACGTGCAACGTCTGGTCGAGACCGGCTGGGCCGGCGAGGTCGCGCAGGAACGTACCTTCCGACGGGAGCACACGCCACTGGTGTTCCTGCCCGACGAGGACGACCCCGTCGAACGCAGGCTGCTGAGCCCCCGGGCCTTCACGATGATGCGCGAGGCGCTCGGCCGCACCAAGCGGAACACCGCGGTCGGACCGGTGCTCGTCCAGGTGCCACGGACCGGTTTCATGCCGGTCGTCGCCTGCGCCCGGTGTCGGGCGGTCGCCCGCTGTCCCGACTGCGAGAACCCCCTCACGGCGGCGACGGCCGTGGGGCCCTTCTCCTGCAAGCGGTGCACCTACCGGTCGGGGGAGTTCCGGTGCGCCGAGTGCGGTGGGAACGGCGTGCGTTCGGTGGTCTCCGGTCTGGAGAAGATCCATCTGGAACTCGGCCGTGCATTCCCCGGTGTCCGGGTCCTGCGTTCCGGCGGGGACCACGTCCGGCGCACGGTCGATCCGGAACCCGCGATCGTCGTCGCGACCACCGGCGCGGAGCCCTACACCGAGGGTGGCTACGCGCTCGGGTTGTTGCTCGACACCCTGTGGCCGGGCCCGCACCTGCGTGCCACGGACCATGCCGTCGACCGGCGGCTGCGCGCGGCCTCCCTGGTCCGCAGCAGTGCCCACGGCGGTCGGGTGCTGCTCATGGACCTCGACCCGCTCGTCCAGCGGGCGGTGCTCCGGTTCGATCCGGTCGGTTACGCCCACGCCCAGCTGGCCGACCGGACGCATCTGGGTCTGCCACCCGCCCGGCGCATCGTCGAGCTCACCGGCGAACGCGAGGCCGTCGACGAGGTGATCGAGGCCCTTCGGGCGGTGGACGGGCCGGGGTTGGGCGATGGAGCTGCGGCGGGCGACGGCGTGGCGGCCGGGAACGGTGCGGGGGAGACGCCCGGTCCGGGCGCCTCGGCAGCGGGAGGTCCGGACTCCGGGGGAGGTCCGGTCCGTGAGGAGAGCGGCTCGCTCGAGCTGCTCGTCGAGAAGGAGGACCCGCACTCCGTGGTCCTCGCGTTCCCCGTGGCCGGGGGTGCGCGGTACACGAGACGGCTCGCGGAGATCACCGCCAGCCGATCGATGCGTCAGCGTCCGCAGGTGAGGGCCCGCCTCGACGCCCCCGAGGCGCTCTGACCGGGTACTCGTCCCGGGGGCGCATCGCTGCGAGATCACGGGTTCTGTCGCGGATCACGGTGGGCGAACCTCGTGATCCGTGCCGAACTCCGTGATTTCGAGGTCTCCCGCGTCCGACTTCACGGGAGTCGGCTCTGCGGAGGCGTCAGCAGTCCGGGCCAGTGGGGTTCTCCAGGCAGTTCTCGCGTACCAGGTAGCGGTGGAACCGGTAGATCTCCATGTCGACCCCGGTGCTCGCGACCTGGGCGTGGCCGGCGATGAGCAGCCAGGGTCCGGTGCCGATGCGGTACATGCCGGAGTAGACGGTGGTGAGGTCGACGGTGACCTCGCCCGCCTCGCTGTAGACGTGGGTGAGGGTCGCCTGGTCGATCGTGTCCGGTTCGAAGCCCGCGGAGGTGGTCGTCTCGGTGGTCCCGTCGCCGAAGTCCCATCGGTATTCGACGGGGGTGGCACGCACCTGGACGGGGAATCCGGCGAGGGTGAGGTCGAGGGTGTGGGTGGACGAGTCGGCCCAGAAGGCGGTCTCGCGATGGGCGACGGACCAGTCGGCGGGGTAGGCGTGGAGGGTCGAGGAGGGGATCTCGAAACTCTGGAAGTCGCTGGTGGTGACGACGGGCAGGACGACGACGTTCTCAGCCGGGTCGTCACCCGGTCCGGTGCGTTGGGCGTAGGAGCAGTAGTACTCGGTGCGGCCGGTGGACGGGGAGTTGACGGCCTCGCACAGCGGGTTGGTCTCGGGGTTCGCGAACCGGTCGACGGGTTCGGCATTCGTGTTCCGAGTGTCGCCGCCGGAGCCGCTGCCCGAGCCGGAGTCACCGTGGTCGGTCCCGGTGGAGGAACGGTTCGGGCCGGGCGAAGTCCGCTCCTGGTGGCCACAACTGCCGCCGTCGTCATTTCCGAAACGGCACCCGACACCAGGTACCGCCGCAGCAGGGCTGGCGCCGCCGAGCACCATGACCGCCGCAGACGCCAGAATCAGCATGGTGATGAGGCCATAGGAGAATGTCAGTACTCGCATTCGTCCACCAAGCTCTGCTCGGAGACGAACCATGCGCCGTCGTACTCGGCCATGACGTACTCGAAGACGCTGTCCTCGGTCTTTTCGGATTCGGTGTTCGTGAATGTCCACGCCGACGAATCGATGCAGGCCTCGGCAACAACGATCGGCAGGAAGGTGTCGTCAGCCCTGTTCAAGTCGACGATCCTCACCAGCGGAATCGACTGGACGATCGCCCCCTCCATCGTCGCCTCATCGTCCTTGAGCATTTGCGCGTCCTCCCGAGAGCCGAGCAGCACTTCGTCACTCGCCACGTCGTCGAACTTCTCGACGCCTTCGCCTCCGGCGCCGAACACCTCGTTCGACACCGCGATGTACTCCTCGAGGACGGCGATCGCCTGGGCCGTGGCCTCCTTCTGGTTCTCGGAGAGGACGAGCTCCGTCGTGTAACCGAGTTCCTCGGCGTCCGGGTCGGCATCTGTCGCCTCGCCGGTCCCACCACCCTCGGCCGTCGCCGTTCCCGCGGCATCCTCTCCGCCGCCGGCCCCGGTGCCCGCGTCGGTGGTGTGCGAAGTGGAGGGCGCCTCGGCGGTGGGGGATTCCGATGGATCCGGTTCGCCGGGAGTACACGCGGCGAGAAACAACAGGCCGGAGAGGGCAGCACTGGAGGCCATACGCCACGTGCGGCGACGGTCGGCGGTCGGAGGACGGAAGGAAATGGGGTGCATGGCGCCTCGAGCAGGTGGGTCCGGATGGCACTCGTTGTCGTTTGATGGAGAACGGTGATCGTCCGCACCACTCGACGGTGCTTGCCACAGTAGACCGAGCGAGCGACCCGGACCAGGCTTGGCCGGATTTCTCCCATGTATACATGGCAGGGAGTCGCCGATGGCGGATTTGGTCCGGTCGGGAGGGGCACGGAGGCTTGCAGGGGGAGTCCGGTGCCCGGAAGTGCTCGCGGAAGCGTGACTGCGGGATGCGGGGGTACGTGGTGGCCGCACCAGCGTCACGACGCTCGGTCGCCACCCCTGCCCGAGGGCGTTATTGAATCGTTACATGCAATCGCGTTCGATTGTGGAAGAATCGAACGTACAGAGATATTTGCGAATGTGATGGGTGTTCCGATGCTGTTCCGCGGCGAGATTTCCCGCCTCGGGCAGAGGCTTCTGGTCTAGCGGTACGGGGGCCTCCGGGATCGGGTACGCCCGGTGACGACGGGTGAGGGGTGGTGACGATGACCGCGACGACAGACGACACGACAGGTGCCTCTACCGCCACGTCTCGCCCTGCCGACACCGCTGGTACTGAGCGGTCGGGCACTGCGGGGTCCTGCACTGAGGGGTTCGGCGCTGAGGGAGCTCGCAGCCGCAACGGCCGGGCCGCAGCTCGGCACCGCCTGGACGTCCTCAAGGACCAGGCCACCGCCTTCGACCGGGCTGGTCTCGACCGGATGCGCACCATCGCCGACTACCTCCTGGCCGAGGTGATCGTCTTCGGCGAGGACGACCCCGACTCCGTACTCGGTGTCCCGGCCGGTGACGGCGGTGTCGCCGAACCTCCGGTGGACCCGACAGTGCGTCGTGTCGGGCGGCCCCGGCACGCCTCCCGGAAGGACCTCGCCGGCTGGACCGGACAGGTCGAGACCATCACCGAAGTCCTCGAGAGGTGGGAGAACACTGCCGCCGGCCTCGACGCCGCCGAACGGGCTGCCGCAGCCGCGAAGACCGCTCACCAGGAGTGGGAAGACCACGCCGAGACGTCCGGCCCCATCACGGCCGCCACGGTCGTCTTCGACTCCGCCAGTGACCACGTACTCGCATGCGAGGACGAGCTGGCCCTCACGATCGCCGCCCACGCGGTGGGACCGACGACCGTCGCGGATGAGTCCGAGTATCTGAATGCTGTGGCGGCTACGACCGTCCCGACCTGCGCGGAGGCCGTCCATGCACTCACGACCGTGATGTCCGCACAGGAGTGGAGGGCGCAGCAGACGTTCGATGCGTGGCGGGACGAACCGCGACTGACGCCCGCGGACTTCTCCGACATCGAGCTGCCCGAGGAGCCGGAGCCAGGCCCGGGTGACGTCGTGCACCTGCCCGGTGCATGCCCGGTCGCGGCCACAGTCCCGGTGGAGGACTGGCAGCCGGCCTCCGTCTGGACGGGCGCCACCGGTACCTCGACGGATGCAGCGATCGCCCCGGACGCCGGGCTCGTGTCCCTCCTGCCGATCACGGTCGCTGCCGCCAGATCGCGTCTCGAACACGCCGAGGCCGCCCGGATCACTGCATGGCTGGCCCTCGGCGATGCGATGGACATGCGTGAGCGGGCTCGGCAGGCGGCCCGGGATGCCGAACGGGCACGCAAAGAAGCCGAAGCTGCCGCGAGTGCGGGCCCGGTGGCCGGTGCCCGGGCGTTCCCGCACCTGCGCCTCTCGCAGTCGCTGGTCGACTGGGTGAAGGCGCATGTCGACGTAGTCGACCTCACCCATCTGGCCGGCCAGTTGTGTCTCACCGACCGGGTGATGACGTCCCTGGCCTACAGCAGTCTCACCGTCGTGTACGGGCTGCCGCGGTTCTATGCCCGAGCGATCGCCGGGGATTTCACGTTCTCCCAGGTCGAGGCGGCCGGGCAGATGTGCAAGACATTGCCGGCAGGCGTGCTGAGGGACGTCGACGAGTATCTGGCGGACCGGCGGGCCGGGGTGAGTCTGGAGACCTTCCGGAAGACGCTGCGGGAGAAGATCGCGACCGTCGAGTCGCCGGAGGAACGTGCTGCGGAGGCCCACCGGTCGCGGAACGTGCGCCTCCAGACGAATCCGGACGGGTCGGCCGCGCTCGTGTTCACGGCGGATCTGGAGCGGATCCTGGCGTGGAAACGACGCCTGGAGGCGACCGGGGTGGCGATCCTCAAGAGTGATACGGAGACATTCGCCGAGGTGCCGGAAGGTCGGCGGATCGCCGATGACCGGTCCCTGGGCGCTCTCATGTTCGACCTGGCCGAAGGGGCTCTGCCGCAGACGGAGGTCCGAACCATCCCCACCCCCGACACGCTGCCCATCCCTGAGTCCGTCCCTGTCGTCGACCCGGCACCCGCAGAATCCGGCGAGGGCGGGCCTGAGAACACTGAACAGACTGAGAACACTGAACAGACTGAGAGCACCGAGCAGACTGAGAGCACCGAGCAGACTGAGGGCATTGACGGCGAGGATGAGGAGCGTGTCCGGTGGGTGCGGGTGCAGATGCCTGCGACGCGGGACTTCCTGTCCCAGCAGGCCGCCGTCCTCGTCACCGTCCCGGCCCTGACGTTGACCGGGCACGGTGACCTGCCCGGGCTCCTGCCCGATGGATCCCCGGTCCCTGCGGAGACGGCGCGGCGGATCGCTGCGGGGTGCTCGACATGGACCCGGATCCTCACGGACCCGGCCACGGGGACGCCCCTGGATGCACGGGCGCGGACCTATCGGGTGTCGCGGGACGTGCGCTTGTCGGTGGGAGCCCGGTGGGACATGTGTACCGCGCCGGGGTGTACCAGGCGGGCGTATCGGTGCGAGATCGATCATGTGGAGCCCTTCGATCACGGGGATCCGTGGCGGGGTGGGCTCACCGTGTTCAGGAATCTGCATCCTTTGTGCAAGAAACATCATCAGGCGAAGACGGACCGGCGCTGTGGTGTGTCCACGACCGGTGACGGGGCACGGGTGTGGGAGTTCGAGTACCGGGAGACGTTCCGGGTGTATCCGCCGGACCGGCCGATCGATACCGAACAGGCCCGCCGAATGCGTGACCTCGATCCGGACCCCGACGACGGGGACGACCGCGACGATGACGACGGTCCCGGCAACGGCAGTCGTCCCGGGCGAGATGAGAATCCCGATGACGGGGCTCCTGGTGGAGGTGAGGGCCCCGGAGGTGACGACAGGGCAGATGTGTGCGCCGAGGGGGACAGGACGGGTGTGTCGAGCGACGGGACGGGTGTGACTACCCGGGGGATGTGGGTGCCCGTCGAGGGGATCGGTGTGTATACCGAGGCGACTGGTACGGATGGCGACGGCACCTCGGACTCGACCGTCACCTCGGACTCGATCTGCACCTCGGGCTCGAACGGGACCGCGTCCACCTCAGTTCTGGTCGACCCGTGGAAACTCCCGCACCTCGATCCGGACGACCCGGATGCCTGGGGCAGCAGCGGACCCCCGCCCTTCTAGATCCCACCCATCGGTGCCCGTACTCTTCCATGCCCTCGGCCTCCCGGCGGTACACCGCACCTCACGGGAACGACCCCGCACCTCACCGGTAGACTCGACGGCCGTGCGCATTCTCTTCGCTGGTACCCCCGCCGTGGCCGTCCCGTCCCTCGACGCGCTGCTGACCTCCGGGCACGAGGTCGTCGCCGTCCTCACCCGGCCCGATGCCCCGGTCGGCCGCAAGCGGGTGCTCACGCCCAGCCCCGTGAAGACCCGTGCGATCGAGGCGGGCCTTCCCGTCATCGAGGCCGATCGCCTGCGGGGAGAGGTCCTGTCCGAGCTCGAAGCCCTCGACCTCGACGCCGTCGCCGTCGTCGCATACGGGGCACTCGCAGGTCCTCGTGCCCTCGCAGCCGTTCGCCACGGGTGGTTCAACCTCCACTTCTCCCTGCTGCCCGACTGGCGCGGCGCCGCACCGCTGCAACGGGCGATCATGGCGGGTCAGGACACCTCCGGAGTCACCGTCTTCCGCCTCGACACCGGCATGGACACCGGCGACGTCGTCCTCCGCCGCGAATTCGACCTCCCCGAGGTCGACGCCGGAGCGGCCCTCGAGGACTACGCCCATCGCGGTGCCCCCGTCCTCGTCGAGGCCCTCGACGCGGTGGCCGCCGAGACCGCGACCTTCGAACCACAGCCCGCCGCGGGCACCCACGCGGAGAAGATCCTGCCCGCCGAGGCGCGCCTCGACTTCGCACTGTCCGCACAGCAGGTGTCCGCCCACGCCCGCGGGGTCTCACCGGCACCCGGTCCCTGGGCGGAACTCGACGGCAAGCGCACCAAGCTCGCCGGGATCCGTGTGGCCCACGACGTGACCACGCCCGGAGTCGGCGTCGTGACGACCGCGACCACGGCGGCCGGTGACCCGACTGGGGAGACCGTCGTCATCGGGTGCGCGGAGGGCGCCGTGTCCGTCGAGCGGATCCAGCCTTCCGGCAAACCGATGACCGACGCCCCGGCCTTCCTCCGCGGTCGCCAGGGCACCGTCACCTTCGACCCGGCCCCGGCAGACTCTGCCCCGGACGCCACCCTCGCTGCCGAGGCGCCCACCACTCCCGCAGCCACCCCCACGACTGACACGGAGACCGGACGATGAGCCCCACAGGATCCGGCGCGCAGAAGAACGGGAAGAAGGGCCACGGCGGCACCCCGCGGAACGGACGGCCGAAGAAGCGCAAGCCGGGTCCCCGCGGCCCGGTCAGGACGCCGCAGCAGAACCCGCGGCGTGTTGCGTGGAAGGTCCTCACGGAGGTCGCCGTCGAGGACGCCTACGCCAACCTCGTCCTCCCGCAGGCCCTCGGCCGGGCCGGGATCGGCGGGCCCGACGCGGCCTTCGCCACCGAGCTCACCTACGGCACCCTCCGCGGCCTCGGCCTGTACGACGCGGTCATCGCGGACGCGGCCGGTCGCCCGGTGGCGAAGATCGACCCGCCGGTGCTCGCCGCGATGCGCATGGGTGCCCACCAGGTGCTCGGCATGCGCACCCCGGCCCACGCCGCCGTCGCGGAGACGGTCAACCTCCTCAAGCGCACCCACGCCCGCGCCACGGGCTTCACCAACGCCGTCATGCGCCGCGTGACGGAGCGCACCCGCGAGGAGTGGATCGAGCACGTGACGGCCGGCGCCTCCGAGGAGACCGCGCTCATGATCCGCACCTCGCACCCCGAGTGGATCGTGCGTGCCCTCGGCGATGCGCTCGACGCCCACGGACGCGACCGCTCCGAACTCCCGGCGCTCCTCGAGGCCGACAACACCCCGGCGCGCGTGAGCCTCACCGCCCTGCCCGGTCTGGCCGACCGCGACGCGATCGCCGCCGCCCACGGTGCGCCGGCCGCCCTGTCGCCCCTCGGTGTGCTCCTCGATCACGGCGACCCTCTGTCCGTCCCCGAAGTCGCCGCCGGCACCGCCCGCGTCCAGGACGAGGGCTCCCAGCTCGTCGCCCTCGCGCTCACCCGCTGCGACACGGCCCCGGCGCCTGCCTTCCCCGCCATCCCTGCCGGCGACTGGTTCGACATGTGCGCCGGTCCCGGTGGCAAGACGGCGGTTCTCGCAGCGGAACTCCGGGCACGGTCCGGTTCCATCCCGGCGGGCGCCTCGGCGGCGGGGGAGGGTGGTGTGCGCCGCGTCGTCGCGACCGACGCCTCGGAGCACCGTGCCGGGCTCGTCGTCGACTCGACCCGTGCGGTCCTCCGGGCGGACGGGTCGCCCTGGGTCGACGTGCAGCAGGCCGACGGGCGTGAGTTCGGGCACACACACCCGCAGTCGTTCTCGCGGGTGCTCGTCGACGTGCCGTGTTCCGGGCTCGGTGCACTGCGCCGGCGTCCCGAGGCACGCTGGCGGCGTCGTCCCGAGGACGTCGTCGAACTCGGCCCCGTCCAGCGGGACCTGCTCGCCGCGGCCTGGGACTCGCTCGTGCCGGGGGGAGCGCTCGCCTACACGACCTGCTCGCCGCACGCGGAGGAGACGGTCGCCGTGATCCGTGACGTCGCGGGTGAGACCCCGGATGTCGAAGGTCTGCCGGGACTGACGGTCCTCGACGCCCCGGCCGTCCTCGCGGCGGTCACGGGGGAGGACGCGGCCGGGTTCGCCTCGGCGGCGGTGGGGACGGGACGCTGCGCACAACTGTGGCCCGATCGGCACGGCACCGACGGGATGTTCCTCGCCCTGCTGCGGAAGCAGGCCTGAACCGCTCGTCGTAGACTGGTCCGGTGAGCATCGAGATCAATCCGAGCATCCTGTCCTGCGACTTCTCCGACTTCCGCGGTGAGCTGGCGAAGATCGCCACCGCCGACATGGCGCACGTGGACGTCATGGACAACCACTTCGTCCCGAACCTCACCTTCGGGCCGCCCGTGGTCGAGCGGATCCTCGCCGTCTCCCCGGTCCCGATCGACGCGCACCTCATGATCGCCGAGGCGGACCGCAACGCCCCCGTCTACGCGGAGATGGGCTGCGCGTCCGTCACCTTCCACGCCGAGGCGGCCGCCGCCCCGGTGCGTCTGGCCCGGGAGATCCGCAAGCTCGGGGCGAAGGCCTCGATCGCGCTCAAGCCCGCGACCCCGATCGAGCCGTACATCGACCTGCTCGGCGAGTTCGACCAGGTGCTCATCATGACGGTGGAGCCCGGTTTCGGCGGGCAGAAGTTCCTGGACGTCTGCCTGCCGAAGATCACGCGTGCCCGGAAGGCCATCAGCGAGTCCGGCCTCGACATCAAGCTCCAGGTCGACGGGGGTGTGTCGGCGAGCACCGTCGAGCGCGTGGTCGACGCCGGCGCCAACGTCCTCGTCGCCGGGTCCGCCGTCTACGGTGCCCAGAACCCTGCCGTCGCGATCGAGGACCTGCGCACGCAGGCCGCCGCGCACGCGCACTGACCCACCCCCGCACCACCCCCATCCGGAAAGGCCACACCCGCAGTGGAACTCATCGCGTGGCTCAACGCGCCCATCTTCACCCTCCTCGGCAATCCCGTGCCGTGGTCGGACTTCCTCGGGAACATCTGTGCGATCGGCACGGTGTTCCTCGCGCTGCGGCGGAACATCCTGTCGTGGCCAGTGCAGATCCTCGGGTCGATCCTGTTGTTCTCGGCGAGCGTCTCCGCGGGACTGGGCGGTAACGCCTCACGCCAGGTCGTCATCGTCGTCGCGGCGATCTGGGGCTGGGCCATGTGGAAGAAGGCCCGGGAGAACGAGGGTGAGATCGCGATCCGGTGGGCGACGTGGAAGGAGCGGCTGGCGCTGCTGGCCGCGGTGCTCGTCGGCACCGCCGGGTTCGGGTACGTGCTCGCGCTCGGTGGCTGGTCGTGGAACCCGTACCCCGACGCCTACATCTTCATCGGGTCCCTCGTGGCCATGTACGCCCAGGGCCGTGCGATCGTCGAGTTCTGGTTCGTGTGGTTGGCCGTCGACCTCGTGGGCATCCCGCTCGCCTTCTCCGGCGGGCTCGTGTTCTCCGCGATCGTGTACCTCATCTTCCTCGTCATGGTGATCGTCGGGATCGTCGACTGGGCGAAGAAGTCGAAGCAACGGATCTCCCACCCGGCCACCCGGGCGACGGAGGTGACGGGCGCGACGGAGGTGACCGGGTCGAACCCGGCCTGAGACATTTCCCACCGTCCACACTCCGACACATCACGGCCCCCGGTTCTCGCAGGACCGGGGGTCCGTACTATTCTCGACCCTCGTGAAGACTTTCGAAGACCTGTTCGCCGAACTGTCCGAGAAGGCCGCGACCCGCCCCGAGGGTTCCGCGACCGTGGCCGAACTGGACGGCGGGGTCCATCACATCGGCAAGAAGGTCGTCGAGGAGGCGGCCGAGGTCTGGATGGCCGCCGAGTACCAGACGGACGCCGAACTGGCCGAGGAGATCTCCCAGGCCATCTACCACCTGCAGGTCATGATGATCGCGCGTGGACTCACCCTTGACGACATCTACGAGGTTCTCTGATGCTGCGCGTCGCCATCCCCAACAAGGGCGCCCTCTCCGAGGCGGCCACCACCATGCTCCGGGAGGCCGGCTACTCGCTGCGCTCCTCCGCCAAGACCCTCGTCCACCGCGACATCGACAACGAGGTGGAGTTCTTCTACCTCCGGCCCCGTGACATCGCGATCTACGTGGGCCGCGGCATCCTCGACATCGGTATCACCGGCCGCGACCTCCTGGGCGAGTCCGGGGCGGACGCGACCGAGGTCATGAGCCTGGGCTTCGGGAAGTCCCGCTTCCATTACGCCGGGCCCGCCGGTGACTTCTCCGACCCGGCCGAGCTCGCCGGGAAGACGATCGCCACCAGCTACCCGCGCCTCGTCGAGGCCGATCTCGCCGCCCGCGGGATCGACGCGACGACGGTGAAGCTCGACGGTGCCGTCGAGGTGTCGATCGAACTCGGCGTCGCCCACGCGATCGCCGACGTCGTCGAGACCGGCACCACGCTGCGCCTGGCCGGCCTGGAGACCTTCGGCGAGCCGATCATGTACTCCGAGGGCGTGCTCATCGCCCAGGGCTCGGTGCCGGACAAGGCACGGGTCCTCAAGAGCCGCCTGGAGAGCGTCATCGTCGCCCGTGACTACGTGCTCATCGACTACGACATCCGCAAGGACGACCTGGAGAAGGCGATCGCGCTGACCCCGGGCTTCGAGAGCCCCACGGTCTCCGACATGCAGGACCCCGCGTGGCTGGCCGTCCGCTCGCTCGTGAGCCGCAAGGAGTCCCACCGCGTCATGGACCGCCTGCACGAGGCCGGTGCCCGCGCCATCCTCGTCACCGCGCTGGCCTCCTGCCGGATCTGAGTCCCCGCCGTCGAGGCACCCTACCCTCGGCACCGGCACCGCACTTCCGATGAACACCCCACCCGCAGAGACCGTGGTCCTCCGTCCCCGGTTCCTGCGGGTGTTGTGTCTTGTGCTGGCCGGGATCGTCCTCGTGGCCTTCGGGGTGCTCGCCGTGGCCCTCTTCGTCGTCGACTGGGCGCCCTGGGTCGCCGGCCGCGACACGTGGTGGCTGCTCGCCATCGGGCTGCTGTTCGCCGCCGGTCTGTACCGGTTCTCCGCGGTCCGGGTCGTCGCCGACCCCACGGGTCTACGGGTCCACAACGTGCTGGGGTCCTACCGTCTCGACTGGAACCAGGTGATCGCCGTCCGGTTCCTCCCGCAGGCCGGTGAGGCCTGGGCACAGGTCGACCTGTCCGACGGGACGACCCGGCAGGTCCACGCGATCCAGGCGGGGGACGGGGAGTACGCCGACCGGGCGTACCGGACTTTCCAGGGCCTGCTCGACCGGTACACGGAACCCACCGAATGATGTCCGAGGCGTCCCCTACACTCGGGCGCATGACCGACTCGCAGCTCCCCGACAACCCTCCAACCGCAGGCTCCTTGGCAGGTCACACCGTCGTCGACCTGTCCCGTGCCCTGGCAGGCCCCCACGCCGGTCAGATGTTCGGTGACCTCGGCGCCCGTGTCATCAAGGTGGAGAACCCCACCGGTGGTGACGACACCCGCAGCTGGGGCCCACCCTTCGTCGGGCCCGAGGACGACCCGCAGGCCACCTACTTCTTCTCGTGCAACCGCAACAAGGAGTCGATCGGCCTCGACCTGAAGTCCGCGGACGGGGTCGCGACCCTCACCGCGCTCGTCGAGCGGGCGGACGTGCTGGTGGAGAACTTCCGTGGGGGAGTGCTCGACCGCCTGGGCTTCTCGACAACGCGGCTCCACGAGATCAACCCGCGCCTCGTGATCCTCTCGATCACCGGGTTCGGCCACGACGGTCCGGAGGCCTCGCGCGCCGGGTACGACCAGATCGCGCAGGGCGAGGCCGGCCTCATGTCGCTCACCGGCGCGGAGCCCGGGGACTACTACAAGGTCGGTGTCCCGATCGCGGACCTCCTGGGCGGCATCCACGGTGTCGTCGGTGTGCTCGCGGCCCTCGTCGAGCGGAACCGCACCGGGAAGGGCAAGGTCGTGCGCACTTCGCTCATCGCCGGGATGGTCGGCGTCCACGCCTTCCAGGGCACCCGGGCGACCGTGGCCGGGGAGAACCCACAGCCCGGCGGCAACCACCACCCCTCGCTCTCGCCCTACGGCATGTTCCTGTGCCGCGGCGGCGCGGTGCAGATCTCGGTGGGCAACGAGAACCTGTGGCAGAAGTTCTGTGCGGCCTTCGACATCGACCCGGCCACCCCGGGGATGGAGACGAACACGGCCCGCGTCGAGGACCGGGCGGCCGTCACCGCACTCATCGAGGACCGGTTCTCCGCCTACGGCGCCGAGGAACTGCTCGCCAAGCTGTCGGAGGCCGGGATCCCCGGTGGCATCGTCCGCACCCTGCCGGAGGTCTACGAGTGGGAGCAGGCGCTCTCCCAGGGCCTCAAGGTCTCCGTCGACCACCCGGTCCTCGGTGACATCGACCTGCCCGGACCGCCCCTGCGATTCTTCGACGTCGACGGCTCCGGCGAACGGGAGACGACCGTGACACGTCACCAGGCCCCGCCGTTGCTCGGTGAACACGAGGCCGTCATCCGCGAATGGCTGGCCGACTGATGGCCGCGGGGAACAAAACCCGGCGACTCGACGCCCGCGAGCTCATCGAGCTCGTCGTCGACCCGGGCACCTTCGAGTCCTGGGACGGCACCCCGGTGGTGCCCGGCGCGGGTGTCTCCGCGGAATACGCGGCGGATCTCGCCGCGGCGAAGGAGAAGTCCGGCGTCGACGAGGCGGTCGTCACCGGTTCCGGCCTCGTCCGGGGTCGGCGGGTGGCCGTCATCGCCTGTGAGTTCCGGTTCCTCGCCGGGAGCATCGGTGTGGCCGCGGCCGAGCGCCTGGTCGCCGCCGTCGAACGGGCGACCGCCGAGGGTCTGCCGATCCTCGCGGGTCCGGCCTCCGGCGGCACCCGGATGCAGGAGGGCACCGTCGCGTTCCTCTCGATGGTGAAGATCGCGGCGGCCGTCGTCGAGCACAAGAAAGCCGGGCTGCCCTTCCTCGTCTACCTGCGGCATCCCACGACCGGCGGTGTGTTCGCCTCCTGGGGATCCCTCGGACACTTCACGGTGGCCGAACCCGGGGCGCTCATCGGCTTCCTCGGTCCCCGCGTCTACGAACAGCTCTACGGCGAGCCCTTCCCGGAAGGCGTCCAGACCGGCGAGAACCTGCACCGCAAGGGCATCGTCGACGCCGTCATCGGCCCCGAACGGATCGCCGAGACCGTGCACAAGGTCCTCGACGTGCTCCTCGGCGCGCGCGAGGTGCCCGATCCCGTCCCGGACACCGACACCGCCCCGGCCGCCTCCGTCCTGGCGACGCAGACCGCCTGGGACGTCATCACCGCCTCCCGGAACCCGGAGCGGCCCGGGGTGCGGGAGCTCCTCCGCCACGGAGCCACCGGCGTCCTGCCGCTCTCGGGGACCGGTGAGGGGGAGAAGGACCAGGGGCTCCTGCTGGCCCTGGCCCGGTTCGGGACGGCCCCGTGCATCGTGCTCGGGCAGGATCGTCTGCGACAGCGCACCGGCGAACCGATGGGCCCGGCGGCCCTCCGGGAGGCCCGCCGCGGCATGGCGCTGGCCCAGGGGCTGGGTGTCCCGCTCGTCACCGTCATCGACACCCCGGGTGCCGCTCTCTCGCAGAGCGCGGAGGAACGGGGTATGGCCGGGGAGATCGCGCGGTCGCTCGCGGACCTCGTCTCGCTCAAGGCCCCGACCGTCTCGCTCATCCTCGGGGAGGGCAGTGGCGGCGGTGCGCTGGCGCTCATCCCGACCGACCGGGTGCTCACGGCGCAGAACGGGTGGCTCTCCCCGCTGCCACCGGAGGGCGCCTCGGCGATCGTGCACCGGGACACCGCGCACGCCGCCGAGATGGCGCAGCAACAGGGGGTCCACGCCGCGGCGCTGGCGGTGAACGGCGTGGTCGACCGGGTGATCGCGGAGGAACCCGACGCGACGGCGGAGCCGGTGGAATTCGTGCGGCGGGTGTCGACTACCCTCGAACACGAGATCATCGCGCTCATGCGGCAGCCCGCCACCCGTCGGCACCACCGGCGGATCGACCGGTACCGCGCGCTCGGGCTGTGAGGTCACGAGAGCACTGTGATCTCACCACAGCTCTGTGATTTCACGAAAGCACAGGGACCTCACAAGAGCACCGTGATTTCAAGAGAACACTGACACGAGAGAAAGAGTGGGCCTCACATGACGGTGGCCGTACGGGTCATCCCCTGCCTGGACGTCGACGCGGGACGTGTCGTCAAGGGCGTGAACTTCACCGGTCTGCGGGACGCCGGGGACCCGGTGGAACTGGCCGCCCGGTACGGGGCGGAGGGGGCCGACGAGCTCACCTTCCTCGACATCACCGCGTCGAGCGGTGACCGGGAGACGACCTACGACATGGTCGCCCACTGTGCGGAGCAGGTCTTCGTGCCGCTCACCGTCGGCGGCGGGGTCCGCTCCGTCGAGGACGTCGACCGGCTGCTGCGGGCCGGGGCCGACAAGGTGGGGGTCAACACTGCCGCCGTCGCCCGCCCGGAACTCGTCCGGGAGATCGCCCACCGCTTCGGCAACCAGGTGCTCACCCTCTCCCTCGACGCCCGTCGGGTGCCGGAGGGCCAGGAACCGACGGCCTCCGGCTTCGAGGTCACCACGCACGGCGGTCGCAGGGGCACCGGGATCGACGCGATCGAGTGGGTGGCCCGTGCGGCGGAACTCGGCGCCGGGGAGATCCTCCTCAACAGTGTCGACGCCGACGGGACGAAGGCCGGGTTCGACCTCGAACTCATCCGGGCGGCCCGCGCGGTCGTCGACGTCCCGCTCATCGCCTCCGGCGGTGCCGGTTCCGTCGACCACTTCGCCCCGGCCGTCCACTCCGGTGCCGACGCCGTGCTCGCCGCGAGTGTCTTCCATTTCCGGGAGTTCACGATCGCCGACGTCAAGGAGGCCCTGCGGGCCGAGGGGATCGTGGTCCGATGAGCGCGTCCGACTCCACGCCGAACCTCTCCTCGCTGAAGACCGACACCGAGGGTCTGGTGCCGGTCGTCGTGCAGGAGTACACGAGCCGGGAGGTGCTCATGCTCGCCTGGGCCGACGAGGAGGCGCTGCGCCGCACGCTGGCCACCGGGAAGGCGACCTACTGGTCCCGGTCCCGGGGCGAGTACTGGGTGAAGGGGGAGACCTCCGGGCACACCCAGCGCGTCCGCCGGGTCGCGCTCGACTGCGACGCGGACACGGTCCTCTACGAGGTCGACCAGACGGGCCCGGCCTGCCACACGAACACGCCCACCTGCTTCTCCGGAAGGGACCTCGATGGCCTCGTCTGATCACGCCGACACCGGTCTGCACATCACCCCCGACGTCGCGACCTTCCGGGACCTGGCCGCCGACCACCGCCTCGTGCCCGTGCACACGACGGTGCTCGCCGACGAGGAGACCCCGCTGAGCGTCTACCGCAAGCTCGGTGCGGGCCGGCCCGGCAGTTTCCTCTTCGAGTCCGCCTCCGAGGGCGCCTGGGCGCGCTACTCCTTCGTCGGGCGTAACCCTCTGGCCACCCTCACGGAGGTCGACGGGCGGCTGCACTGGCTCGGCACCGTCCCGGCGGGCCTGCCGACCGAGGGTGACCCCCTCGCCGCGGTCCGCGCGACGCTCGCCGCCTTCGCGATCGACCGGCCGACGGCGGACCTGCCGCCCATGATCTCCTCGCTCGTCGGCTACCTGGGCTGGGACACCGTCCGGCGGTTCGAGACCCTCGGCCAGGGCCCTCTGCCGGAGGACGTCGTCCCGGAACTCAGCCTCTCGATCCCCGGTGATGTCGCGATCTTCGACCACTACACCTCCCGGCTCACGCTCGTGGCCAACGTGTTCAACGTCAACGGCACGGACGCCGGCGTCGACGAGGCCCACGCGGCCGGTGTCGCCCGCCTGGAGGCGATGGTCGCGGACCTCCTGCGACCCCTCACACCCTCGATCGCCGTCCACGACGCCCCGGAGCCCGAGGTCAAGCCGCGTACCCACGCCGAGGACTACCTCGCCTCCGTGCGCACGGCCAAGGAACGGATCGTCGACGGCGACATCTTCCAGGTCGTCCTCGGCCAGCGGTTCGACTCGCCCGTCGACGCGGAACCCCTCGACGTCTACCGGATCCTGCGCGCGACGAACCCGAGCCCGTACATGTACCTGCTCGACGTGCCGACCCCCGACGGACGTCCGCTCACCGTCGTAGGATCCTCGCCCGAGGCACTCGTGACCGTCACCGACGGCACCGTCACCACCCATCCCATCGCCGGGTCCCGCCCCCGAGGCGCCACGCCCGCCGAGGACGCCGCGCTCGGTCGCGAGTTGCTGGCCGATGAGAAGGAACGCGCCGAGCACCTCATGCTCGTCGATCTCGCGCGCAACGATCTGGCGAAGATCGCCCGCCCGGGCACCGTCGACGTCGTCCAGTTCATGGAACTGGAGCGGTACTCGCACATCATGCACATCGTCTCGACCGTCACCGGCGTTCTCGACGACGGGGTCGACGGTGTCGACGTCGTCGCCGCGACCTTCCCGGCCGGGACCCTCTCCGGTGCCCCGAAGCCCAGTGCGTTGCAGATCATCGACGAACTCGAACCCGTGGCCCGTGGTGTCTACGGGGGAGTGGTCGGGTACCTGTCCTTCACCGGCGACCTCGACGTGGCGATCGCCATCCGCACCGGCATCATGCGTCCCGGTGCGATCACCGTGAGTGCCGGAGCCGGGATCGTCGCGGACTCGGTCCCGGAGACCGAGTACGAGGAGACCCGGACGAAGGCCGCCGCCGTCCTGCGTGCCGCTGCGGCCGCCCCGACACTCCGGACCCCGGGCGGATCCGGGGAGGCGCACTCCTGATGCGCACCCTCACCCGGACCCGCGCCGTGCTCCTGCTCCTCGCCCTTGCCGGTGTGCTGTGGGCGATCGCGAGTCAGGACTGGGTCCCGGCGACCGCCGACCCTTCCCGGGACATCCCCGGGGTCGCCGAGGTGACGTCGACACGGCCGCGAGGATCGGGCGCCTCGGACTCGGCCCTCACGAGTGTGCTCACCGCCTGTGCGGCGGTCACGGGCGTCGGGGCGCTCCTCGTCGTCATGCTCGGCCGGGTGGGCCGCTGGGTGGTGTGCGGACTCGTCGCCGCCTGCGGACTCGGGTACGCGGTCCTCGGCGTCACGACGCTGGCCGGTGGCGCGGGTTCGCCGTGGCCGGCCCTCGGGATCCTCGCGGGACTGCTCGCCGCCGGAGGGGCCGTCTCCGTGGGTCTGTCCGGGAACTCCTGGACCGAGCGGGCCTCGCGGTACGAGGTGAACCACACGGAACCGGCCGCCGGTTCCTCCGAGGCCGCCGAGGACGATGACGACATCGACCCGACCCGGGCATGGGACGACCTCACCCGCGGTGACGACCCCACCCGCCGATGAGGCGTTCTCGGCCCGTGGGAACAGGACAGCCCGATGTCGAGACCGCGGCCCCGGCCATGGCAGAATGATCGTGGACTTTTCGTACGAAGGAGAACAATGAGCGAGATCACCGTTCGTAGCGTGGCGCCCGACCTCGACCGCGCGAGCATCGACTACGAGGCCATCCAGGACCCGGGTCACGGTCATTCGCCGGCCGCCTGGATCGCCGTGACGATCATCCTCATCGCCTCGACGGTGGCGACGGTCTTCAACCTCATGGGCGACAACATGCTCATGCTCATCGTCGGTGCCGCCGGCTGGATCGGTGGTCCGGTCCTCGGTCTCATCCTCTCCAAGGTGCCCGGTATGGGTGCCAAGGGTCACCACTGATGACCGTCCTCGACGGGATCGTGGACGGCGTGCGCGAGGATCTCGCCGCACGCCGTGCGCGTATCGGGGACCGGGACATCGCCTCCCGGGCCGCAGACGCGGCCCCGGCGCTGCCCTTCCTGCCCCGGGCGGCCGGGTCCTTCGGGGTGATCTCCGAGGTCAAGCGCGCCTCGCCCTCGGCCGGTGCCCTCGCCGACATCCCGGACCCCGCGGACCTCGCCCGCGAGTACGCCGCCGGGGGAGCCGCCGCGATCAGCGTCCTCACGGAGGAGCGCCGGTTCCACGGTTCCCTCGACGACCTCGACGCGGTCCGGGCGGCCGTGGACGTGCCGCTGCTGCGCAAGGACTTCGTCGTCACCGAGTACCAGATCCACGAGGCCCGGGCGCACGGGGCCGACCTCGTGCTCCTCATCGTCGCCGCCCTGTCCGCGGCGCAGCTGGCCGAGTACCACGAGCTCGTCACCGCACTCGGCATGACGGCCCTCGTCGAGGCGCACACGCCCGAGGAGGTCGCCGCGGCCGCCGCGATCGACGCCCCGCTCATCGGCGTGAACACCCGGAACCTCAAGGACCTCACGGTCGACACCGCGCGGTTCGCACCGCTCGCCGAGCTCTGCCCCGCGGGCTCGACGCTGGTCGCGGAGTCCGGTGTGAAGTCGCTGCACGAGGTCGAGGACTACGCGCGGGCGGGTGCCGATCTGGCCCTCGTCGGCGAGGTACTCGTCACCGGTGGGGCGCCTCGCCGGAACGTCGCGGACTTCACCGCCGCCGGGACCGCGATCCGGCGGGCGGCGGGTACCGCGGCCGCGCAGGCCTGATCGCTCCCGCGCTCCCCTGAGAACCATTCCTCACCCCAGAAACGGACGCCACGGATGACCGAGAACTACCTGGCCGACGGGACGGAACCCCTGGGTCCCTATTTCGGGGACTTCGGGGGCCGGTACTTCCCCGAGGCACTGATCCCCGCCCTCGAGGAGATCGAGGAGGTGTGGCTGAAGTCGCGGGTCGACGCCCAGTTCCGCGCCGAGCACGACCGGCTCAAGAAGGAGTACGTGGGTCGGCCCAGTCTCCTCACCGAGGTGCCGCGGTTCGCCGCGCACGCCGGGGGAGCACGGGTGTTCCTCAAGCGGGAGGACCTCAACCACACCGGCAGCCACAAGATCAACAACGCCCTCGGTCAGGCCCTGCTCGCCAAGCGGATGGGCAAGACCCGCGTGATCGCGGAGACCGGGGCCGGTCAGCACGGTGTCGCCGCCGCCACGGCCGCCGCGCTCCTCGACATGGAGTGCGTGGTCTACATGGGCGAGGAGGACACGCAGCGCCAGGCGCTCAACGTCGCCCGCATGCGTTTGCTCGGGGCGACCGTCCACTCGGTGACGAACGGCACCCGCACGCTCAAGGACGCCATGAACGAGGCGAGCCGTGACTGGGTGGCGAACGTGGAGACCACCCACTACATCATCGGCACCGCCGCGGGCCCGCACCCGTTCCCGGCCATGGTCCGCAGCTTCCAGCGTGACATCGGCGACGAGGCACGCGCCCAGATCCAGGACATGACCGGGCGCCTGCCCGATGCCGTGTGCGCCTGCGTGGGCGGCGGTTCGAACGCGATCGGGATCTTCTCCGCCTTCCTCTCCGACTCCGCGGTGCGCCTCTACGGTTTCGAGGCCGGTGGCGAGGGCATCGACTCCGGTCGTCACGCCGCCCGCTTCTCCGGGGGCCGCCCCGGTGTGCTCCACGGCTCGGCCACCTACGTCCTGCAGGACGAGGACGGTCAGACCCTCGGCTCCCACTCGGTGTCCGCCGGGCTCGACTACCCCTCCGTCGGTGCCGAGCACTCGCACCTGTACGAGTCCGGGCGCGCCGAGTACCAGCCGGTCGAGGACCACGAGGCGATGGAGGCCTTCCGTCTGCTCGCCCGGACCGAGGGCATCATCCCGGCCATCGAGTCCGCCCACGGTCTCGCCGGCGCGCTGCGCGTGGGCAAGGAGCTGGGCGAGGACGCGATCGTCCTCGTCAACCTCTCCGGCCGGGGGGACAAGGACATGACGACCGCGGCCACGTGGTTCGGCTACATGGACGAAGGAGCGACGCAGGTATGAGTACCGCGAACCCGAATCCGCGGAGCACGTCCGCAGCGATCGATGCGGCGACGGCCGCCGGACGTGAGGCCGCGCTCATCGGTTACCTGCCCATCGGTTTCCCAGACGTCCCGACCTCCATCGAAGCGATGGTCGCGCTCGTCGAAAGCGGTGCCGACATCGTCGAGGTCGGCATGCCGTACTCCGATCCGGGGCTCGACGGCCCCGTCATCCAGCACGCCGACGAGGTGGCGCTCAATGCGGGTGCCCGGACCCGGGACCTCTTCGAAGCCGTCCGCGCGGTCACCGAGGCAGGTGGATGCGCCGTCGTCATGACCTACTGGAACATCGTCGTCCAGTACGGCATCGAGGACTTCGCCCGCGACCTCGCCGTTGCCGGCGGGGCCGGGATCATCACGCCGGACCTCATCCCCGACGAGGCCGGTCGCTGGATCGCCGCGGCCGAGGAGCACGGTCTCGACCGGGTCTTCCTCGCCGCACCCTCCTCGACCGAGGAGCGGCTGGCCCTCATCGCGGGGACCTCCCGCGGTTTCGTCTACGCCGCCTCGACGATGGGTGTCACCGGCACCCGCGCGGCGGTCGACTCGCATGCGCGGGAACTCGTCGAGCGTGTCCGCGCCGCCGGTGCGGAGCACGTCTGTGTGGGCCTCGGTGTCTCGAACCGGGCCCAGGCGGCCGAGGTCGCCGCCTACGCCGACGGTGTGATCGTCGGTTCGGCCCTCGTCCGGACCCTGGAGTCGGACGGGGTCGCGGGCGTCCGTGCGCTGACCGCCGAACTCGCTACGGGTGTACGGGGCGGGGACGTCCGCGGAGAGGGTGTCGACGCCGAGTGACATCCACCCCGGTCATCGTGCTCGGATGCCTCGCCGTCCTCCTCGTGGTGGCGATGCTCCTCGTGGTCGTCGTCCTCGTGCGGCGCACGCGGGCCCGTCGGGTCCCGCTCGTCCCGGAGGGCACGTCCGTGGCCCCGGTCCGGAGCGCCTCGGGAGCGGACTCCGGGCACGGAGCGGACTGGGCGGGCCGGGACGTCGACCGCGACGTGCCCACCCCCTCGCAACGGTCCTTCGGTGTGTGGGGTGCCCAGACCTCGACACTGCGGATCGTCCCGCAGGTCGACGGCTCCGGACGGGCCCCGGGTGACTCCCCGGATGATCCGCAGAGGTCCTGATCCACCCGGCGGAGCCCTTCTCCTGCGCTTCCGTTCCACCCCATGTCACGCCCCCGTCTTTCCGCCGGGGGCGTCGTCGTAGCGTGGACGCGCCGGGCACCCGCCGGTTGTGCAGATGCCACCGGGCGAAACGTCATCGGGTCGAAACGCAGGGGACACCCGGGTGACATGTCTTGCTTTTCGGACGACGCGGCATGTGATGACCTGCACGTGTATAGTGGCATGACCGTGACGCGGAGCACAGGCGATTTCGCTGGTGACGCCGCCACACGCAGGGTGATGACAGCGCCGTCCGCCCTCTACGTCGGGCAGTGAGTGCCCACGCAGACCTTGTCCGAACGAAAGCAACAGGTGAAGGGCGGTGCCATGAGCTCCTCCGACATGCCCACACGACTGCCGTCCGACGGTCGTCCTGCCTCCGCGCAGGGACTCTACGACCCCGGAACGGAACACGACGCCTGTGGTCTGGCCATGATCGTCCGCTACCGCGGCGAGGCCGACCACGAGGTCGTGGAACAGGCGCTGGTCGCGCTGCGGAACATGGAACACCGTGGTGCGGTGGGCGGTGACGAGGGGACCGGCGACGGTGCCGGCATCAACGTCCAGGTGCCCGACGCCTTCTTCCGCGAGGTCGTGAACTTCGAACTCCCGGAGCCCGGTGAGTACGCCGTCGGCACCGCCTTCCTCGATCCGCAGTCCCCGGCCCGGGGGCGGCGCCTGGTCGAGTCGCTCGCCGGGGAGGAGGGCCTGGTCGTCATCGGTTGGCGCGACGTGCCGGTCGTCCCGGACGTCGTGGGCCGCAGTGCCCGGGCCATCATGCCGCTCTTCTCCCAGGTGTTCCTCGCCGTCGACCCCAAGGTCCCCGGCGACACCGATGAGCACGGTCGGACCCCGCGGCAGGTCCTCGACCGTCGTGCCTTCGCCACCCGCAAGCGCGCCGAGCACTCCGGGGTGTACTTCCCCTCGCTGTCCTCGCGGACGATCGTGTACAAGGGCATGCTCACGACCGCCCAGGTCGAGCCCTTCTATCCGGATCTCCAGGACCCGCGGTTCACCTCGCGGATCGCGCTCGTCCACTCGCGGTTCTCGACGAACACCTTCCCGTCCTGGCCGCTGTCCCAGCCCTTCCGCTTCATCGCCCACAACGGTGAGATCAACACCGTCCGCGGCAACCGGAACTGGATGCGCGCGCGGGAGTCCCAGCTGTCGAACGAGCTGCTGGCCTCCCCGTACTCCGACGGGTCGAACCGCGACCTGTCGCGTCTGTTCCCGATCGTCTCCGACATCGGGTCCGACTCCGCCTCCTTCGACGAGGTGCTCGAGCTCCTCACCATGTCCGGGCGGTCCCTGCCGCACGCGGTCATGATGATGATCCCCGAGGCATGGCAGAACGACACCCACATGTCGGAGCAGCGCCGCGCCTTCTACCGCTACCACTCGCACCTCATGGAGCCCTGGGACGGACCGGCCTGCGTGTCCTTCACCGACGGTCGCGTGGCCGGAGCCGTGCTCGACCGCAACGGTCTGCGCCCGGCCCGGTACGTCATGACCGACGACCTCGTCGTCCTCGCCTCGGAGGTCGGCGTCGTCGACCTGCCCAACGAGCGGATCGTCAAACGCGGGCGGCTCAAGCCCGGCCGCATGTTCCTCGTCGACACCGAGGCCGAACGGATCATCTCCGACACGGAGATCAAGGCGCAGCTGGCCGAGGAGGAGCCCTACGGCACCTGGCTGTCCGAGAACGCCATCGAGCTCACCGACCTGCCCGAGCGCGAGCACATCATCGCCCCGCAGTCCTCGGTCAAGCGCCGGCAGCGGACCTTCGGGTACACCGAGGAGGACCTCCGCCTGCTCATCGGTCCGATGGCCGAGGCCGGTGCGGAGCCGCTGGGAGCCATGGGGTCCGACACCCCGATCGCGGCCTTCTCCGACCGTCCGCGTCTGCTGTTCGACTACTTCGTGCAGAACTTCGCCCAGGTGACGAACCCGCCGCTCGACGCGATCCGGGAGGAGCTCGTCACCAGCCTGTCGATCGGTGTCGGCGGGCAGCGCAATCTGCTCGACGCCAAGGAACGTCACGCCCGGCAGATCCGCCTGCCCTACCCGGTCATCGACAACGACCAGTTGTCGAAGATCATGCACATCACCGGGAAGCGGATGGGCAGCACGTCCCGTCGTCCGGCCCATGTGCTGCGCGGTGTCTACCGGCCGGTGGCCGACGACCACGGTGTGGCCCTGGCGCGCAAGCTCGAGGAACTGTGCACCGAGGCCTCGCGTGCCGTCGCCGACGGAGCCCGTGTCCTCGTCCTCTCCGACCGCGGCTCCAACGCGGAGTTCGCTCCGATCCCCTCGCTGCTGCTCACCTCGGCGCTCCACCAGCACCTCGTCCGCGAACGGGCCCGTACACGTGTGTCCTTCGTCGTCGAGGCCGGTGACGTCCGCGAGGTCCACCACGTCGCGACCCTCATCGCCTACGGCGCCTCCGCGGTGAACCCGTACCTGGCGATGGAGACCGCCGAGCTCATGGCCCGGGAGGGACGCCTCGGCGACGTCACCGAGGCCCAGGCCGTGAAGAACCTGCTCACGGGACTCGGCAAGGGTCTGCTCAAGATCATGTCGAAGATGGGCATCTCGACGGTGCAGTCGTACCACGGTGCCCAGACCTTCGAGGCGATCGGACTGGCCAGGTCCTTCGTCGACAAGTACTTCACCGGCACGATCTCCCAGCTCGAGGGCACCGGGATCGAGGGTGTGGCCCGCGAGGTCGAGGCCCGGCACTCCGACGCCTACCCGCAGGACCACCCGCCCGTCGCCGACCGGGCGCTCGAGATCGGTGGCGAGTACCAGTGGCGCCGCGAGGGCCCGCCGCACCTGTTCGACCCGGAGTCGGTGTTCAAGCTGCAGCACTCCACGCGGACGCGGCAGTACGACATCTTCAAGCAGTACACGCAGCGCGTGGACGACCAGTCCGAGCGCCTCATGACGCTACGCGGTCTCTTCGACCTCACACCCGGCGATCAGGGCCCCGTCCCGATCGACGAGGTCGAGCCGGTGAGCGAGATCGTCAAGCGGTTCTCCACCGGCGCGATGAGCTACGGCTCCATCTCGCAGGAGGCCCACGAGACCCTGGCCATCGCGATGAACCGCCTGGGCGGCAAGTCGAACACCGGTGAGGGTGGTGAGGACGTCGAACGCCTCATGGACCCCGAACGGCGCTCGGCCATCAAACAGGTGGCGAGTGGTCGCTTCGGTGTCACGAGTCTCTACCTCTCGCAGGCCGACGACATCCAGATCAAGATGGCGCAGGGCGCGAAGCCCGGTGAGGGCGGTCAGCTGCCTGGTTCCAAGGTCTACCCGTGGGTGGCCCGGACACGGCACGCGACCCCGGGTGTGGGTCTCATCTCCCCGCCGCCGCACCACGACATCTACTCGATCGAGGACCTCGCGCAGCTCATCCACGACCTCAAGCGGGCCAACCCGTCCGCCCGGGTCCACGTGAAGCTCGTGGCGAGCACGGGCATCGGCACGGTCGCCTCCGGTGTGGCCAAGGCGAGTGCGGACGTCATCCTCGTGTCCGGCCACGACGGCGGCACGGGTGCCAGCCCGCTCAACTCGCTCAAGCACGCCGGTGCCCCCTGGGAGATGGGCCTGGCCGAGGCACAGCAGACCCTCATCCTCAACGGTCTGCGCGAGCGCGTCTCGGTCCAGACCGACGGGCAGCTCAAGACCGGTCGCGACGTGATCGTGGCCGCGCTGCTCGGTGCCGAGGAGTACGGTTTCGCCACCGCACCGCTCGTCGTCTCCGGCTGCATCATGATGCGCGTGTGCCACAAGGACACGTGCCCCGTCGGGGTCGCGACCCAGAACCCGGAGTTGCGTGCGCGCTACACCGGGCAGGCCGACCACGTCGTGAATTTCTTCGAGTTCATCGCCCAGGAGGTGCGTGAGTACCTGGCCGAGCTGGGCTTCCGCAGCCTCGACGAGGCGATCGGTCACGTCGAGCGGATCGACGCCCGGCGAGCCGTCGAGCACTGGAAGGCCGCGGGTCTCGATCTCGCCCCGATCCTCGAGGTCCCCCGTACGCTCGACGGGGAGGTCGCCGCCGTCCGCAAGCACGGGGCCGGCCAGAACCACCGGATCGAGGAGCACTTCGACCAGCAGCTCATCGCCGGTCTCGCACCGGCGCTCGAGGACCGCACCCCGGTCGTCCTCGACGCCCACGCGACGAACGTCGACCGGTCGATCGGCACGCTCCTCGGGCACACCGTCACGAAGGCGCTGGGGACCGAGGAACTGCCGGACGGCACCGTCACCGTCAAGCTCACCGGTCACGCCGGGCAGTCGCTCGGGGCCTTCCTGCCGGCCGGCATCAGCCTGGAGCTCACCGGTGACGCCAACGACTACGTCGGCAAGGGCCTGTCCGGTGGACGGATCGCCGTGCGCACCGCCCCCGGTGTGCAGGGCCGTCCCGAGGACAACGTCATCGCCGGCAACGTGATCGGCTACGGCGCCACACGCGGTGACATGTTCATCTCCGGTCAGGTGGGCGAGCGGTTCCTCGTCCGCAACTCCGGTGCCCGCGCGGTCGTCGAGGGGATCGGCGACCACGGTCTGGAGTACATGACCGGTGGTGTGGCCGTCGTGCTCGGTGCCACCGGGCGCAACTTCGCCGCCGGGATGTCCGGTGGCACGGCGTACATGCTCGACTTCAACCCCGCCCGACTCAACGTCGCCGAGCGCGAGGCCGGACACTTCTCGCTGTCCGCGCTCTCCTCCGAGGACTCCGCGGAGCTCACGGAGCTGCTGCGTCGGCACGTCGAGTTCACCGGCTCCCCCCTCGCCTCGTGGCTCGTCGACCAGATCGACCACGGCGAGGACGTCCTGTCCCGTTTCACCAAGCTCGTCCCCGTCCAGTACGCGACGGTGCTCGAGATCCAGCACAGCGCCTCGACCGCGGGCACCGACCCCGAGGGCGACGACACCTGGAAGAAGATCCTGGAGGCTACCAATGGCTGATCCCCGCGGATTCCTCACCGTCCGGGAACGTGAACTGCCGCCCAAGCGACCGGTGCCGGTGCGCATCCAGGACTTCTCCGCGATCAACACGGAGATGGACAAGGACGCGTTTCGCAAGCAGGCGAGCCGCTGCATGGACTGCGGCATCCCGTTCTGCCACCAGGGCTGCCCGCTGGGCAACTACATCCCGGAGTGGAACGACGCGATGTGGAAGGACGAACTGCCGCGTGCGCTCGAACTCCTCCACGCGACGAACAACTTCCCGGAGTTCACCGGGCACGCCTGCCCGGCGCCCTGCGAGAGCGCCTGCACGCTCGGCATCAACCAGCCGGCCGTCACCATCAAGAACGTCGAGGTGACGATCATCGAACGCGGGTTCGCCGAAGGACTCGTGGAGCCCTACCTGCCGGACCGCATCTCGGGGAAGACCGTGGCCGTCGTCGGCTCCGGTCCCGCCGGACTCGCGGCCGCCCAGCAGCTCACCCGGGCCGGTCACACCGTGGTCGTCTACGAACGGGAGGACCGGATCGGTGGGCTGCTCCGGTACGGCATCCCGGACTTCAAGCTCGAGAAGCACCACATCGACCGGCGCATCGAACAGATGGAGGCCGAGGGCACGCGGTTCCGCACGAACACGGAGATCGGTGTCGACGTCACCTGGGACGAGCTCGACGAGCGTTTCGACGCCGTGCTGCTCGCCACCGGCGCGACGGTCCCACGGGACCTGCCCATCCCGGGGCGGGGTCTGCGTGGTGTCGAGTACGCCATGGACTACCTGACGCCCTCGAACAAGGTGACCGCCGGGGACGCCGGGATCGACGCGATCTCGGCGGAAGGCAAACACGTGGTCGTCATCGGTGGCGGTGACACCGGCTCCGACTGCGTGGGCACCGCCCTGCGGCAGCAGGCCGCCTCGGTGACGACGCTCGCGATCGGCAAGCGCCCGCCGGAGGCCCGGCCGGACGACCAGCCCTGGCCCATGGTCCCGCGCGTCTTCGAGGTCTCGACCTCCCACGAGGAGGGCGGCGAGCGGAAGTTCCTCGCCTCGACCGTCGAGTTCGTCGACGACGGCACCGGCCAGGTACGGGCCCTGTCGGTCGCCGAGACCGGTTTCGTCGACGGCAGGCGCGTGCCCCTGGAGGGCACCGAGCAGGAGATCCCCGCGGACCTCGTGCTCATCGCCATGGGCTTCACCGGTCCCGAGGACCCGGGACTCACCGAGCACGGCGTCGAGTTCGAGAACCGGGCGGTCGGTCGCGACAAGACCTACTCCACCTCGGTGCCCGGCATGTACGTGGCCGGTGACGCCGGCCGTGGGCAGTCGCTCATCGTGTGGGCGATCGCGGAGGGTCGCGCGGCGGCCGCCGAGATCGACACGTACCTCATGGGCAACACGCTGCTGCCCACCCCGGTGCGCCCGGCCGACCAGGCCTTCGCGGTCTGAGAACCCGGCACCCCCGACGGCCGACCCTGCCACTTGCAAGGTCGGCCGTCGGCGTGTCCCCCGGAGTCGGTCGGGGCGCCTTACGCGGGCGGGGGAGTGTCGGTGCGGTGACGGGGACGTGTCAGGCAGATGACGAGCGTCGTCCCAGGTGAGTCCTGGTCCGGGACGCCTGCGGGCGGGCCGGTGCGAGACGCGTCCGAGAGGTGTCCACGGACGCCGGAATCCCTTTCCGCGTCGGCCCACCGGCGAGTAGTGTGGCCGACATGAGGCACGCGAAGATCGTGGCGACACTGGGCCCCGCCCAGGCCACGTACGAGGACATCCGCTCACTCGTCGAGGAAGGCGTGAACGTGGCCCGGCTCAACCTGAGCCACGGGTCCCACGCCGAACACCAGCAACGCTACGAATGGATCCGTCAGGCGGCCAAGGACACCGGCAAGTCCGTGGCCGTCCTCATCGACCTGCAGGGACCGAAGATCCGCGTCGGCACCTTCGCCGAGGGTGCCAAGCCCGTCCTGCAGAAGGGCGCGACCTTCACCGTCACCACCCGTGACGTCGAGGGCGACGGGACCGAGGTCGGCACGACCTACAAGGGTCTGTCGCAGGACGTCCGTGTCGGCGACCCCCTACTCATCGACGACGGTCGCATCCGGCTGCGCGCCACCGGCGTGACCGCCACCGACGTCATCACCGAGGTCGAGGTGCCCGGCACCATCTCCGACCACAAGGGCATCAACCTGCCCGGCGTCCCCGTCTCCGTCCCGGCGATGTCCGAGAAGGACATCGACGACCTGCGGTGGGGCCTACGCCTCGGCGCCGACTGGGTGGCGCTGTCCTTCGTGCGCAACGCCTCGGACGCGGAGCTCGTGCGGGACGTCATGCGCGAGGAGGACATCCTCATCCCGGTGATCGCCAAGCTGGAGAAGCCGCAGGCCGTCGAAGCGCTCTCCGAGGTCGTCGACGCCTTCGACGGCGTCATGGTCGCCCGCGGTGACCTGGGCGTCGAGCTGCCGCTCGAACAGGTGCCGATCGTCCAGAAGGACACCGTCGCCCTGTGTCGGCAGCAGGCCAAGCCGGTGATCGTCGCCACCCAGATGCTGGAGTCGATGATCGAGGAGCCGCGGCCCACCCGTGCCGAGGCGAGCGACTGCGCGAACGCCGTCCTCGACGGTGCCGACGCCCTCATGCTCTCCGGTGAGACCTCCGTCGGGAAGTACTGGCTCGACGCCGTGCGCACGATGTCGCGGATCATCGAGTCGACCGAGGCACACGGCCTCGACCGCATCCCGGACCTCGGCACCGAGCCGCACACCCGCGGCGGTGCGATCACCGCGGCCGCCGTCAAGGTCGCCGACCAGCTCGACATCCGCATGCTCTGCACCTTCACCCAGTCCGGAGACTCGGTGCGCCGCATGTCGCGGTTGCGCCCCGGCCTGCCGATCATGGCGTTCACCCCGGTGAGCAAGGTGCGCCACCAGCTGGCGCTCACCTGGGGCACGAAGAACTACCTGGTGAAGCCCGTCCGGCACACCGACCAGATGGCGCGTCAGGTCGACACCGTGCTGCTCGGCAACGGGCTCGCGGAGGAGGGGGAGCTGTGCATCATCGTCGCCGGTTCGCCCCCCGGCATCGCCGGCTCCACGAACGCCCTGCGCGTCCACCGCATCGGTGACGCGGCGAAGGGACTCGCGGCGGCCTACCGCGACGAGTTCGACGAGGAGAATCCCCTCGAAGGGTACGGCGAGATCACCGAACGCTGATCCCTCTCCCGCGCCCGAGGTGCCCTGCAGTCGGCATCTCGGTGTGCGGGAGGGCTGCCCCGGCCTTCTCGTGAAGACGTGACGGGCGGGCGGCTAGTAGTCCCTCCCAGTTCCGTTTCCTGCCGGGGCCGGCGCGGAGAGCTTCCCTCCCGCCCACTCCAGCAGCACGAAACCCCTGTTCCGAGACCTGCGCGGTCCCGGCACGGGGGTTTCGTCCTGCTTCCGTACGCCCACCACACCCACTCGGGAAGCTCTCCGCCCCGCCCCCTCTTCGGCATGACGAGTGCGGGTTCTCCTCGCCGCCCCGCCCTCCCTCTGCATTGGGTCGGGGCCGCCCTCCCGCGCTCGGCATGTGGGGTGCAGGGCGCCTCGGGCGCGGGTGTGGGAACGGCGCGGTGATGCTGCGCCTGGGGCTCTCGGGAGGGCTCGGGGATGTGGGCTGGGTGTGGCCGGGTCAGTCGCGGCGGGGAGCGGGCCGGGGGTTCTTGTCGCCGTCGGGGAGGAAGGCGGCGAGGACGGAACTCACGAGCCACACGACGAGGGTGGCGATCGCGGCCCACCAGAAGGTCGTGAACTCCAGGTGGACGGGCGTGTAGCCGCTCAGCCAGGCGGTGAGCAGCATCATGAGGACGTTGACGACGAGGGCGAAGAGGCCGAGGGTCAGGCAACTGATCGGCAGGCTCACGAGGTTCACGACCGGGCGGACGATCCCGTTGACGAGGCCGAAGAGCAGCCCGATGAGGCCGTAGCCCAGGACGTTCGCGGCGGTGTGCCCCACGGCTCCGTGGAACCCTGAAGAGACGGTGAGGTCCATCCCGGGCAGCAGCCAGACGGCGGCCCAGAACCCGAGTGCGGTGCAGGCGATGCGCAACAGGAACATGTGCCCAGTGTGCACCAGGTCTGCGGGGGAGGACCCGGGAACAGGCCCGGTGAACGCTGGTTGAATGCCCGCTGACGAGTCCAGGAGAACATCGGGACGACCGGGGCCCCGGATCCCGGGGGTGCGGGATCCGGGGCCCGGGGCTCCCGGAAGGCTTCACCCTCCAGGGGGCGAAGCTCCTGGAGATGAGTACCGGCTGCGGGACTCGAACCCGCACGCACGAAGGCAACGCATTTTGAGTGCGTCGTGTCTACCAATTCCACCAAGCCGGCCGGTGTGCGTCCGTGCGGCGTGACTCCGGGGGAGGGCCGCACGTGCCAAAACATCATAGGTCACACCTGCACGTGGACGACAATCGGTGCGTACCGTCTAGAATCGTGGCCGTGTCCAGTGAGAATACGATCCCCGAATCCGGTCCCGTGCGCCGCGTCGTCGTCGCCGAGGACGAAGCCGTCATCCGTCTCGACATCGTCGAGATGCTGCGCGAGGTGGGCTACGACGTCGTCGGCGAGGCCGCCGACGGAGAGTCCGCCATTCGCCTCGCCGAGGAGCTCCGCCCGGACCTCGTCGTCATGGACATCAAGATGCCGGTGCTCGACGGTATTTCCGCCGCCGAGCGGATCGCCCGCGCCCGCATCGCGCCCGTCGTGCTGCTCACGGCCTTCTCGCAGAAGGAACTCGTCGAGCGCGCCCGGGACGCCGGTGCCATGGCCTACGTCGTCAAGCCCTTCACGGCCGCGGACCTCCTGCCGGCTCTCGAGGTGGCACTGGCCCGCCACGCCGAGATCGGCGCGCTGGAGTCGGAGATCTCCGACCTCACCGAACGTTTCGAGACCCGCAAGCTCGTGGAGCGCGCCAAGAGCCTCCTGATCTCCGACATGGGCCTCACCGAGCCCGAGGCGTTCCGCTGGATCCAGAAGACCTCGATGGACCGTCGCCTCACGATGCGCGAGGTGGCCGAGACGGTGCTCAACCAGATCGGTAACAAGTAGTAACACTCGCTCACGAGGCGCCCTGTCGTTCTCGTTTCATGTGCCGGGCGGGTCCGGCAGAACCCGGGCCCGCCCTCCTCGGCATCGGGGTCAGGGCGCGCGAGACTCGTCGGGGCTCTCGGGGGCGGGCTCAGCCCTCGTTCTTCATCGAGTTCTTCGCCTTGGAAGCGAGGACCATGTTCGTGATGCGGACGATCGAGAGGAGCTTGCCGTCCTCGTTCGTCATCTTCACCTCGTGGGACATGACGGAGCGTCCGTGGTGGAGGACCTCGGCGCGGCCGTACACCCAGCCCTCGCGGGCGGCCCGCAGGTGGGTGGCGTTGAGGTCGACGCCGACGACGTTGCGCCCGTCGGCGAGCAGGAAGCCGTGCATGGAACCCAGGGTCTCGGCCATGACGACGTGCGCGCCTCCGTGGAGGAGACCGGCGGGCTGGCGGTTGCCCTCGACGGGCATGCGCGCCTCGACGAAGTCGTAGCCCATGTCGAGGAACTCGATCCCGCACTTCTCCATGAGGGTGCCGTCCATGCGCGAGGTGTTGAACTCCAGCAGTTGCCGGTACTGCTCGGGGGTCAGGCCGGGCTCCATCCGGGGCAGGCCCTCCGGGTGCGTGGGGTCGGTCTCCTGGAGGTGGCGGGTCGTCATGGTGGTTCCTCGGGTGTCGTGCGGTGCGTGGAGGGTGGTCGGTGTGTCCGCACATCGGGTGCGTCACATTCCTGCACCCTAGTCGGCCTGCCTGAGGGGGTGGACCAGTGGGTAGAGTTGTCCCGGTGAGCACCGAGAAGATCCTCCTCATCGACGGACATTCCCTGGCCTACCGGGCGTACCACGCGCTGCCACCGGAGAACTTCGCGACCTCGACGGGGCAGACGACGAACGCCGTGTTCGGCTTCGTCTCCATGCTCGTCAAGGCGCTGGGCGACGAGAGGCCCACGCACCTGGCGGTCGCTTTCGACCTCGGGCGTCAGACCTTCCGCCTGGAGGAGTACGCCGAGTACAAGGCGGGCCGGGCCAAGACGCCGGAGGACTTCCACGGGCAGGTCGAGCTCATGAAGGAGGTCCTCGGAGCGCTCGGTGTGCCGGTCGTGACCCGCGAGGGCTTCGAGGCCGACGACGTGCTCGCCACCCTGGCCGCCCGCGGGGCCGAGGCGGGCCTGGACACCTACGTCGTCACCGGTGACAAGGACTCCTTCCAGCTCTCCCGCGAGGGCGTGACGATCCTCTATCCCAAGCGGGGCCTGAGCGACCTCACCCGTATGACTCCGGAGGCCGTCGAGGAGAAGTACGGCGTCACCCCGGCCAACTACCGCGGGCTCGCCGCCCTCGTCGGGGAGAAGGCCGACAACCTGCCGGGCGTGCCCGGGGTCGGCGACAAGACCGCCGCGAAGTGGCTCACCAAGTACGGCGACCTCCCCGGCGTCCTGGAGAACGCCGCGGACATCGGCGGCAAGGTCGGAGAGAAACTGCGCGCCCACGTCGAGGACGTCGAGCGCAACTACCGCCTCAACCGCCTCATCGACGACCTGGAGCTGCCCGTCGAGCTCGAGGACGCCCGCTTCGGCGGCCACATCGACCACGAGGCGCTCGGCACCCTCCTCGACCGTCTGGAGTTCCAGCAGTTGGGCACCCGCCTGGAGAAGCTGTTCGGCGAACTCGGTCTCGACTCCGCCCCGGCCGCGGCCGCACGGGCCGCCGACATCGAGCTGCCCACCCCGCGGATCGTCACCGTTCCCGAGGCGTTCGACTGGCTGTCCGGCACCGACGCGGACGCATGGTTGGGTCTGGAGACCGACGCCCGGTTCGAGCGCGGCACAGGGGCCGTCGACGTCCTCGCGCTGGCCCGCGGCGAGGAGTGCGTGGGGATCGAACTCGGCGAGGCGACGGAGGACGACCTGGCGCGTCTGGGCGAGGAACTGTCACGGGTGCCCGGCCTCGTCATGCACGACGCGAAGCGCCAGGTGAAGGCACTGCGGCAGGTGGCGGGCGGCCTGCGGGTGCGGCCCGCGGTCGACACGGAACTCGCCGCCTACCTGCTCGTCCCCGACGCCCGTGGCTACGAACTCGACGACCTGTCCCAGCGGCACCTCGGCGTCGTGCCGACCGCGCCCGAGGCGCCCGAGGAGGGGGCACTCGACCTGCGGGGTCCCGAGGCGGTGGCCGAGGGTGCCGCGCTACGGGCCTGGGCGATCGCGCACCTGGCGCCGGTGCTTCTGGAGAAGGTCACCGAGTCCGGTGGCACGCAGGTGCTGCGCGACATCGAGATGCCGATCCAGCAGGTGCTCGTCGAGATGGAACTCGCCGGGATCGCCGTCGACTCGCCGGCGCTGCAGGCGCTCAAGGAGGAGTTCGACCAGCGGGCGGAGGCGGCCCGGCAGGCGGCCTACGAGTCGATCGGCCACGAGGTGAACCTCGGTTCGCCCAAGCAGTTGCAGACGGTGCTCTACGAGGAGTTGGAGCTCGCGGACGCCGCGAAGAAGGCGGGCATCAAGAAGACGAAGAGCGGCGGGTACACGACGAACGCGGCGGCGCTCACCGCGCTGTACGCGACCTCCGGGCACCCGTTCCTGGAGAACCTGCTCGCCCACCGCGACGTCACGAAACTCGCGCAGACGGTCGTCGGGCTACAGGGCACGGTCGCCGAGGACGGGCGGATCCACACGAGTTACGAGCAGACGGTCGCGGCGACCGGACGGCTGTCCTCGAAGGACCCGAACCTGCAGAACATCCCGGTGCGCACCGAGGCCGGTCGGCGGATCCGTGAGGTCTTCGTGCCCGAGGGCGATGCCGGGTTCAGCGACCTGCTCACCGCCGACTACTCGCAGATCGAGATGCGGATCATGGCGCACCTGTCCGGTGACGAGGGGCTCATCGCGGCCTTCAACGCCGGCGAGGACCTGCACTCCTACGTGGGTGCGCAGGTGTTCGGCGTCGGCACCGACGAGGTGACCGGCGAGATGCGCTCGAAGGTCAAGGCGATGTCCTACGGTCTCGTCTACGGCCTGTCCTCCTACGGTCTGTCGCAGCAGCTGGGCATCAGCAACGCCGAGGCGAAGGGGCTGATGGAGGGCTACTTCGAGCGGTTCGGCGCGGTGAAGACCTACCTCGACGAGGTCGTCGAGCAGGCACGTTCGGTCGGTTACACGGAGACGATGTACGGTCGCCGCCGGTACCTGCCGCAGCTCACGAGCTCCAACCGCCAGGAGAGGGACATGGCCGAGCGGGCCGCGCTCAACGCACCGATCCAGGGCAGTGCGGCCGACATCATGAAGATCGCGATGCTCGCCGTCGACGCGGGTCTGCGGGAGGCGGACGTGAAGAGCCGATTGCTGCTCCAGGTCCACGACGAGGTCGTCGTCGAACTCGCACCGGGGGAGTACGACACGGTCACGGAGATCCTGCGCGAGCGCATGGGGAACGCCGCGAAGCTGCAGGTGCCGCTCGACGTCAACGTCGGCCACGGCGCCACCTGGCACGCCGCCGCGCACTGATCCACGTACGGGTCGGACCGCAACAGGGCTAGTCTGTCGGGCATGGACCACGGGGACGTCGATCGGTCGAGTGCGATGCCGGGTGGGCGCGCGCTCATGGGGATCGTCGCGGCCGATCTCCTCGGGTTGCTGGTCGTCCCCGTCGGGTACGCGAGCCTTCTCGGTTGGAGCTTCGGGGTCGTGCCCGGGGTGCTGGCGACCGTCGGTGCGCTCGTCGTCGGTGCGGGCGTGTTCCTCGGGCTGTACCGCCTCGCACGAACTGTCGGTGCCGGCCCGGACGAGGCCGGTGGACGCGGCCGTGCGGAGAGCAGCGCCGTGGCCCGGGGAGTCCTGGGTCTCCTGATCCTCGCTGTTCTCGCGACCCCGACATGGGTGGCGATCGGCCTCGGTGCGGTGCTCGGGAACTGGGACCTCGGGCCGCACGATCCGGGGCCGGCTCGGGACGTGGCGACGACGCTGCTCGTCACGAGCGCCGTCACCCTGCCGGTGGCGGTCGGGCTCGGGGCGTGCGCGATCGCGAGCCGGATCGGACGTGGCTGGACGATCGCGGCGACGGTCGCCCTGTGGATCGCCCTCGCCCAGGCCGGAGCCGGATTCCTGATCCACATCCTGTGAACGGCGGCCGCGGAGGGCGTGACCTCAGCCGCCGGTCACTCCGGGGCGCGGGCGGTGAAGATCGCGGTGCCGGGCATGACTTTGCCGCGCAGTGGCGACCAGCCGCCCCAGGTGGTCGTCGTCTCGTCCGGCCACTCGGGCTCGGTGAGCTTCTCGAGGGTGAAGCCGGCGCCGACGAGGAGAGCGATCCAGTCGCCGACGGTGCGGTGGTGCTCGGCATAGGCGGGGTTGCCCTCGGGATCGAGCTCCACGTAGGGCGTGCGGTCGAAGTAGGAGTACTCGACGGTGAGGCCGGCCTCGCCGGGGACGTCGGGGAACATCCACCGCAGGGGGTGGGTGACGGAGAAGACGAAGAGGCCACCGGGGCGCAGGACACGGTCGACCTCGGCGAGCACGGCGTCGGCGTCCTTGACGAAGGGGAGTGCCCCGTAGGAGGAGAAGGCGAGGTCGAAGCTGCCCGACGGGAAGGGGAGCTTGCGGGCGTCGGCCTCGAGGTAGGTGGGCGGGGTGACCCCGGCGGGCAGGGGGTTGTCCCGCTGCATCCGCGCGGCCTGTTCGAGCATGCCGCTGGAGAGGTCGATGCCGGTGGCGACGGCGCCCTGGAGCGCGACCCAGCGGGAGCACTGGCCGGCGCCGCAGCCGACCTCGAGCACCTGCTTGCGGTCGAGGTCGCCGAGCAGTCGGACGTCCTGTTCGTGGATCCCCTCGGGTCCCCAGATGAAGTCGTTGGCACCGAGATGGGTGCCGTGCTCCTCCAGGTACTCCTCGGCGGACCCGTCCCAGTAGGACCGGTTGGCGCGGACGGAGGCCTCCTCGTCGATCGCCAGGTAGCCGCCGCTCACGATCTCCGGTGCGTAGTCGCTCTCGCTCATGGTCTCCATCGTAGGGCCGGGCCCGGTACCCCCGGTGTCACGCCCGTCACGGAACGACACGCCCGGGATGCCGGAGTGCGGCCGCGGTGGTACGCTTGTGGACCGTATGCGTGTGTTCTGTGTTTGAGCCGAGCGCATGCGTGCACGTCAATCAACCACCAATTCGAGACCACTGGCACCGGGATCCGGTGGGAGCCCACGGTACAGGCCGATCGCGGCCCGTCCTCACAGGTTCCTCACCACCCCACCGCCAGCGGGTGTCAGTCCATTACGGAGTCCCAACCTTTATGACCACCACCACGCCGGAGACGGCGAAGAACACGCAGGTCGCCGTCAACGACATCGGCTCTGCAGACGAATTCCTCGCGGCTGTCGACGCGACGATCAAGTACTTCAACGATGGCGACATCGTCGAGGGCACCGTCGTCAAGGTCGACCGCGACGAAGTTCTGGTCGACATCGGCTACAAGACGGAAGGTGTCATCCTTTCGCGCGAGCTGTCGATCAAGCATGACGTCGACCCCGCCGAGGTCGTCGAGGTCGGAGACGCCGTGGAAGCCCTGGTCCTCACCAAGGAGGACAAGGACGGGCGCCTGATGCTCTCGAAGAAGCGCGCACAGTACGAGCGCGCCTGGGGCGACATCGAGAAGGTCAAGGAAGAGGAGGGTGTCGTCACCGGCACCGTCATCGAGGTCGTCAAGGGTGGCCTCATCGTGGACATCGGTCTGCGCGGCTTCCTCCCCGCCTCCCTCGTGGAGATGCGTCGCGTCCGCGACCTCGCTCCCTACATCGGCCAGAAGGTCGAGGCCAAGATCATCGAGCTCGACAAGAACCGCAACAACGTGGTCCTGTCCCGCCGTGCATGGCTCGAGGAGACCCAGTCGGCCGTGCGCCACGACTTCCTCAACACGCTGGCCAAGGGCCAGGTGCGCCCGGGTGTCGTGTCCTCGATCGTCAACTTCGGTGCCTTCGTGGACCTCGGCGGCGTGGACGGCCTCGTCCACGTCTCGGAGCTGTCCTGGAAGCACATCGACCACCCGTCCGAGGTCGTCGCCGTGGGCGACGAGGTCACCGTCGAGGTCCTCGACGTGGACATGGACCGCGAGCGTGTCTCCCTGTCGCTCAAGGCGACGCAGGAGGATCCGTGGCAGCACTTCGCCCGGACCCACGTCATCGGTCAGATCGTGCCCGGTAAGGTCACCAAGCTCGTTCCGTTCGGTGCGTTCGTGCGCGTCGAGGACGGCATCGAGGGCCTCGTGCACATCTCCGAGCTGGCCGTCCGCCACATCGACCTGCCCGAGCAGGTCGTCTCCGTGGACGAGACCATCTACGTCAAGGTCATCGACATCGACCTCGACCGCCGCCGCATCTCGCTGTCCCTCAAGCAGGCCAACGAGGGCGTCGACCCGGAGGCCGAGGAGTTCCTCGACCCCGCGCTCTACGGCATGGTCCAGGAGTACGACGAGGACGGCAACTACAAGTACCCCGAGGGCTTCGATCCGGAGACCCAGGAGTGGATGGAGGGCTTCGACGCCCAGCGCGAGGAGTGGGAGGCACAGTACGCCGCCGCCCAGATGCGCTGGGAGGAGCACAAGAAGCAGGTCGCCAAGGCGATCGCCCAGGACGCGGAGGCCGCTGCCGGCGGTGCCGCTCCCGAGGCCGCTGCCGCTCCGGCCGCCGCTTCCTCCTCGTTCCGCTCGGAGGCCCCGGCCGACGAGGGCACGCTCGCCTCGGACGAGGCCCTGGCCGCTCTCCGCGAGAAGCTGGCCGGCAACTGATCACCGCCGCACCGATCACGGTGCGGTCCTGATCAGGTCCGCCTGACACGCGACCCCGGTACCCGCAAGGGTGCCGGGGTCGCGTGCGTTCTGCGGAGACCTCGGCCTGATACGTTCGACCGGTGCACCTCACACGTACTCCTGCCCGGCTCCGTGTCTCCCGGATCCGGTCCGTCCTCGCCGCGCTCGACGTGCTCCCGGCCCGTCGTGGTCGTGCGCCGGTGCGTGCCTGGTCCCTGTACCTGCTCGTCCTCGTGCTCACGACCCTCACGGTGTACGGCGGGGTGATCGCCCATCCCGCGACCCGGGTGTTCGCGGACAACGACGACTCCTCGCTCTTCGTGTGGTGGTTCGCGCACGCCGCGGACGTGGTGGTGTCCTGGGCAGGGCGCCTCGGCGGCGTGGTGTGGGAACCGGCGGGTGAGTGGGGGAGCGGGGAACTGAACCCGCTGTACTCGACGTCGATGAACCATCCGGCGGGGGTGAACGGCGCCTGGAACACGTCCGTGCTCGGGCTCGCCCTGCCGATGACGCCGGTGACGCTCGTGGCCGGGCCCGTCGTCGCGTACAACCTCACGATCATGGCCGCGCCCGTCGTGTCCGCGCTGGCCGCGGCCCTGCTCGCGCGGCAGTTCGTGCGGCGGCCGGCCGCGTTTCTCGCGGGGTTCGCGTACGGGTTCTCCACCTATGTCGTCTCGCAGTCCTCGGGGCACCTCAACCTCGCGTGGGCTGTGATGCCACCGCTCGTCGGACTGGCGGTCGTGCGCTGGCTGCGGGCGCGGGACCGGACGGCCGTGATCGGGACCGGCCTGTGGTTCGGGATCGTGCTCGGGTGGCAGTTCTACATCTCGACGGAGTTGTTGGCCGGCACGTTCCTCGCCGCCTGCTGCCTGGGTCTCGCCCTGCTCGCCTGTGCGTGGTCGACGGTGCGGGCGGCCGTCCTGCGCGTGCTGCCCGGTGTGCTCGTGTCGGTGGGGACCGCCCTCGTCATCGGTGCCCCGTTGCTCCTGGCGATGGCGCTGGCACCGGGGGCACCCGGCCGGGCCATCCGTCCGCACGGGGTGTGGAACCTCGACCTCTTCGACCCCCTCGTGCCCGGGCGGTACACGGGGCTCGGTGGGGGAGTGACCCCGATCCCGCGCGCCATGGACATCGACCCCTCGGAGATCGGCGGGTACCTGGGTGCGGTGTGGGTGCTGCTCGCGCTCGTCGCCGTCGTCCTGTGCTGGAACGACCCGCGGTACGGGACGGTGGTCCGTGTCCTCACCGTCGCCGGGGTGTGCGTGTCGGTGCTCGCGCTCGGCGCGCCGGTCCGGGCCTGGGGGCAGGAGCTGCCCTCGGTCGCGCCCTTCTCCCTCGTCGAATCACTGCCGGTGCTGAAGAACGTGCTGCCCATGCGATTGGTCGTCCACGTGACGCTCGTGGCAGCGCTCCTGCTCGGGATCGTCGTCGAGCTCGGGTCGCGGGCACGCCGGCGGTGGCTGCGGCAGGGGAGTCCGTGGGCCGGGGTGCTCGCGGTCGCGCTCGTCTTCCCCGGTGCCGTCGAGGCGCGGCCGGTGTACGTCCCGGAGTTCTTCGCCGCCGACGGGCACTCCGCGAGCACCTACCGGGACATGCTCCCCGCCGGCGCCCACGTCAAGGTGCTGCCCGTGCCGATGGCCGCCGCCGCCCCACACGTCGCCGAGGCGATGGTGTGGCAGGCGGTGACCGGCATGCACTACACGGACACCGGCGGGTACTTCATCGGCGGCGACGGCGAGGGGACGGTGACGTACTCCGCCCCGGACGACGCGCTCGACCGTCTGCTCGCGGAGTACGGGGACACGGACCTGCCGGCGGGCACCTCGGACGCGGCGGTCGAGGCGGTCGCCGAGGTGCGGGAGGCCGGGGTCGAGTACGTGCTCATCGCCGACAACGGCTGGTACCTGTCCCACGACGCCGAGGCGATCGCCCGCTTCGTGTCCGAGGCCGGCGGCAAGAGCTACCACGAGGCCGGGGGCGTCTTCCTCGTGCCTCTGTGAGTCGGTGTCCCTGTGAGGGCGTGTGTCGCCCGCTAAGGTGGGCGGCATGATGCGAATCGGACTCACGGGTGGGATCGGTGCCGGGAAGTCGACGGTCGCCCGCCTGTTCACGGACCGCGGGATCCCCGTCATCGACGCCGACGCGATCGCCCGCGCGGTCGTCGAACCCGGAGCGCCTGCGCTCGTCGACCTGGAGACCGTCTTCGGACCCGCGATCATCCAGGAGGACGGATCGCTCGACCGCCCGGCGCTGGCGGCCGCCGCCTTCGCGGATGCGGAGTCGAAGGCGAAACTCGACGGGATCATGCACCCGGCGATCGGGCGGCGGACGGCGGAGCTGTTCGAGGAACACGCAAACGCCCCGATCGTCGTCCACGACGTGCCCCTCCTCGTCGAGAACGCGATGAGCGCCAACTACCACCTGTGCATTCTCGTCGACGTGCCGGCCCGGATCCGGATCGAGCGCCTGGTCGGTTCCCGCGGCATGGACGAGGCGGACGCCCGCCGCCGGATCGACGCCCAGGCGACGGACGCGCAGCGGTACCCGGCCGTCGACGTCGTGCTGTCGAACGCCGGGACCCCGGAGGAACTCGAGGCGGCCTTCGAGCAGGTGTACGCCGCGCGGATCGTGCCCTTCGCGTACGCGTTGGCGGAGCTCACCGGAGGGCCGGTGCCGGAAGGCGCTGTCGGTGCTGTGGAAGCGGGCGCCGCCGAGGCGCCTGCGGGTGGGCGGCCTGCCGTCGACCCCCGGACGCATCCGGGCCTGGCGGAACGCCTGCGGGCCCGCGGGGAGAAGGAACTGTTCGACGAGTCGCGGTTGAACGACGTCACGTCGATCATCCGGGACAACCATCGTGGACCCGATGGTGTGGTGGACGAGGAGGCCGTCCCGGACGCGGTCCTGGAGTACCGGATGTCCGGGAAGGGAGCGGAGCCGGATCTGGTGGGGCGCCTCGCCCGCGCAGGCTGGCGCCCGGAGGACGACGGCCCCGGCTACGCACTCGTGGACCCCGCGATCACCGCCAGGATCAACATCCCCTGAGGTGCCCGTACTCCCGTTTCAGCGGAGGGTGGCGCTCAGCTTGATCTGGGTGCCCTTGAGGGCCTTGGAGACCGGGCACTCCTTCTTGGCCTTCTGGGCGAGCGCCTCGAACTGGGTGCCGGAGACGCCGGGGACGGACCCGACGACGACGAGGTGGACGGACTCGATGCCGTCCGTCTGACTGAAGGTGACGTCGGCCGTGACGTCGAGGCGGTCCGGGGGAGTGCCCTCGGAGGCCAGGGCGTTCGTGAGTGCCATCGAGAAGCAGGCGCTGTGGGCCGCACCGAGCAGTTCCTCCGGGTTGGTCACGCCGGAGGTGCTCCCGCCCGCGCGTGCCGCCCAGGTGACGGGCAGGTCGGCCGCACCCGAGGAATCGAGCGAGACGGCTCCCTTGCCCTCGGGCAGGGTGCCGCGCCAGGTGGTGGACGCACGGGAGACGATCGGACGGGTCATGGTCAGCTCCTCGGGGACGGGTAGAGACGTGGGGGCCGCGCGGAGATGCGGTCGATGATCGAACAGGACGGCCTCTGTCCGGTTCGAGGTCTACCCTGGGGGTATGGTCGCGCAGCCCTCGGACACCACTCAACCACAGGACGCCACCGGATCCCACACCCGGCCGGTCCCGAAGATCGGACACCGCCCGGAGGTCGTCCGTTCCGTCGCCCCCTTCGAGGTGGTGAGCGAGTACCAGCCCTCGGGGGACCAGCCGGCGGCGATCGCGGAGATGACGGAACGTCTGGAGCGCGGGGAGAAGGACATCGTGCTCCTCGGCGCCACGGGTACCGGTAAGTCGGCGACGACCGCCTGGCTCATCGAGCAGGTGCAGCGTCCCACGCTCATCATGGCGCACAACAAGACCCTGGCCGCCCAGCTGGCCAACGAGTTCCGCCAGTTGCTGCCCCACAACGCCGTCGAGTACTTCGTCTCCTACTACGACTACTACCAGCCGGAGGCCTACGTCCCGCAGACGGACACCTTCATCGAGAAGGACTCGTCGATCAACGACGAGGTCGAACGTCTGCGCCACTCCGCCACGAATTCCCTGCTCACACGCCGGGACGTCGTCGTGGTCTCGACGGTCTCGTGCATCTACGGCCTCGGGACGCCGGAGGAGTACGTGGACCGGATGGTCTCCCTGAAGGTGGGGGAGGAGTACGAACGGGACGCGCTTCTCAAGCGGTTCGTCGAGATGCAGTACACCCGCAACGACATGGCCTTCACACGGGGCACGTTCCGGGTCCGGGGCGACACCGTCGAGATCATCCCGCAGTACGAGGAACTGGCCCTGCGGATCGAGTTCTTCGGCGACGAGATCGACGCCCTCTACACCCTCCACCCCCTCACCGGGGAGATCGTGCGGGAGGAGGAGGTCGTCCACGTCTTCCCGGCCTCGCACTACGTGGCCGGTGAGGAACGCATGGCCCGGGCGATCGGCGACATCGAGGAGGAACTCCAGAAACGCCTGGAGGAACTGGAGAGCCAGAACAAGCTCCTGGAGGCGCAGCGCCTCAAGATGCGCACCTCCTACGACCTCGAGATGATGCAGTCCATGGGCTTCACGTCCGGCATCGAGAACTACTCCCGGCACATCGACGGTCGCGCACCGGGCACCGCCCCCAACTGTCTGCTCGACTACTTCCCGGAGGATTTCCTCCTCGTCATCGACGAGTCCCACGTGACGGTGCCCCAGATCGGCGGCATGTACGAGGGTGACATGTCCCGGAAGCGCACCCTCGTCGACCACGGGTTCCGCCTGCCGAGTGCACTGGACAACCGGCCGCTCAAGTTCGACGAGTTCCTCGACCGGATCGGCCAGACGGTGTACCTCTCGGCCACGCCGGCCCGGTTCGAACTCGACCGGGCGAACGGCACGGTCGAACAGATCATCCGCCCCACGGGTCTCGTCGATCCCGAGATCACGGTGAAGCCCACGCGTGGGCAGATCGACGACCTGCTGGGCGAGATCCGGGAACGCACCGAGAAGGACGAACGCGTCCTCGTCACGACGCTCACGAAGAAGATGGCCGAGGACCTCACCGACTACCTGCTCGAACACCAGGTGCGGGTGCGGTACCTCCACTCCGACGTCGACACCCTCGAACGTGTCGAGCTCCTCTCGGCCCTGCGTGCAGGCGAGTTCGACGTCCTCGTCGGCATCAACCTGCTGCGTGAGGGCCTGGACCTGCCGGAGGTCTCCCTCGTGTCGATCCTCGACGCCGACAAGGAGGGCTTCCTCCGCTCCGCCACCTCGCTCATCCAGACGATCGGTCGTGCCGCTCGCAACGTCCACGGCGAGGTGCACATGTACGCGGACCGGATGACGCCCTCCATGCAGCAGGCGATCGAGGAGACCGAACGTCGCCGCGAGATCCAGCAGCGCCACAACGAGGAGCACGGGATCACCCCACAGCCCCTCACGAAGAAGATCAACGACATCACCGAACGCCTGCAGCGCGAGGACGAGGACACCCGCGAACTCCTCACCGAGTTCGACTACGGCAAGGGCAAGCGCGGCTTCAACTCCACCCTCACGGACGAGCAGCGGGCGAAGGCCCAGTCGGCGGCCGCGGCGGCGGGTACCGTCGTGCAGCCGACCGACGACCTCGTCGAGCTCATCGCGACCCTCACCGAGCAGATGCACACGGCGGCCGCAGAGCTCCAGTTCGAACTCGCGGCCCGCCTGCGTGACGAGATGGCCGACCTCAAGAAGGAACTGCGCCAGATGCAGCGGGAGGGTCACGCCTGACGGGAGCCCTGGGGCGCCTCGGCGGAGGGGAGAGTAACGGAATCATCACGACGACCCTGTAGAATCACGGTGTCGAAGGGGAGTATCCCCCAATCCAAGTCCGGGGGTCGTCATCACGACGGCGCGTCCAAGGCCTGTCCGGCCCCGGAGCGGTGAGCACACCGCGGGAGAGACCTTCGGATCATGCTGCAGGACCACCGACGGTGGTCCGTGTCGTTGTCTGAAAGGCCTCACGTGGAGATCCCACTCACATTCAAGCTCGTCTCGGGAGCCGTGCTCCTGCTGATCCTCATCGGCGACCTGCTCATGGTCGTCAAGCGGCCGCACGTGCCCTCCCTCAAGGAGTGCGGCCTGTGGGTCGGCTTCTACGTCTCCCTGGCACTCGTGTTCGCCGGTGTCCTGTGGGCGCTCGGTGACGCCCAGCACGCCGGCCAGTTCGTCACCGGTTGGCTCATGGAGTACTCCCTGAGCATCGACAACCTCTTCGTCTTCGTGCTCATCATGGGCGCCTTCGCCGTCCCCAAGCGGTACCAGCAGGAAGTGCTGATGGTGGGCATCATCATCGCGCTCATCGCCCGCGGTATCTTCATCCTCGTCGGCGCGGCCGTCATCGAGCGGTTCGTCGAGGTGTTCTTCCTCTTCGGCGCCTTCCTCCTCTTCATCGCCTGGAAGCAGGCCTTCTCCGAGGAGGACGAGGGCGACGCCGAGAACGGTCTCATCAAGTTCCTCAAGAAGCGGATCAACGTCACCGAGGAGTACCACGGCAACAAGCTGCGCGTGGACATCGACGGCACCCGCTTCTGGACCCCGATGTTCATCGTCTTCATCGCGATCGGCTCGACCGACGTGATGTTCGCCCTCGACTCGATCCCCGCGATCTTCGGCGTCACCCAGGACGCCTTCCTCGTCTTCACGGCCAACGTCTTCGCCCTCATGGGCCTGCGCCAGCTGTACTTCCTGCTCGGTGGCCTCGTCGACCGCCTGGTCTACCTGCACTACGGCATCGCGGCGATCCTCGGCTTCATCGGCGTGAAGTTGCTGCTCCACGCGCTCCACGCCTCCGAGTGGGTGCCCTTCCGCGCGCACGTCCCGGAGATCCCGATCTGGATGTCGCTCACCTTCATCGTCCTGGCCATGGTAGTCGCGACGGTCGCCTCGCTCATGAAGATGCGGCAGGAACCCGACCGCGTGCAGCTCGGACCCGTAGCGGACGACTCCGCCGACGAGGACTCGCACAAGCACTCCTGATACCCCGCTCCCGAGGCGCCCTGGCCTTGGCATCTCGCCTGCCGGGCGTGGCGCGGGGAACCCCGAAGCCACTCCCATCGGGGTTTCCCCGCGCCACGCCCTCCTCGGGCATGTCAGCGGCCCTGCGGGGCAACGAGTTTCGTGGCGAACGAGACTTCTCAGCCGGCCCAGGGGCCGAAGACGGGGGTCCAGGGGCGGATCTCGGTGCGTTCGATGACGCCCTCCTGCGCGAAGGGGTCCTGGGTGAGGAGGTCACGGAGGGACTCCTCGGACTCGGCCTCGAGGATGAGGAGGCCGCCGGGCGCCTCGCCGTCGAGAGGTCCGCCGGCGAGCAGGATCCCCTGCTCGTGGATGCCGGCCTCCCACTCGCGGTGGGCTGGGCGAACCGACATGCGGTGGTCGGTGTCGGGGCCGTAGTGGTAGATGACGGCGAACGTGGCCATGGGGACTCCTCCTGTGTCGGGGTGTGCACGTGCGACCGGTCGGCATCTGAGAGACTGGACCGGGTCCGGTCCCGAGACTAACCGCCCGCCGTCCCCGCCCGCGCCACCGAACACGAACGAAAGGCCCTCCGTGCCCCGTCTCCACCTGATCCCCGAAGAGTTCGCGGACACCGACACCCTGTGGTCGAGCTTCGAGGAGTACTGCACGGACCTGGGCATCGAGCTCTACCCGGCCCAGGAGGACTCGATCCTCTCGATCCTCACCGGGGACAACACGATCGTCGCGACACCCACCGGGTCGGGGAAGTCGATGGTGGCCCTCGCCGCGCTCTACGCTGCGGTGTGCACCGGCCGGCGCGCCTTCTACACCGCCCCGATCAAGGCGCTCGTGAGCGAGAAGTTCTTCCAGCTCTCGGAGGCCTTCGGTGCCGACCAGGTGGGCATGGTGACCGGTGACAGTTCCGTGAACGCGGACGCCCCGATCATCTGCGCCACCGCGGAGATCCTCGCCAACCAGGCCCTGCGCTCCGGCGGCATGCTCGACGTCGGCATGGTCGTCATGGACGAGTTCCACTACTTCGCCGACCCGCAGCGCGGTTGGGCCTGGCAGGTCCCGCTGCTGGAGATGCCGCAGGCCCAGTTCGTCCTCATGTCCGCCACGCTCGGCGACACGAGCGGGATCCGGCAGAGCCTCACGGACGTGACCGGTCGCCCGACCGAGGAGATCACGGGTGCGGCCCGCCCGGTCCCGCTGGAGTTCCGCTGGTCGGAGGAGCCCCTCCAGGAGGAGCTGCTCAAGCTCGTGCGCGAGGACAAGGCGCCGGTCTACGTCGTCTCCTTCGCCCAGCGCCAGGCGATCGAACTCGCCGGCTCCATCGTGAGCACCGGGCTCACGACCCGCGAGGAACGCGACGCGATCGCCGCGGAGATCGGCAAGTTCCGGTTCGGCAAGGGTTTCGGCGTCGTCCTCAAGCGCCTGCTCGACCACGGCATCGGCGTCCACCACGCCGGCATGCTGCCCAAGTACCGGCGGCTGGTCGAGCAGCTGGCCGGCAAGGGTCTGCTCAAGGTCGTGTCCGGCACCGACACCCTGGGTGTGGGCATCAACGTGCCGATCCGCACCGTGCTCCTCACCGGCCTCACCAAGTTCGACGGCCGCCGCATGCGCCGCCTGAGCGTCCGTGAGTTCCTGCAGATCGCCGGACGTGCGGGCCGGGCCGGGTTCGACTCGGTGGGTTACGTCGTCGCGCAGGCCCCCGAACACGAGATCGAGCACAGCAAGGCCCTGGCGAAGGCCGGCGACGACCCGAAGAAGCGCAAGAAGGTGAAGAAGAGCCAGCCGCCCGCGGGATTCGTCGGGTGGTCGGAGAAGACATTCGACAACCTGGTGAACGGTCAGCCGGAGGAACTGAACTCCCGGATGCGCATCACCCACTCGACGCTCATCAACCTGCTCTCCCGCCCCCGCGCCGGCGTCCACACGGTCCGGGACTTCATCGACCGCACCCACGAGACCCGTGCCGCCAAGCTCGACCTCTACCTCAAGGCGCTGCGGGTGGGGCGCACGCTCCTGCAGGCCGAGGTGATCGAACGGGTCGAGTACTCCGACGGGACCGTCGGCTACCGCCCGGTCGATGACCTGGGCCCGAACTTCGCCCTCAACCAGCCGCTCTCGCCCTTCGCGCTGGCCGCGCTCGACCTCTTCGACCCGAAGTCCGAGACCTACGCCCTCGACGTCGTGAGCGTCCTGGAGTCCACCACCCAGGTGCAGTTCGCGATCCTCAAGGGCCAGCTCGACCGGATCAAGCGCGACGAGCTGGGCCGCCTCAAGGCCGACGGCGTCGAGTACGCGGAGCGGATGGAGATCCTCGACGAACTCACCTATCCGCAGCCGAACGCCGAGATCCTCGAGGAGGCCTTCGAGGCCTACGCCCAGGGCGCCCCGTGGGTCAAGGAGATCGGCCTCGAACCGAAGTCGATCGTCCGCGACATGGTCGAACAGGCCATGAATTTCTCCCAGTTCGTCGCCTACTACGGCCTCGCCCGCGTCGAGGGAGGCCTGCTGCGGTACCTCATGGACGTCTACCGGATGCTCGTCCAGACGATCCCCGCCGACGAGTCCGACGACCGGATCGACGAGATCCGGCACTGGCTCGGCGACCTCATCGCCCGCGTCGACTCCAGCCTCATGGAGGAGTGGCAGGCCCTGCGCGACCCGTCCGAGGACGGTGCGGAGGAACTCGCCTTCGCCCCGGCCGACGACCGCCTGAGCGCCGACACCGCACGCTTCACCCGCCTCGTCCGCAACGCCCTGTTCCACCGTGTGCTGCTGGCCGAACGCGCCGACTACCGGACCCTCGGGGAGCTCGACTCCGAGGCCGGCTGGGACGAGCGGGCCTGGGAGGACGCGATCGAGGACTTCTACGACGAGTACGGCGACGAGGGCGGGATCGGTATCGACACCGACGCCCGCAGTGACCGCTTCGTCCAGATCACCCGCGGCCAGGACTCCTGGGAGGTCCGCCAGGTGCTCGTCGACCCCCGCGGCGACCACGACTGGGCCATCACCGCCCGCGTCGACCTCGCCGCGAGCGACGAGGCCGAGGAGGTCGTCGTCGAGCTCCTCGACGTCGGCCCGCTCTCCTGACGCCGCCGAGGCGCCTTGCAGTTCTCGTACCCCGTGCAGGGCGCCTCGGGTGCGGGGGAGCATGACGGGGATCACGGATTCGAAGGAATGTTCCATTACGACCGGTGCCGGGTTTAGAGTGGGTCCGTGACTTCGGAAGCGATCCTCTCCACCAGCCCCGAGCCGGAACAGCCCACCTCTCTCGCGGGTGGGGTGTCCCACCTCGACACCATCTACGTGCAGGGTGCGCGGGCGCACAACCTCAAGAACGTCGACATCCGGATCCCGCGGGACTCGCTCGTCGTGTTCACCGGCCTGTCCGGCTCCGGCAAGTCCTCGCTCGCCTTCGACACGATCTTCGCCGAGGGCCAGCGGCGCTACGTCGAGTCGTTGTCGTCCTATGCGCGGATGTTCCTCGGCCAGGTGGACAAGCCGGACGTCGACATCATCGAGGGGCTGTCCCCGGCGGTGTCGATCGACCAGAAGTCGACCTCCCGGAACCCGCGCTCGACCGTCGGCACGATCACCGAGGTCCACGACTTCATGCGTCTGCTGTGGGCGCGTGTGGGCAAGCCGCACTGCCCGGTCTGCCACGAGCCGATCACCCGGCAGACGCCGCAGCAGATCGTCGACCAGCTGCTCGAACTGCCCGAGCGCACACGGTTCCTCGTCCTCGCCCCCGTTGTGCGGCAGCGCAAGGGCGAGTTCGCGGATCTCTTCGCCGACCTCCAGGCCAAGGGCTTCGCCCGCGCGGTCGTCGACGGGGAACAGATCCAGCTGAGCGAGCCGCCGACGCTCAAGAAGCAGTACAAGCACGACATCTCCGTCGTCGTCGACCGCCTGGTCGTCCGTGACGGCATGCGGCAGCGCCTGGCGGACTCGGTGGAGACCGGACTGGCGATCGCCGAGGGGCGGCTGGACGTCGAGCTCGTCGACGAGGGGACCACCCGGACCTTCTCCGAGCACATGTCCTGCCCGAACGACCACCCGCTCGCGATCGACGAGATCGAACCGCGCACCTTCTCCTTCAACTCCCCCTTCGGCGCCTGCCCCGACTGCGACGGCATCGGCTCGCGCCTCCAGGTCGACGAATCCCTCGTCGTCCCCGACGAGGACCTGAGCCTCGGTGCGGGAGCGATCGCGCCCTGGTCGACCGGCAAGACGACCGCCAAGTACTTCAACCGTCTCCTCAAGGGCCTCGGCGACGAGCTCGGGTTCGACCTGAAGACGCCCTGGTCGGACCTCGCCCCCTCGCAGCGCAAGGCGATCCTCGAGGGCAAGGACTACAAGGTCGAGGTGAAGTATAAGAACCGGTTCGGCCGCGAACGCGTCTACGCGACCGGTTTCGAGGGCGTCTACCAGTACATCCTCCGCAAGCACGGCGAGACGGAGTCGGAGAGCTCGAAGGAGCGCTACGAGTCCTACATGCGTCAGGTGCCCTGTGCGACCTGCAAGGGTGCCCGCCTCAAGCCGGAGGTGCTGAGCGTCCTCGTGGGCGGGAAGTCGATCGCGGAGGTGAGCGACCTCGCGCTCGACCAGGCCCTCGAGTTCCTCTCCGGGCTGCAGCTGGACTCCCGGGACCGGCAGGTGGCCGCCCAGGTGATGAAGGAGATCACCGCGCGCCTCACCTTCCTCCTCGACGTCGGCCTGGAGTACCTGAGCCTGTCGCGGACCGCCGGCACCTTGTCCGGCGGCGAGGCGCAGCGCATCCGCCTGGCCACCCAGATCGGTTCCGGTCTCGTCGGCGTGCTCTACGTCCTCGACGAGCCGTCCATCGGCCTGCACCAGCGGGACAACCGACGCCTCATCGAGACGCTCACCCGCCTCAAGGACCTGGGCAACACGCTCATCGTCGTCGAGCACGACGAGGAGACGATCGAGGCGGCCGACTGGATCGTCGACATCGGTCCCGGGGCCGGTGAGCACGGGGGACAGGTCATCTACTCCGGTCCCGTCGTCGGGCTCGCCGAGGCGGAGGACTCCGTCACGGGTGCCTATCTGTCCGGTCGGCGCCGCCTGGAGATCCCCGCCACCCGCCGGGCGATCGACCCCGACCGGATCATCACCGTCGAACGGGCGCGGGAGAACAACCTGCGGGACGTCACCGTCGAGTTCCCGCTCGGTGTCCTCACCGCCGTCACCGGTGTCTCCGGGTCCGGCAAGTCGACCCTCGTCAACGACATCCTCTACACCCGGATGGCGAACGAGCTCAACGGCGCCAAGCGGGTGCCCGGGCGGCACAAGCGGATCACCGGCATCGACCAGCTCGACAAGGTGATCCACGTCGACCAGTCGCCCATCGGCCGGACCCCACGGTCCAACCCGGCCACGTACACCGGGGTGTTCGACAAGGTCAGGCAGCTGTTCGCCGAGACGGAGGTGGCCCGGATCCGCGGCTACCAGCCCGGCCGCTTCTCCTTCAACGTCAAGGGCGGGCGCTGCGAGAACTGCCACGGCGACGGCACGATCAAGATCGAGATGAACTTCCTGCCGGACGTCTACGTCCCCTGCGAGGTCTGCGAGGGAGCCCGGTACAACCGGGAGACGCTCGAGGCACACTTCAAGGGCAAGAGCATCGCCGACGTCCTCGACATGCCGATCGCCGAGGCGGCCGAGTTCTTCGAGGCCGTCCCCTCGATCGCCCGTTACCTGCGCACCCTCGTCGAGGTGGGCCTGGGCTACGTCCGTCTGGGCCAGCCGGCGACCACGCTCTCCGGTGGTGAGGCCCAGCGCGTCAAGCTCGCGGCCGAACTCCAGAAGCGTACCCGCGGGCGCACCGTCTACGTGCTCGACGAGCCGACCACCGGTCTGCACTTCGAGGACATCCGCAAGCTGCTCTCGGTGCTCCAGAGCCTCGTCGAGAAGGGCAACACCGTGATCGTCATCGAGCACAACCTCGACGTGATCGCGAGTGCCGACCACATCATCGACATGGGCCCGGAGGGCGGCCGCGGCGGCGGCACGGTCGTCGCCACCGGCACGCCGGAGCACGTCGCCACGGTGGCGGGCTCCCACACCGGTGAGTTCCTGGCGCGCATGCTCGACCGCCGCTGAGGGGGTTCTCGGCAGTGGATCCCAGCACCTATCGTCCGGCGACGGGGGAGATCCCCACGCAGCCGGGCGTCTACAAGTTCCGGGACGCGGACCGGCGGGTCATCTACGTCGGCAAGGCGAAGAACCTGCGCAACCGGCTGAACTCGTACTTCGCCAACCCCGCCGGCCTGCACCCCCGGACCTTCACGATGGTCCACACGGCCGCCTCGGTCGAGTGGACCGTCGTGAACACCGAGGTCGAGGCGCTCCAGCTGGAGTGGACGTGGATCAACGAGTTCGACCCGCGGTTCAACGTGATGTTCCGCGACGACAAGTCGTACCCGTATCTCGCCGTGACGATCAAGGACGAGTTCCCGCGCGCCTTCGTCACCCGCGGCAAGCGCCGGCCGGGCGTCAAGTACTTCGGCCCCTTCGCGCAGGTGTGGGCGATCAAGGAGTCGCTCGACCTGCTCCTCAAGGCCTTCCCGATCCGCACCTGTGCCCCCGGCGTTTTCCGCCGCGCCGAGCGCAGCGGTCGGCCCTGCCTGCTCGGGTACATCGACAAGTGCGCCGCGCCCTGCGTGGGCGAGATCTCCCCGCAAGCCCACAAGCAGTTGGCCCGGAACATCGTCGACTTCATGTCGGGCGACACCGGGACCTTCATCTCCGCCCGCAAGGAGGAGATGGCGGCCGCGGCCGCCGAGCTCGACTACGAACGCGCCGCCCGCGTCCGGGACGAGCTGCAGGCCCTGCAGAAGGTCCTCGACAAGTCCGCCGTCGTCCTCTCGGTGAGCGCCGACGCGGACGTCTTCGCGATGGTCTCCGAGGAGTTGGAGGCCTCCGTCCAGGTGTTCCACGTCCGGGGCGGCCGGATCCGCGGGGAACGCGGGTGGATCGTCGAACGCATGCAGGACGTCGGCACCCCGGAGCTCGTGGCCGACTACCTCAAGCAGGCGTACACCGGGGTCGAGCCGGAGGCGGTGCCCAAGGAGATCCTCGTCGACGCGCTCCCGGAGGACCTCGACACCGTCACCGACTGGCTGTCGGGCCTCCGCGGGTCCCGGGTCACCGTCCGCGTGCCCGAGCGCGGTGAGAAGAAGGCCGTCATGGAGACGGTGCGGAAGAACGCCGAGCAGGCCCTCGTCCTCCACAAGACCCGCCGGGCCTCCGACCTCACCACCCGCTCCCAGGCGCTCCAGGAGATCCAGGAGGCGCTGTTCCTGCCCGAGGCGCCCCTGCGCATCGAGTGCATCGACAACTCGCACACCCTGGGCCAGGACGTCGTGGGGTCCCTCGTCGTGTTCGAGGACGGGCTGCCGAAGAAGAAGGACTACAGGCACTTCGCCGTCCACGGGGACGCCGCCCGCGACGACACGACCTCCATGTACGACGTCGTCTCCCGCAGGTTCTCCCGCTATCTGGAGTCGCTGGCCTCGGAGGAGCCGGACGAACGGTTCGGCTACCGGCCCTCGCTCCTCGTCGTCGACGGCGCCCTCCCGCAGGTCCACGCCGCGGTCCGGGCCCTGGAGGACCTGGGCATCCGCGACGTCTCCGTCGTGGGTCTGGCCAAACGTCTGGAGGAGGTGTGGGTCCCCGACGACGAATTCCCCGTCGTCCTCCCACGCAACTCCGAGGGTCTCTACATGCTCCAGCGCATCCGCGACGAGGCCCACCGCTTCGCGATCTCCTACCACCGCAAGCGCCGCGGAGCCTCCATGCGCACGAGCGTGCTCGACGAGATCAGCGGGCTCGGCGAGGCCAAGCGCAAGGCGCTCCTCCGCCACTTCGGCTCGGTGAAGAAGATGCGCGCCGCCTCCGTCGAGGACCTCCAGGAGGTCTCCGGGGTGGGTCCGGCGCTGGCCGCCCGCATCCACGCGCACCTGGCGACCGGTAACGTAGGGGTGTGACGCGCACCCCTCGACCGGAAGGCCCGACCCCATGAACGGTACCGACACCTCCGGCCTGGAGATCCTCCTGTTGACGGGGATGTCCGGGGCCGGCCGCTCCACGGCCGCGAACGCCCTGGAGGACATGGACTGGTACGTGGTGGACAACCTGCCACCGGCCATGATCCCGCCGCTCGTCGAGCTCGTGGCCCGCGCGGAGGGCTCACTGCCCAAGGTGGCCGTCGTCGCCGACGTGCGGGGTCGGGCGATGTTCAACGAACTGGAGAAGGTCCTCCTCGACTACCAGGACCAGGGGATCGGGATCCGGGTGCTGTTCCTCGACGCGAGCGACGAGGTGCTCGTCCGCCGCTTCGAGTCGGTCCGGCGTCCGCACCCCCTGCAGGGCGACGGCACGCTCACCGACGGGATCACGGCCGAGCGTCAGGCTCTCGGCGCCCTGCGGGACCGGGCGGACATCGTCGTCGACACCTCCGACCTCAACGTCCACCAGCTCTCCGCCGAGGTCCGGGAGGCCTTCGGGGAGGAGGGCCGCCCCACGCTGCGGCTCACCGTCATGAGCTTCGGATTCAAGTACGGGATCCCGATGGACGCCGACCACGTCGTCGACGTCCGGTTCCTGCCGAACCCCTACTGGATCCCCCATCTGCGCGGACACACGGGCCAGGACGTCGAGGTGGCCGACTACGTGCTCTCACAGCCCGGGGCGCTCACCTTCGTCGACCGGTACCTGAGTGCGCTCGACGTCGTCGTCGAGGGATACCAGAACGAGAACCGGACCTTCGCGACCGTCGCCATCGGGTGCACCGGTGGCAAGCACCGGTCGGTGGCGATCACCGAACAGATCGCCCGGCGCCTGTCCGACCGGATCCACGCGCGCGTCAACGTCCGCCACCGGGACCTCGGACGTGAGTGACATGCCGGCGTCCGCACCGCGGGTCGCCACCGGGCCCCGCACCGAGGAACTCCCCGTCGTCCGCCCCCGGCGGGCCCGCGACGGCGTGGGACCGCGCATCGTGTCCTTCGGTGGTGGACACGGCCTCTACACCGCGCTGCGCGCCTTCCGCCTGCTCACGGAGAACCTCACGGCCGTCGTCACCGTGGCCGACGACGGTGGCTCCTCGGGCCGCTTGCGCGAGGAGATGGGTGGTCTGCCGCCCGGTGACCTGCGCATGGCCCTGGCGGCCCTGTGCGACGACGGCGAGTGGGGCCGGACGTGGCGCGACGTCATTCAGCACCGGTTCGTCTCCGACGGTCCGCTCCACGACCACGCGGTCGGCAACCTCCTCATCGCCGCCCTGTGGCAGAAGCTCGGCGACCACGTGGACGGGCTCGACCTCATGGGTGGCCTGCTGCGCACACACGGCCGGGTGCTGCCCATGTCGTCCCTGCCCCTGTCCATCGAGGGCGACGTGCGCCCGCACGGCGCGGACACCGCGCAGGTCGTCGAGGGGCAGTCCTGCCTGGCCGCCACGCCCGGGCACGTCGACGCCGTGCGCCTCGTGCCGGCGGATCCACCGGCACGCGAGGAGACCCTCGACGCCGTCCGCGACGCCGAGGTGCTCAACCTCGGTCCCGGCTCCTGGTACACCTCCGTCATGCCCCACCTGCTCGTGCCCGACCTCGCCGAGGCGATCGTCACCTCGACGGGGATCCGCACCCTCACCCTCAACCTGCCGGGCGCGGAGGGGGAGACCCGTGGGATGAGCCTCGCCGACCACCTCGTCGGCCTGCACCAGCACGCCCCGGATCTCGCCTTCGACCACGTCTTCGCCGACGAGGCGGCCGCGGCCGGCGAGACGGACCTGGAACGGGTCACGCAGGATCTGTTCGGAGCTCGGCTGTGGACAAGGCCCCTTGCCTCACGCCGGCCCAAGGCGCACGACAGTCTCAAGCTCGCCGCGTGCTACCGTGACATGTTGCTCGAGGCCGGGCTCACCGTCGACGAACAGTGGTGAGGCGGGCCCCCGGCGGCACCGGGACCACGGAAGAAGGGGACAAGGGATGGCGCTCACCGCGCAGGTGAAGGACGAACTCGCCCGGCTGGAGGTCACACGGACCTCGGCCCGGAAGGCGGAGGTGTCGTCCTTGTTGAGGTTCTCGAACTCCCTCCATCTCATGGCGGGCTCGATCGTCGTCGAGGCGGAAGTCGACACGGGTGCCGTCGCCCGGCGACTGCGCGCGGAGATCAAGTCCCTCTACGGCCAGACCGCGGAGATCGTCGTGATCGCCCCGGCCGGTCTGCGCAAGAGCAGCCGGTTCCTCGTCCGGGTCGCCCGGGAGGGTCTGGCGCTGGCCCGTCAGACAGGTCTCGTCGACGGCCGCGGTCACCCGGTCCGCGGTCTGCCGGCCGCCGTCGTCAACGGCTCCCTGGAGGACCAGAAGGCCGCCTGGCGGGGTGCCTTCCTCGCCCACGGGTCGCTCACCGAACCCGGTCGCTCCACCGCGCTCGAGGTCACCTGCCCCGGACCCGAGGCCGCGCTGGCGCTCTCCGGGTCCGCCCGGCGCCTGGGCATCACGGCGAAGGCCAAGGAGATCCGCGGCGTCGACCGGGTGGCGATCCGCGACGGCGAGGCGATCGGTGATCTGCTCACCGCCATGGGTGCGACCGACGCGCGGATGGCCTGGGAGGAGCGTCGCATGCGCCGCGAGGTGCGGGCGACCGCCAACCGCCTGGCGAACTTCGACGACGCGAACCTGCGTCGCTCGGCGCGGGCGGCCGTCGCCGCCGGCGCCCGGGTCGAACGCGCCATGGAGATCCTGGGCGAGGACATCCCCGACCACCTCAAGTACGCCGGTGATCTCCGGCTCACCCACAAGCAGGCCTCCTTGGAGGAACTCGGCCAGGCCGCGCAGCCGCCGATGACCAAGGACGCGATCGCCGGCCGGATCCGGCGGCTGCTCGCCATGGCCGACCGGCGGGCCGAGGAGCTGGGCATCCCCGGCACGGACTCCGAACTCACGCAGGAGATGCTCGACGCCGAGTGATCCCGGCGGGCACCCGGTGTGATCCCGGCGGGCCTGAACCCATCCTTTCGCAACCTTCCCGACACCCTCCGTCCACGGGCCTGAAACACCCGGGCGGAGGGTGTCGTGATTCACGTGGTGGAACTCACCTCAGGGTCTGGACAAGTTCGATCATGTGGGGAATTGTTGGAGTCAGTGGGACGTTCCCCCTGATGTCCCCCGACACACGCCAGTACACCTGGCACCCCAGAACCCCCAATGGAGGATCCGGTCATGACGGTTCGCGTAGGTATCAACGGATTCGGACGCATCGGTCGCTCGTTCTTCCGCCAGGCCCTCGAAGGCGACCACGACATCGAGGTCGTCGCGATCAACGACCTGACGGACAACGCCCACCTCGCCCACCTGCTCAAGTACGACACCACTTGGGGCCGGTTCCCCGGCACGGTCGAGTTCGACGACGAGTCGCTCACCGTGAACGGCACCCGCATCCGCGCGACCTCGATCCGGGACCCCCACGAGCTCAAGTGGGACGCGGTCGACGTCGACGTCGTCGTCGAGTCCACCGGCGTGTTCCGCGACCGCGACAAGGCGCAGGCCCACATCGACGCCGGTGCCAAGAAGGTCGTCCTGTCGGCCCCCGGCAAGGGGATCGACGGCTCCTTCGTCATGGGCGTCAACGACGACCTGTACGACCCGGCCGCGCACCACATCATCTCGAACGCCTCGTGCACGACCAACTGCCTGGCACCGGTCGCCAAGGTCCTCGACGCCACCGTGGGCATCAAGAGCGGTCTCATGACGACCGTCCACGCCTACACCGCCGACCAGAACCTCGTCGACGGTCCGCACGGTGACCTGCGCCGCGCCCGTGCCGCCGCCCAGAACATCGTGCCGACCTCGACGGGTGCGGCCAAGGCCGTCACCGAGGTGCTGCCGCAGCTCAAGGGCAAGCTCGACGGGTTGGCCATCCGCGTCCCCGTCATCACCGGCTCGGTCGTCGACCTCACCTTCGTCCCGGAGAAGGAGACCTCCGTCGAGGAGATCAACGCCGCGATCAAGGCCGCCGCCGAGGGCGAGCTCGAGGGCATCCTCGAGTACACCGAGGACCCGATCGTCTCCAGTGACATCGTGATGAACGACCACTCGTCGATCTTCGACTCGCTGCTCACCCGCAAGCTCGGCGACCAGTACAAGGTCTTCTCCTGGTACGACAACGAGTGGGGCTACTCGCAGCGGCTGGTCGACATGGCCGTCCTCGCGGGCACCGGTCTCTGACCCGTTCCTGCGACCCGTCTTCGGGGCGGTCCCTCCCGCCGCGGTTTCCGATAGGCTCGGTGCCGTGAAGTCCGCTCCGTCCACGTCCGGTGGCCCCGCCCGCACCCGGGTATCCGCGCACCCCGCGCGGGTGTCCGCGTGCGGGTGGGCCACCGGACGTCGTCGTACCGAAAGGCAGTCATGAAGACCCTCGACAACCCGGCCGAGCTTGCCGGTCAGCGCGTCCTCGTCCGCAGCGACCTCAACGTCCCGCTCGACGGCACGACGATCACCGACGCCGGTCGTGTGCTCGCCTCGGCGCCGACCCTCCGTGCCCTCGCCGAGGCCGGCGCGAAGGTGATCGTCATGGCGCACCTCGGCCGCCCCAAGGGTGTCCCGGAGGAGAAGTACTCGCTCGCCCCGGTCGTCCAGCCACTGGCCGACGCCGTGGGCCGCCCGGTGCAGTTCGCCACCGACACGGTCGGCGAGGACGCCACCGCCAAGGCCGCCGCCCTCGGTGACGGCGAGATCCTCCTGCTGGAGAACCTGCGCTTCAACGCCGGTGAGACCTCGAAGGACGAGGCCGAGCGCCGCGCCTTCGCCGCGCAGCTCGCGGGCCTGGCGGACGTCTTCGTGTCCGACGGCTTCGGTGTCGTCCACCGCAAGCAGGCGAGCGTCTACGACGTGGCCACGCTCCTGCCGCACTACGCCGGTGGCCTCGTCGCCGCCGAGGTCGAGGTGTCGCAGCGTCTGCTCACCGACCCCGCCCGCCCCTATGTCGTCGTCCTCGGGGGGTCGAAGGTCTCCGACAAGCTCGGCGTCATCGCCAACCTCCTGGAGCGTGCCGACACCCTCGTGATCGGCGGCGGCATGGTCTTCACGTTCCTCGCCGCCCAGGGCCACGCCGTCGGCGCGAGCCTGCTCGAGACCGACCAGATCGACACCGTCAAGGGCTACCTGGCCACGGCCGCCGAGAAGGGCGTCGAGATCGTCCTACCCACCGATATCGTCGTCGCCTCCGCTTTCGCCGCCGATGCCGACCACTGGGTCGTCCCGGCCACCGACATGGAGTCCTCGCCGGCCGGCGCCTCCGGCCTCGGCCTCGACATCGGTCCGGAGTCCGCCGCGGCCTACGCCGAGGTCATCAAGGGCGCCGAGACCGTGTTCTGGAACGGCCCCATGGGCGTCTTCGAGTTCCCCGCCTTCGCCGGTGGCACCCGCGCCGTCGCCGAGGCGCTCACCACCGCCCACGGTGGCCCCGCCGAGGGTCGCCTCACCGTGGTCGGTGGTGGCGACTCCGCCTCGGCCGTGCGCAACCTCGGGTTCGCCGACGACCAGTTCGGGCACATCTCCACCGGTGGCGGTGCCTCGCTGGAGTTCCTCGAGGGCAAGGAACTGCCCGGCCTCACCGTCCTCGGCGCCTGAGCGCGACACCCGCCCGGCGTCCCCCGAACGAGAAGGGAGCTCACATGAGCCACCGCACCCCGCTGCTCGCGGGCAACTGGAAGATGAACCTCGACCACCTCGAGGCGATCCAGACCGTCCAGAAGCTCTCCTGGGCCCTCACCGATGCGAAGGTCGACCTGTCGGCCGTCGAGGTCGCGGTCCTGCCGCCCTTCACCGACCTGCGCAGCGTCCAGACGCTCGTCCAGGGCGAGAAGATGGAGCTCGCCTACGGCGCCCAGGACCTCTCGGTCCACGCCTCCGGTGCGTACACCGGTGAGGTCCCCGGCGCCTTCCTCCAGCGCCTGGGCTGCACCTACGTGGTCGTCGGCCACTCGGAGCGCCGCGAGTACCACGCGGAGACCGACGAGGTCGTCGCCGCCAAGATCGCCGCGGCCTACGAACACGGCCTCACGCCCATCCTGTGCGTCGGCGAGTCCCTGGAGACCCGCGAGGCGGGCGACCACGTGGCCGTCGTCCTCGACCAGCTGCGGGCGGCACTCGCCGGTCGTGGCGCGGAGGAGCTCGCCGGGCTCGTCGTCGCCTACGAGCCGGTGTGGGCCATCGGCACGGGCAAGACCGCCACCGCGGCCGACGCCGCCGAGATGTGCCGGGCGATCCGCGAGGCCCTCACGGAGTCCCACGGCGCGGACTTCGCGCAGGCCGCCCGGCTCCTCTACGGCGGCAGCGTCAAGGCGGAGAACGTCGCGGAGATCCTGGCCGATGAGGACGTCGACGGCGCCCTCGTCGGCGGTGCGAGCCTCGATCCCGAGGGCTTCGCACAGCTCACCCGCAACGCCCTCGGCGCCTGAGATCACTCCCGTCCTCGCGAGGCTCCACGCGAGACCCCTCCCGGCGGACCACCGCGTCAGCCGGGAGGATTCGCGCGTAGTAGACTCGGGCGCTGAACCGACAACGCACCCCACCACGACAGGAATGTGACTTCGTGACCATTCTCTCCTGGACCCTCACGGTCGTCCTCATCCTCGCGAGCGTCTTCCTCACGCTGCTCATCCTCATGCACAAGGGCAAGGGTGGCGGCATGTCGGACATGTTCGGCGGCGGCATGAGCTCCAACCTCGGTTCCTCCGGGGTGGCCGAGCGCAACCTCAACCGGTTCACCACCCTCGTCGCGATCGTCTGGGTCGCCTGCATCGTCCTCCTCGGACTCGTCATCCGCTTCACCGCCTGACGGTCCGGAGCGCTCCACACAGCACCACGCACACGAGGCGCCCTGCACTTCCATCGGAAGTGCAGGGCGCCTCGTCGT